>NZ_QQRR01000002.1:0-300000 GCF_003439925.1 Haloprofundus halophilus
TAAGGCGGCCACAGCGGTGAGGTAACACCCGTACCCATCCCGAACACGGAAGTTAAGCTCACCAGCGTGAACGCAACTACTGGAGTGCGCGAGCCTCTGGAAACACGTTCTCGCCGCCTGCCACTCATACTTCATCCACCACCCGCAGAGCGACAGCACCGCTCCGCGGGCGTTTCTATTTCGAACCACATCGCTATCCTTAAGCGGACGACGCCAATACACTCAGATGCGCCAAGGTGGCAGAGTCCGGCCGAACGCAGCGGCCTGCAGAGCCGCCCATCGCCGGTTCAAATCCGGCCCTTGGCTTCTCATCGATTCGTCACAACGTCCACAGAAGCGACCGCGACTCGTACCGTCAGGTACCGTCGCCGGACCCGTTTTGGTCGCCCTCACTCGTGCTCGACGTTATCCGGGACGTAGTCTGAACTGCAGCCGATCCGTCCACACCCAGTTCGAGAGAGATCTTCGAATGCTACTGTAGTCGGTTTCTGTCTGCCAACTCTCTAACCCCTCGAAGGGGTCGTGGGGGCCGCCGACGTGGGTCGGTCTCCGTCGGGACGTCCCGTTTGTCTCCGTGATGCTTCCGATTTATATCAGGTGGTGCGGAATGGCCTGCTATGACGACGCCTCCGCTGAGTGAACTGGTCCCGTTCGGCGCCGAAACCCGGCCGACGAGGGTCCTCCTCGTGGACGACGACGAGGAGGCAGTCCAGACGTCGGCGGCGTTTCTCCGGCGGGAACTGGACAGCGTCGAGACGACGGCGCTCACCGACTCGACGGAGGTGCTCGAAGCGCTGCGACACGAGGAGTTCGACTGCCTCGTGAGCGATTTCGATATGCCGGGGGCGACCGGCCTCGAACTCCTGCACGAGATACGCGAAGCGGGTATCGAGACACCGTTCGTCCTGTTCACCGGAAAGGGAAGCGAGGAGATCGCGAGCCAGGCGATAACCGCGGGCGTCGACGAGTACCTTCAGAAAGGCGGTCCGGAGGTGTATCCGGTGCTCGCCAATATGGTGGAGAACCTCGCCGAGAAACACCGGGCGGAAACGTTGGTCCAGCGTGCGTTCTTGGCGATCGAGTCGGCGGAGGAAGCCATCGGAATCGTCGACGAGAACGGCGTCTATCGGTATCTCAACGAGGCGTACGCCGCGGTGTACGACCACACTCGCGCCGAACTGATCGGTCGGCACTGGGACGTGTTGTACGACGAATCGGAGGCCCGGCGGTTTCACGACGAAATCCTCCCCGAACTCGAACGGCGGGGGACGTGGCGCGGAATCTCGACCGGGCTGACGAAAGAGGGAGCCCCGGTCCCCGAACGGCTCGTCCTCACACGGATGGACGACGGCGGACACGTCTGCATCGTTCGGGAACTCGCCCGCGACGGCGAACTGGAGGCGGAACTGGCGCTCAAGACCCGAGCCCTCGACGCGGCACATCTCGGTGTCGTCGTCACCGATGCCACCGCGGAAGACAACCCCATCGTCTGGATAAACGAGGGGTTCGAGAACCTGACTGGGTACGGCCGCCGGGAGACACTCGGCCGAAACTGTCGGTTCCTTCAGGGGGAAGCCACCGACCCGGAGACGGTAGCGGAGATCCGGCGGGCGATCGGCAGCGAGGAGGCGATTTCGACGGACCTCCTCAACTACGACGCGAGCGGTGACCCGTTCTGGAACCGGCTCCACGTGTTTCCCATCGAGGACGGCCACGGGTCGGTCACGCATTTCGTCGGCTTTCAGGAGGACGTGACCGAGCAGAAGCGAAACGAGAGACTGCTGCGCGCGAGCACGATGCGGCTGGAAGCGCTGTTCGAGCACTCGCCGGACATGATCGCCATCCACGACGCCGACGGGACGATACGCGACGTCAACGAGCGAATCTGCGAGGAGCTGGGCTACACCGAAAGCGAACTCGTCGGGAGAGCGGTCTGGGAGATAGACGCGACCGCCGACTCCGAGCGTGCACGGCAGTTCTGGGCGGCGCTCCCGACGAACACGCCGCGCCGCTTCGAGGGGGCGCTGGAGCGACGAGACGGGACGACCGTCGCCGTCGAAGTCCATCTGATTCGCCTCGAGCTCGACGGCGAGGACCGATTCGTGGCGATGGACCGAGATATCGGCGACCGGAAGGCCCGCGAAGCGGCGCTCGTCGAACAGAACGAGCGGCTCGACAAGTTCGCGAGCGTC
The DNA here is from genome assembly GCF_003439925.1 of Haloprofundus halophilus. Lineage (NCBI taxonomy): Archaea > Methanobacteriati > Methanobacteriota > Halobacteria > Halobacteriales > Haloferacaceae > Haloprofundus > Haloprofundus halophilus. The sequence goes on from NZ_QQRR01000002.1 coordinate 2,193, forward strand.
GTCAGCCACGACCTCCGAAACCCGCTGCAGGTCGCGCAGGGTCGACTCCAGCTCCTCGAAGAGGATTACGAGAGCGAACACATCCCGCACATCTCGCGCGCGCTCGACCGGATGGAGGCGCTGATAGCGGATCTCCTCGCGCTCGCACACGGCGGCGAGGCCGCGATGGAACTCGAACGAATCCAGTTGTCGTCGCTCGTGCGGGCGTGTTGGGAGACGGTCGAGACGGCGGATGCGACGCTCGTCGTTGACGCCGACGGCCACGTCGAGGCGGACCGAGACCAGCTCCGGCAACTGTTCGAGAATCTGTTTCGGAACGCTGTGGAACACGGTTCCGCAGGCAGTCGGCCCGCGTCCGACGACGATGTCGAACACGGCTCGAACGACGGGTCCGAAGCGGCTGACGACGATGCCGACCCGGTCACCGTGCGGGTCGGCCGAACGCCGACGGGCTTTTTCGTCGCCGACGACGGGCCCGGCATCCCCGAGGCGATGCGGGAGGAGGTGTTCGAGGCGGGCTACTCGACCGCGGCGGAGGGCACAGGGTTCGGACTCAACATCGTCGAGCAGGTTACGGAGGCTCACGGTTGGCGAATCGACGCCGTCGAGAGCGACAGCGGCGGTGCACGTTTCGAGATAACCGTCGCCGCCGACGGCACCAGCGACGCTCCCGAGTAGCGACCGTCGTCTCCGCGGGCACCGGCCCCGCGTTCGTCGATTCCTCTCGCGCCGACCACCGCGTTGCGGGTCCGCGAAAAGTAATTGTTATACCCCGTCTCTCCTTTGCCCAAACTATGCAACGACGCGCCGCAGCCATCTCCGTCGCGTTCTTCTTGTTAGTCGGAGCGGCCTCCTACTCGCTCATTGCGACGGCCGAAGAACCGACGATACAGTTCGAGAACGCCGAACACGAACTTCAGGAGGGTGACCAGTTCACCCAGGGAGGACAGCAGTACACCGTGACGTCGCTCGACGCGCAGGTCGAAGGCGGCGACCACGGCAGTCCGACCACGCTCTCTCGCACCGGTGAAATCGCGTGGACGAACGACTCCGCACGCTACACACAGACCTGGGAGAACAACTCCTCGGTGTCGGTCTCCAACGAGAGCTACCGCGTTCTCATCCCCAACGACTCCGACCCCGACAGCCTCACGCTCCGTGAGGAACTGAACCGCACGGCGCTGCTGCAGGCGAACGAGTCCGTCGACAACGAGATGGTCACGCGCGACGGCCAGCGGTACGTCGTCTACAACGACGGCAGCGGTAACCCGACGCTCGTCCCCGAAGACCAGTTCTTCCCGGAACCGGAGAGCACCCAGTACGACGAGGGTCAGCAGTTCGACTTCGAGGGTAACCAGACGACCGTCGAGAACATCACCGCCAGCGAGGCGACGCTGGCGTGGACCGCGCCGCAGAACAACACCGCCGCCCTCGAAGACCAGGCCAACGTGACCGTCGGCGACCAGCAGTACCTCGCCTACTTCCCGGAAAACGAGACCGTCTACCTCACGCAGGACAGAGCGAGCTACCAGGCACAACAGCAGGAGATCGCGACGTACAACCGTCACCTGAAAGGACTGCAGGGCGTCACCATCCTCTCCGGAGCGCTCGTCGTCCTGCTCATCGGTTTGGCGTACCTCCCCTCGCGGTACTGAAGCTCTCTCCCCGCGCGGAACCAGACGCAGTTCGGCCGCGTTCCCCTTCTTCCGACGCCACTTCGCGGCGATAGCCCGCCGCACGCTCGGCGACGCCCGGGCTCAGGTGTCGTCCCGCTGACGCACCGCGAGAACCGGAGCCGAGACGGTCCGGAGCACGCGTTCGGTCACGCTGCCGAGTAGATACCGTCGAACGCCGCTGCGGCCGTGCGTGCCCATCACCACGAGGTCGACGTTGTTCGAGGAGACGTACTCGCCGATCTCCTCGTGGGGAACGCCGTGGACGACGGTGGCCTCGCCGTCGACGTCGGCGTCGCGGGCGCGTTCGACGACCGCGTCCGCACCCGTCTGCGCCTGTTCCTCGAGCCGTTCGACGAAGCCGCTGTCGACGCCGCCGGCGTTGAACAGACCGCCCGCCTCCACGAGATTCACCGCCGAGAGCGCGTGGAGCTCCGCGTCGAACGCGCGGGCGATGGCCACCGCGTGTTCGGTCGCCACCGCCGCACAGTCGCTGCCGTCGGTCGGGACGAGAATCCGCTCGTACGGCGAGGCGTCGTCGTCGCCGTGGACGGTCATCACCGGACAGTCGGCCAAGCGGACGACCCGCTCGGCGACGCTCCCGAGGAGATATCGCTGCAGGCCGCTGCGCCCGTGCGTACCCATCACCACCGCGTCGACGTCTCGTTCGTCGGCGTCGGCGAGAATCTCCTCGTGCGGCACGCCCGTCCGAATCGACGTTTCGACGGGCACCGCCGTCGACGCCGCTCGTTCGTCGGCGTCGTCGAGCGTACGCTCTCCGAACCGGCGGAGGCTGTCCTGTACGTTCTCGGCGTCGCGTTCGTCGGTCGAAACCGCGACTTCGTCCGGCTCGGCGTTGACGACGTAGAGCACGTGCACCGACGCGTCGGTCGCTTCCGCCAAGAGCAGTGCGTGGTCTACCGCCCGCGCCGCCGCCTCACTGCCGTCGGTCGGAACCAGTATCGTATCGTACACACTCGAACACCACGGAGTGGTATGTCATAACTCGATATGAATGGTTCCTGCGCCCGACGGTCGGATAGAAGTGCCTCGCGGTGCAACGGCGGGTGTGTCCGAACCCAACGACGACAACGAGACGCCGCCGGCCGCCGACGTCGACGATACGCCGACGGTTCGCTGTACGCGCTGCGACCGCACCTGGGACCTCGGTTACGAACTCGACGAGCTGAGCGTCGGCAACCAGTCGTTCGAGCAGTTCGCGCTCGACCACAGACGCCACACCGGCCACTTCCCCGACGACGTGACGCCGTGGGTCGCCACCTGCCGACGGTGCCCCGACGGCGACCAGTTCCTCTCCGAACACCCCGCGCGTCGGTGGGCGGAGACCCACGCCCGACACACCGGCCACACCGTCTCGCTCGACTACGGTGACGAGCAGTCCATCGTCGAACCGGAGTGAGGTCGGCGCGAGCGACAGAGCGGGGCCGACACGAGCAACAGGGCAGGGTCGGTGCGAGCGCGGTCAGCGGCGGTACGACAGCGGTTCTCGCAGCCGCCAGACGTCCGTCTCCGGGTCGAGTCGGTGCGGTTCGGCCCCTCGTTCGGTGAGGATGCCAGCGTGGTACAGCATCGCCTTCAACTGGAACACCGTCGGCGAGTGAAAGACGTCCCCCTCCCGAAGCGCTTCGAGCCGGAGGTCGCCGTCCCCGTCCAACACCCGACTGCGAACGTCCCGGGTTCCCCGAACGAACAGTTCCACGGTGAACGTCGGGTGGAGGACGTGCAGCCACTCGACGAGGTCGACGAGCGACGGGTCGCGGACGCCGTCCTCGTGCATGGTCTGCAGTTCCTCGACCAACAGTTGGGTCGCCGGGTACGCCCAGACGACGCGTCTCGTCAACTGCCCCCACTCGGGGGCGAGGTCGCAGAACCGCGTTCTCGACCCGCGCCACTCTTCGAACGTCGACAGTGCGGCGTCGACCGAGTCGTATCGGCGCAGCGCGAACCGGACTACCTCCTCGCCGAGCGACGTGAGTTCGGTGCGGTCGGGACGCTCGTCAGTGAGTCCGAGGAACGCCGCACCCCGCCGGGCGTCGGCCGTCGCTCCGACGACGCGCTTGGCGAGTAGTTCGTCGGCGACGCCGTCGTGGTACAGCGCGAGCGGAACGCCGAGATAGTTCTTCGGGTGGTTGAGCCCGAACGACTTGTTCGCGACTCCCTGTGCCGTCGCCTGAAATCTGATGGCCGTCGCGTCGTCGGAGGTCCGGTTACCGACGACGCGCGGAACCTCCAGCGGCTCGACCGCTCCCCCCGCGTCGACGCCGAGGACGCCGACGTTGAGTTCGCGGGCGAGCGTCCGCGCCGACTGCGAAATCGCCCGAGCGGGCGCCGCGACGTACGCGGCGTTGGCCTCGTGGAGCCGGTCGTACGCCTGCACGACTCCGCGTTCGACGTCGACGGTGCCCGACCCGGTGTACCCCTTCGCTTCGACGGCGACGAGGGGCGGTTGGTCCCCGAACCGCTCGACAGCGAGTAGTTCCGACTCTAAGAGCCGGACGCCGACGAGGTCCGGGTAGCCCGACCCCACGCGAACGTGGTTGAACGGCGCGAGTTGTTCGCGTACCGTCGACGAAATCGGTTGGCCCGGGAGCCACTCCTCCATCGCGAACTGTGTGTCCACGACCGAGTAGGTGTCCGGCTGGTTCGCGTCGGGAAAGAGACGGCGTTTGGCGTGGGCGAGGACCTCCGGTTCCGAGAGCGGTGCCGCGCTGGCCATGAGCTGTCGTCTCCCGTGGATGGTATGAATGGATGGGGTTTTGTCGAAGATGCGGATTCTACAGGGTCGAACGGCCGCCGCCGAGCGCCGAGGGGTGAGAAGTCTCTAGACGGCGTTAGTCGACTGTCGATTTCGTTCCGTCGAAACGCCAAAAACGGACCCGACGGGAGTGAGCAAACGCTTCGCGTTTGCGAACTACGTCGGGGGAGCGAGACGAACGAAGTGAGTCGAGCGGACCCGACGGGATTTGAACCCGCGACATCTTGGTCCGGAACCAAGCACTCTGTCCACTGAGCTACGGGCCCTCACCCCGACGTACACGATAACTGGCTATAACCGTTGTGACCTAAACTCGCCGGCGCTGCCGTCTCGAGAGCCGTCGTCAGAAGAGAAAAAATCGAACAGTCGTCGACCGATTACGGTGCAGTACCGGTTTCGATGGTGAAATCCGCACGCGGGTAAGCGACGCAGGTGAGCGTGTAGCCCTCGTCGAGTTCGCCCTCGTCGAGCATCTGCTGGTTGTCGTGGACGACGTAGTCCTCGGAGTTGCCGCCGGAGGTGATCTGACCCGCACAGGAGACGCACTGCCCCTGTCGGCAGGCGTACGGGAGGTCCCAACCCTCCTCTTCGCCGGATTCGAGGACGGTCTGGTTGTTCGGAATCTCGATGGTCGAACCCTCTTTGACGAACTCCACCTCGAAGTACTCGACTTCGTCCTCGGGGATGTCAGCGGGGCTCGAACTCTCTTCTTGGGCCTCGCCCTCTTCGAGTTCGCCCTCCTCGCCCGCTGCCGCGCCGCCGACGGCGACGGCGCTGCCGCCGCCGATAGAGCGGTTCATCGGTTCGGGGAAGTCGGTCTCGGGGACCGTCGACGCGCGCTGTTCGAGCACTTCCTGGGAGATGTCGGCGGTGGCCGTCCACCCCGTCCCCTTCGAGAAGTGCATCGCGACGGCCAGCGCCGTCAGCGCCGCGCCCAGTCCTACCGCCACTGGGTCGATGAGAGACATATCGGCGGCTACGGAGTGCGGGTTTACAACAGTTGTGATTCCGCCGATAGCCCGGCGGCGCGGCGGTCGGCGCTCGGAGCGTCGCCGGCGAACCACCGGGAACTCCCGCTGAGCGCGTTCGCTACTCCAGCGGAATCCGCTTGAACTCCTCTTCGCTGCGGGCACGTAGCTTGTCGAATCGGCTTCGAGCGCTCACGCGCGTCTCGCCGAACGTCGCCCCGAGGAGCGCCCCGACGGCCCCGCCGGTGCTCGCGGCTTCCTTACCGAACAGTCCGCCGAGACCCGCACCGATAGCCGCGCCGATAGCTGCGTATCGCGCCCGACTCAGCATCCGTCGAAAGTGAGCAGTCGCATCGTTTCTGTCCATACTCCCCGTACGCCGCGGAGTCAGATAACGCTGTTCTCGGTTCCCCCGTCGAAACGTCGACGCAGTCAGGGCGTCTCTGTCGACGGGGGGACCGGCGAGACTGGCGGAACCGACGAGACTGGCGGGACCGGCGACTTCCGTCGTCGCGCAGTCGCAGTCCGACGGGCCTCGACCACTCGCCCGAGCAACTCGTTCGCGACCACCGGCGCAGCACCGATGAGACCTGCACCGAACGCCAGTCCGTACCAACTGAGCACCCCGCGCGGAGTCGTCTGCACCACGTAGAGCGCGGCGACTGCCGCCAGAAGCGTCGCCGCCGCGAGCGTCACGCCGCATCCGAGCAGAAGCACCGCTCTGCGGAGTTGTCTCCCCCGTCCGAGAACCGATGTCATACTTGATTCCTCGCTTCTCAGTAGTACGCTCGCCGAGGGGATAGCGTCGTCCCCGCGGTCCGTGGGACGGACCGTCCGTCTCCGAGACGCTCAGTCGCGAGCGACTTCGTGACGGCCGAAGCCGTAGCGGAGTCGGTTCGCCAACCGCCGCGAGAATCGTCCCTCGTTTCGGCTGTCGAAGCGCTCGGCGAGCGCCTGGTAGATGAGCGGCACCGGAACCTCCTGTTCGAGCGCCTCCTGGACCGTCCACGTGCCGGTCGAGCCGCCGGCGACGTGGTCGGCGACGTCGCCCAGATCAGAGCCCTCCTCGGTGAACGCCTCTTCGCAGAGTTCGAGCAACCACGAGCGGATAACCGCGCCGTTGTTCCACGTCCGGGCGACGGCTTCGAGGTCGAGGTCGTAGCGGCCGTCCGCGAGGAGTTCGAAGCCCTCGCCGTACGCCTGCATCAGCGCGTACTCGACGCCGTTGTGGACCATCTTCACGTAGTGGCCCGACCCCGACTCGCCCATCCGGTCGTGACCGTCGGGTCCGGTGGCGACGGCGTCGAAGACGGGCGTCAGTTCGTCGTACGCCCACTGGGGGCCGCCGACCATGAGCGAGAAGCCGAGTTCCGCGCCCGCGGGACCGCCGCTGGTGCCGCAGTCGAGGTACGCCGCCCGGCAGGCTTTCGCGCGCTCGACGGAGCGCTCGAAGTGGGAGTTGCCGCCGTCGACGACCACGTCGTCGGCGTCGAGGTAGGCGTCGAGGTCCGCGAGCGTCGCGTCGACGGCGTCGCCGGCCGGAACCATCAGCCAGATGCGCTTCTCGTCGCCGAGTCTCTCGACGAGGTCCTCGACGCTCGCTGCGGGCTTTGCACCCGCGTCGGCGGCGGTCTCGACCGCTCGTTCGCTCAGGTCGAACGCGACCACGTCGTGGCCCGCGGCGACCACTCGTTCGACGACTATCTGGCCCATTCGTCCGAGTCCGATGACGCCCAGTTGCATGGTCGGAGGTTTACCGGAGGGAGGTAAGGGGTTGTGGTTCGTCGGAGTCGCGGGGGTGACCCTCGCCACTCGGAGCGCCGCTGGACTTACGCTTCCCGAACCCGTACACCTCTCGACATGACGCTCTCTGACATCCTCGATGCAACCGTCGCAACGGCCGCGCCGACGACGCCCGTCGGCGACGTGACCGCCGCGATGCGCGAGGGGTCGCTCGAACTCGTCGCCGTGCTCGACGAACAGCGACCGCTCGGGCTGTTGACGCCCGCCGACATCGGTCGCGCGTACGTCGCCGGCGAGGACCTCGACGGCGAGACCGCCGGCGAGATACTCTCGGACGACCTCGTCACCGTCCGCGAGTCAGAGGACCTCTCGGCGCTGGTCGCGCACCTCGCGGACGAGAACGCTCGCCGCGCGGCCGTCGTCGACGACGCGGGCGACTTCGTCGGCGTCGTCCGGTTGGAGGACGCGCTCGTCCAGTACGGCGAGGATCTGACGCGCATCCTCTCGATGTTCGACGGGTGACGACGGCGACCGTGGTTGGTCGGCGGTCGTCCCTCCGCGTACGCCGCCGGAACCGCCCCGTTTTTCGGCCAGTCGCTCCTCCACCCGCACATGGACGAACGCGTACGCGAGCACGCCGAGGTGCTCGTCGACTGGAGCGCACGCATCGAGGCCGGTGACGACGTCGTCGTCAGCGTCGCCGAGGACGCCCACGACCTCGCCGTCGCCGTCGCGGAGAAACTCGGCGAACGCGGGGCGAACGTCGTCACCCTCTACGACTCCGCGGAGGTCTCGCGGGCGTACCTGAAGAGCCACGACGGCGAGTTCGACGAGGACCCCGCCCACGAACTCGCGCTCCTGGAGAACGCCGACGCGTACCTCCGCCTCGGCGGCGGGCGGAACACGACCGCGACCGCGGACGTGCCCGGTGAAACCCAGCGTGCGTTCGCTCGGGCACGCGAAGGAACCCGCGAGGCCCGCATGGACACCGACTGGGTCTCCACCGTGCACCCGACGCGCTCGCTCGCCCAGCAGGCCGGGATGGCCTACGAGGAGTACCGGCAGTTCGTCTACGACGCCGTGCTCCGCGACTGGGAGGCGCTGGCCGACGAGATGGCGCAGATGAAAGAGGTGCTCGACGCCGGGAGCGAGGTCCGCATCGAGAAGGAGCAGACGGACCTCACCATGTCCATCGAGGGGCGAACCGCCGTCAACTCGGCCGCGTCGGTCGCCTACGACTCGCACAACCTCCCCTCGGGCGAGGTGTTCACCGCACCGTACGCCACCGAGGGCGAGGTGTTCTTCGACGTGCCGATGACCATCCAGAGCAAGCGCGTCACCGACGTCCACCTCACCTTCGAGGACGGGGAGGTCGTCGACTTCGACGCCGGTCAGAACGAGACGGTCCTCGCGGACATTTTCGACACCGACGAGGGCGCGCGCCGCCTCGGCGAACTCGGCATCGGCATGAACCGCGGTATCGACCGCTTCACCGACAGCATCCTCTTCGACGAGAAGATGGGCGACACGATTCACCTCGCGGTCGGTCGCGCGTACGACTCCTGTCTCCCTGAAGGCGAGTCGGGCAACCAGTCGGCGGTCCACGTCGACATGATAACCGATATGAGCGAGGACTCGCGACTGCTCGTCGACGGCGAACTCGTCCAGCGAAATGGACGGTTCCGGTGGGAAGACGGCTTCGAGGAGTAACGGTCCCACGTTTTTTGGTGCAGATTTTTGCCGAGCGAGCGGAGCGAGCGAGGGAAAAAGGTGCAACGGACGATTCCGGTGGGAGGACGGGTTCGAGGAGTAACGGTTCCACGTTTTTTGGTGCAGATTTTTGCCGAGCGAGCGGAGCGAGCGAGGGAAAAAGGTGCAACGGACGGTTCCGGTGGGAAGACGGCTTCGAGGAGTAACGGTCCCACGTTTTTTGGTGCAGATTTTTGCCGAGCGAGCGGAGCGAGCGAGGGAAAAAGGTGCAACGGACAGTTCCGGTGGGAGGGCGGGTTCGAGGAGTGACCGTTCGCGCGGCTACCGACGCTCGTCGTCAGAGTCCCCTTCGACGTCGATACTGAGCGGCTTGCTCTGTCCCTCCGACTCCCCGCCGCCGAGGAGCCTCGACCGGAGGTCGTCGGTGAACGACTGCACCTGGTCGCGGACGGTCTTCACCTCTTCTTCGAACTTCTCGACCGTTCGCTCGACGTGGTACACTCGCGTCGCCGGAATTCGGCGGACGATGTCGCGCCCCTCGTCGTCCTCGCCGACTTTCACCAGCCAGTGGTCCTGGAAGTACGCGACGTGTTCGTTCTGGACGTTCTTCTCTATCGTCTCGCCGTCGGGGTCTTCGTACACGATCGTCGCCTCGCCGAGTTCTTCGTCGACCATAGGTGAGAGTGAGCGCCCAGACACGAAGTAGTGTGGGTCGATTCGACGCCGGTTGCTCGACCCGACGGCTGTTCGGCCCGACTCGACTCCCGCACGGAAAGCACTTACCGGACGACTCGCTTCTCTCCGTATGCGTCGATACGCCCTCCTGTTCGTCGTCTTCGGCCTTCTCGTCGCCGGTTGCACCAGCGTCCCGCCGGCGGACGACTCCCCCGAGACGATCGCGACGGAGTCCCCGACCGAACCGCCGGCGACGACGTCGCCGACCCCGACCACCGACGGACACTCGACGACCGCCTACGCCGACTGTCCGTACCTCCTGCACGTCGAACTCGCCGACGAGGACAGGGCCGCGGGGGCGGACCGGACGCTGGCGTACGAGAATCTCTCCGCCGACCGACGCACCGAGTTCGACCGCGCCCGCGAGAACGGAACTCTCTCGATGGAGTCGCTACCCGACACGTGGAGTGCGCCGCGAATCGTCGAGTACGAGGGAGAAGCGTACGAGACGGTCGCGGCGACCTGCTAACGTCGACTTCGGACCCCGGCGGTCGGACCCACTACCCCTGCTTCGGTTCGTGGACGTGGCCGCACTCGGGGCACTCGACCTCCTCGGCGCGCAACTGGGCACTCGACTGGCGGACCTCGCGCATGACGCTCGAAATCCGCTCCTCGGCGTCGAGTTCCTCGGCGACGGCCAGGTCGACGCCCTCTACTTCGAGGAGGAACTTCGCAATCTCGGTCACTTCGTACATCGTCTCGTCCAACTCTTCGGCGGTGAAGAAGCCGCTCATCGCGCCGTAGAGGAACGTCGCGCCTGCTTTCTTCACCTTCCCCTCGAAGGACGAACGCGCCTGATTGACCGCCTGCGGGGTGTACGTGTCGGTCATGAACGGCACCAAGCGGGGGAGGTTCTCGCCGATTTTCGTCATCTCGACGCCCGTCTCGGTCCGGAAGTCCGCGCAGAGGCGCGCGATGGCCCACTCGCGGGCGGTGATGTACGTCCGGTCGCGGAGGAAGCCGTTGACGCGGTCGTACTGCGCGCCGTCCATCTTCTTGAAGCGGGCGTACTTCTGCACGTCCTCGGGCACGTCCTCTGTGGCGGTGTCGTCGACGGGACCGTCAGCGTCGGCAGGGCTGTCGGCGTCGACGGGACCGTCAGCGTCGGCGTCGTGGCGCTCGCCGTCGGTGTCGACGGGGCCGTCGCTCGCCTCCTCGGGCGCTGCCGCGCCGTTTTTCGTCTCTGTTGTCCCGGCCTCCTCTCTCTCCGCTGCGTCCGCCGTGCGGTCGTCAGCACCGACTGTCTCGTCGCGCGCACCGTTTTTCGTCTCTCGCTCGGGCGACTCCGAGGGCGTCGCGGGGTCGTCTGCCATACTCCGCCCTTGTGAACCGGGTACAAAAGGGTTGTCGGCGTGGTCCGACCAGCATCGGGACCCGCGTCGAAGCCGTCGACCCCCGCCTTCGGCGGCAACTGTTTTGGCCCCCGCCTGCGACTGCCTCGCACATGAAGGTGTTACTGGGAATCGGCGGAAGCGAGGACTCGTATCAGGCGCTCGAACGCACGGTCGAACGGGCGGTCGCCGCGGCCGACGACCTCACCGTCGCCATCGTCGAGAACCCGGATTCCGACGCGACGCCCGAGGAGATAGAGACGCACGTCCGCGAACGACTGGAAGGCGTCGCCTTCGACGCCGAAATCCGACACGTCGAGGGCGACCCCGGAAGCCGACTGGTCGACCTCGCCGAGAGCGGCGGCTTCGACCAGGTCGTCCTCGGCGGCGGCCAGCGCAGCCCGATGGGAAAGATCAGCATCGGGAGCATCGCCGAGTTCGTGCTCCTGAACTCCCACAAGACGGTGAAACTAGTGCGATGAAGCGAGAGCGTCTCTACCCCGACGAACCGGCGGGTCCGTTCGACGCCCCGCCCATCGAGTTCGAGGACCGCGAAGGTCGCGCCATCGAGGTCCGCACCTACGACCCCGACGGCGACGACTACGAGCGACTCGTCGAGATGTACACCGAGTTCGACCCCGCCGACCGCGCGCAGGGTATCCCACCTGGCCGCGAGGAGCGCATCCGGTCGTGGCTCGACACGATTCTCGACGCCGACTGTCTGAACGTCGTCGCCTGGCACGACGACGAGGCGGCGGGACACGCGACGCTCGTCCCCGACGAGGACGCCTACGAACTCGCCATCTTCGTGCTCCAGAAGTACCAGCGCGCCGGCATCGGCACGCACCTCATCGAGGCGCTGCTCGGCCACGGCCAGACCAGCGGCGCCGAGAAAGTGTGGCTCACCGTCGAGCGGTGGAACCGCGCGGCCGTCGCGCTCTACAAGAAGATCGGCTTCGAGACGAGCAACGCCGAGAGCTTCGAGTTGGAGATGGCGATTCGGCTGAACTGACCCGACGCCGGCAGAGAACGTCCCGTGGACCGCCCACGAACCGTCCGAGGGCGTTCGCGCGCACACTCGCCGAACGCGTTCTTCCGAGAAGCGTACGACTAAGCACGTCTCCGTGCAGCACTCTGTGTATGACTCGCACACCGGACGTGCTACTGGAGAACCAGACGTGGACGGACGTCGAGAACGCCCTCGAAGACGGGACGCGAACCGCAGTCGTCGCCGTCGGCTCCGTCGAACAGCACGGACCGCATCTACCGCTCATCATGGACACGCTCGCGGGCGACGAACTCTCGCGGCGCATCGCCGAGAGACTCGGCGACGCGTTCGCCGCGCCGACGATTCGACCCGGCTGTTCCGGACACCACATGGACTTTCCCGGTACGATCACGATTCCGCCCGAGACGCTGATGGAGCTGATTCGGTCGTACTGCCGGTCGCTGGACGCTCACGGGTTCGAGCATCTCGTGCTCGTGCCGACCCACGGCGGTAACTTCGCGCCGGTCAACACCGTCGCGCCCGAGATCGCCCGCGAACTCGACGCGAACGTCATCGCGCTGGCGGAGCTCGACACGCTGATGGAACTGATGAACGAGGGCCTCCGCGCCGCGGGCGTCGAGTACGAGGAGCCGGTGATTCACGCGGGTGCGGCGGAGACGGCGATGGTGATGGCCGTCGACGAGGGGCTCGTCCGGACGGACCGACTCGAAGTCGGCCGCGAGGGAGACATCTCCGTCTCGCGGCTGCTCAGCGACGGATTCAGAGCGATAACGGAGAACGGCGTGCTCGGCGACCCGCGGGAGGCGACGCTCGAGGCGGGCGAGGAGATATTCTCGAAACTCGCCGACGCCTACGCCGAGCGAATCGAGGCCGAGCGCGACGCGGTCTGAACGGCTCCTGCCGAATCAGACCGACAGCACCGGCTGACTCGCGTACAACAGCACGTACTCGGCGGCCTTTTCGAGCACCTCGCCGGGGTCGCCGGAGACGGGCTCGCGCGGGACGACGATGAAGTCGGCGTCGAGTTCCTCGGCGGTGTCGAGGACGACGCTACCGGGGTGTCGGGTCTTCACGTGCGTCGAGAAGCCGTAGGCGGTCGACGTGGTCACTTCGACGTCGTGCACCTCGGCCATCTGCGCGACGTTGTCGGTGAACGACTCCGTCTCGGCGGCGACCTCGTCCTCGTCGACGGCGTCGCTCTCGATGGCGCGAACCATCTCTTCGCCGAGCACGTAGACGGCGTGGACGGCGGCGTCGTATCGCTCGGCGATGCCGATGGCGTACTCGATGGCCACTGTCGACTCGTCGCTCCCGTCGACCGGCACGAGCACGATGTCGAGTTCCAAGGGCGTCGTCATACCCCTCTCTGTGCGGGCCTACATCAAAAACGCTCCCCCCGAGCCGTCGCACTCGCCGTCTCCGCGCACCGACCCCCGTCGGTCGCGCGTGGTTTTATGCCGTGGCCGGGCGAACGCGGCGATATGTTCGACACCATCGTCATCGCGACAGACGGCTCCGAGAGCGTTCGCCGTGCGGTGGCCGTCGCACTCGACCTCGCGGAGACGTTCGACGCGTCGGTGCACGCGCTCTACGTCGTCGACAGCGGGGAAGTGGACTCGTCGCCGGACCGACTCCGCGACGAGATGCGCGACGCGCTTCACGAACGCGGCGAGGAGGCACTCGAAACCGTCCGCGCGGAGACGACCCGCGAGGTGACCACCGCCGTCCGCGAGGGCCGTCCCGCGGCCGTCATCAGCGACTACGCCCGCGAGCACGACGCCGACGTGGTCGCCACGGGGACACGCGGGCGACACGGCGAGAACCGGTTTCTCATCGGCAGCGTCGCCGAGCGGGTCGTCCGGACGTGTCCGGTCCCCGTGCTGACGGTGCGACAGCTCGACGCGTCGGAGAGCATCTGAACCGCGCGTTGGACTCCGGCACCGAAAGCTCGCGTCTCCCACCTCTCGGTCCCGACTTCCGTCGTGGACCGACTTCTCGGCAGTCGGTTTCGGTCGATTTTCGGCCGACCCGACCGCGGTCACTCGCCGTCGACGAGCAACTCGACGACGGGCGTATCGGCGTCTCCGCGCTCTCGCGCCGCGAGCAGTTGCCACCGGGTGACGACGCCGGCGAGCCGGTCCGCGTCGTCGACGACCAACACGAACCGCTCTCCGTCGCCGAGCGCGCGTTCGAGACACGTCTCGGCCGGAACGCCCGCCTCCACGACGAGCGGTCTCTCCGGGGTGAGATCGCCGACCGTCTCGGGCGCCAACGGGTCGGTCTCGTCGCGTTGCACCTGTCTCGGGCTGTACACGCCGAGCGGTCGCTCGCCGTCCAGCACGACGACGCACCCGCTCGGGTCGAGCCCGTCGGCCAGCGCGGCTAACGGCGTCCGCTGCGATACTCCGTAAACGGGCAACCCCAACGTCGGTTCGCCCGGCTCTCCGCCGGGTCGACCCCTCTGCACACTCCCTGACATCGCGTCTCCCTTCGGACTGTCAGACGTTAGTTACTGACAGGCTACTGTTTGTGTCAACGGGTGCTTTACCCCCGTTCGGCGCGTGGCGGTCGCTCGTGGGACTCTCGAAAACCGGGTGACTGCGGGACGGTCGAACTCGGTTTCGCTTCCGACGGCGGTGGATTCGGCTTCCGACGGGGTGTTCGGCTTCCGACGGGGTGTTCGGCTTCCGACGCGGTCGAACCGGGAGAGAGCGAGAGATTCACGTGATTTGGCTCGCTGACGCTCGCCAAATCACCGCCGTTTTCACCCCGCCACACCTCCGTCCCGTATGGACGACGACCTCATCGACTCCGGACTGCTCCCCCTCTCGCGGAAATCGCTGCTCCCCGGGACCGGCTTTTTCTACCCCGACTCGCTCGACGAAGACCGCGCCGACGAACGCGTGAAGGAAGCCGTCGACGGCGCGGAAGCCGTCGTCGTCGCCGACCTCGACGCCGACGGGCTCGGCTGCGCGGCGCTGATTCGAGAACTGTACGACGCGGCGCTCGACCCCGAACCGTTCCTGGAGGACATCGAACGCCGCACGAGCGACGACCCGCTCGCCGCAGACGAGGAAGCCGAGGACGCGGACGAAGACGAGGAAGACGAAGCGCTCGACTCGCCGGTCGCGCTCGTCGGTGCGGGTCCGCACAACATGGAGGACGCCCTCGAACGCGTCGCCGAGTACGCCGACGACGGTATCGACGTGTACGTCTGCGACCTCTGCCCGGACAGGTACGAGTACGTCGAGGAAGCCGTGGAGTCGATAGTCGCCCACGCCGACAGCGTCCGGTGGTTCGACCACCACCAGTGGGACGAAGCGGTCGAGAGCGCGGTCCGCGAGGCGGGCGTCGACCTCGTCGTCGGCGACTCCGACGAGGAGTGTACGACCGACGTCGCGCTGCGGTCGCTCGACTACGAGTTCTCCGAGCAGTTCGAGGAACTCGCCGCGGTGACCCGCGACCACGACCTCTGGATTCGAGACGACGAGCGAAGCGACGACCTCGCCGACTACGCCTACTGGGTCGACAACGAGGAGTACGTCGCCGTCGTCGGCGCGTACGGCGCCGACCTCCCCGAGCAGGCGCTCGCGTACGTCGAACACCGACGCGTCGAGAAGGAGCAACTCGTCGACCTCGCCGTCTCGCGCGCGGAGTTCAAACGCGTCGGCGAGTGGACCGTCGGCGTCACGTACGGCCGCTGTTCGCAGAACGAAGTCGCCGAAGCGCTCCGCGAGCAGGGTGCCGACGCCGCAATCATCGTCAAGCCCGCCGGGAGCGCGAGCATCCGCGGTTCGGAGGGCTTCGAGCGCGCGCACGAAGTCGCCGCGTACGTCGACGGCGGCGGTCACCCGCGCGCGGCCGGCTGCAAACCCGACATCTACGACGACATGCTCGACTACGCGAACCACTGGAGCACCCAGGGAAGCGCGGCCAAGCGAGTCATCCTGGCCGCATTCGAGCGCGTCGCCGAAGCGGTCGAAGAAGAGACGGACGCCGAGGAAGGCGTCGAGACCGAACTGTAGACCGTCTCGCTACGCGTCGACGACCCAGCGGTCCGAGTACGACTGCCCGCACTCGCACTGGGCGTAGGCGTGAATCACGTCACCCTCGGCGTAGAGGCCGCCGACCTCCTCGTTTTTCGCCTCCGCGAACGCGAAGACGAACTTGACGCGGTGGTCGCCCTCGGCTCCACCGTCTTCGTCGCTCTCGGCGGCCGGACACTCCCCGCCGCTCAGGTCGTCGGCGATGGTTCCCTCGGTGTCCATCGCGCTCTGTGCGAACTCCATCGCCTTCATCCCGGTTCCGGCGGCGAACAGCTGTCGCCCCCTGTCGCCGGGTTCGACGAGGATAACCCCGCCCTCGACCGTCTCGCCGTAGTTGGCTATCTTCCCCTGCTCGTCGAGGTAGTCGTCGGTCAGAAACAGCGCCACGTCGTCGAGGCGCTCGCCCGCGAGAAACTCGTCTCGGTCGCTCATGCACTCCCGTCGGCGTGCCAGCGGTAAAAAGCGCGTGACTGCGAGTCGCTCCTCCTCACTCGTCCAACTGCTGGGCGATGTCCGCCAGCGACGATTTCGGCTGTCGCGTGACGCTGTAGACGGCGCGTTTGCCCGGCACGCGGAGCCCGTAGAGGTGACCGGGTTCGACCTCGTCGAGTTCGACGCTCGTGCCCGGCGTTCGGCCGTTCGTCTCGGCCCACTCGACCAGTCGGTTCTCGCCCTCGCCGGGCGTGCGGGCCAGACGGCGGTTGTCGTACGCGCCGCGAATAAGCATCCCCCGGGCGTCGCTGTCGATTTTAGCGTGGTGCTCGTCGCCGTCGAGGACGAGTCTGACGATGTCGCCGTCCTCGGCGTCGAGTTCGTCGGGGAGGCGGAGACAGGGGCGTCGCGTGCCGCCGCTCCGTTCGAGTCGCGCGCGGTACGTCGTCACCGAGGGGTTCTCGTGAGACACTCGGTCCGGCATGGTCGCCACTCCGGACGCGGTGGGGAAAAACGGTCGGAATCGGGTCAGGGCGTTACTCGTCGTCTTCGTCGCCGTCTTCGTCGTCGCCGCCGAGCGCGTCGGCGACGCTGCCGCCGTCGACGACTTTGGCGTTGATCTGGACGACTTCCTCGCTGATCTCGCGGCCGCGGACGCTGATACGCTTGCGCTCGCCGTCGCGCGAGGGCTTGTAGCCGACGCCGCCTTCGAGCAGCAGCGACTTGAGGTTCGGTCCGGGGACGTCTTTGCGCATCGGTCGACCGGCTTTGTCGGAGCCGCCGGTGAGTTCGAGGGTGAACCCGTCGAGGCCCACCGCACCGCCGTCGACCTCGTCGCCGAGGTCTCGGCCGAGGAATCGGTTCGCGTCCTGTCCGTCCGCGTCGAACTGGTGCGTCGAGCCGTCTTCGGGGTCGGCGACGACGACTTTGAAATCTGCCATACGGGGTACGAAACGGTCGCGGATAAAAAGAACGTCGAAAGGCGTCGCCGGATTCTCGCGCCCCCTCCCGGTCGTTGTCGGGCGTTTGGGGGTGTGACTGGTTCGCTCAGTTCACGCCTCCGGCAACACCAGTTCGGGGTCGTCGAGCGCGAACAACACCCGCTGGTCGTTCGACAGCGGTCGCAGCGCCACTTCGAGCCGCCCGACGCTCCGCGCGGCGCTCGCCACGCCGGCGATGTCGGCGATGTCGTAGTACAGCGGGACGAACACGGCCCGTTTTTCGCCCGAGGCTTTCATCACCACGACGGCGAGGACGACGCCGTTCTCCCGCGTGCGAAGCACCTCCGACTCGTCGAACGTCGACGCCTCGACGACGCCCTCGACGGCGGTGAACTCGTTGCCCGGCAACAGCACGTCGAGTCCGCTCCAGCCGGGGCGTTCCTCGGATACATCCGTCTCGTCGCCGCCGAGTTCGTCCTCGACGTCCAGCCCGATATCGACGTTCGAGAGCGGTACCACGTCGCCCGGATGGAGCTCGGTCGTCTCCCAGCCCTCCTCTCGGTACGCCTCCGCGGTTGCCTCCATGTCGGCGACGACGGCTTCCCACGCCGCCTCCTTCCCCGACAACGGGTGGTCGTTCATAACAGCGCCGTCCCGGAGCGGAGCCAAAAAGCTTCGTTTCGGCGACGCCGTGAATCCGCTCTCGACGACAGACTCCGACGGACGACTCTCCGCGTCCGTTACTTGTTTTCGTCTCAAAATAAGGCACAACAATCATACGTGTCGTCGTGGCCCTATCCTATGCAATGTCGATTTTAGGGCAATCGCAGAACCAGACGACACGAGAATCGCAGCAGGAGATGGCGCAGGCTCAGGAGTCCGGCGCCGACGTCGCGCTCATCGCCTCGGCGCTCTCGGTGGCGCTGTCGTGGTATCAGTTCTACATCCGCGGCAACAAGACGCGCGGCATCTTCATCGGCCTCTGGCCGCCGACGTTCCTCGCGTTCGCCAGCTACATGCGCCAGAAGGGGATGGCGGACCGACTCGAGAACTCGGTCGTCGTCAACCCCGAGAGCCAGGGTCTGCTGAGCCGCGTCCTCGAATAGGCCGATAGACGACCGATAGACGCTCGACGACAGACGGTAGACGACGGACGACCGATAGACCACCGACGACCGACACGCGACGAGACGTACTCCCGAGGTGCGCCTCGGGTTTCGACGATCGCGACTCATTTTTCGGGGCGACCCGCCGCCGGAGCGACTCCGCCCGCAGGTTACTCTCTGACGTTCGCGCCCGCAGCGTCGCCGAACGTCGACGACAGCGCGCCCGTCTCGCCCTCGGGGTCGTAGACGACCCGCCCGCGGACCGTCGTCACCCGCGGGAACACCCCCGAGAAGCCCTCGAACGGGGTCCACTCGCAGTTGCTGTGGAGTTCGTCGCCGCGTATCTCGCTCGGGTCGTCGGGGTCGACGAGCACGAGGTCGGCGTCCCTGCCGACTTCGACCGCGCCCTTCTGCGGCAAGTCGAAGATGCGCGCCGGGTTCGCGGCGGTGAGGTCGCGGACGCGTTCGTACGTCAGCCGTCCCTCGCGGGCCTCGTTCAGCAGCAGCGGCAGCATCGTCTCGACGCCCGGGACGCCGCTGGGCGCGCTCCAGAGGTCGGTCTCCTTCTCCTCGCGGGTGTGCGGCGCGTGGTCGGTGGCGACGATATCGACCGTCCCGTCGGCGACGCGCTCGTAGACGGCTTCGCGGCGCGCCTCGCTCCTGAGGGGCGGATTCATCCGGCCGTAGGTGCCCAACTCCGAGAGGTCCTCGCGCGACAGCAGCAGGTGGTGCGGCGTCACCTCGCAGGTCGCGCCCGCCTCGCTCGCGGCGTCGACGCCCTCGGGCGTGCTCGTGTGGGCGATGTGAATCGACGCGGCCGACTCCGCACCCACGTCGAGGGCGCGTTCGACGGCGGCGGCCTCGGCTTCCGCGGTCCGAAAGGCGCTCCACAGGTCGGCGTCGGCGTCGCGGCCCTCGCCGCCGGCATCCTCGTCCTTCGCGCTCTCGTCGAACAGTTCAGCATCTTCGGCGTGGACGCTCACGGTCACGCCGGCCTCGGCGGCGCGGACGACGGCGTCTGCGAAGAGGTCGGCGTCGATACCCATGTCGCCGGTCGAGTCGGCGAGAAACACCTCGCCGAGCGCGAACAGCGGGCGGTCGAACAGCGAGTCGGGGTCCCACTCCTCCGTGACGCCGCCGCTGATGCCGTAGTCGACGAGCGATCTCTCGGCCAACTCGGCCTTCTCGTCGAAGGCGTCGCCGTCGATGGTCGGGGGACTGGTGTTCGGCTGGTCGACGACGGTGGTGACGCCGCCGGCGGCGGCGCTCTTCGACCCCGTCTCCCACGTCTCCTTGTGCGCGTACCCCGGTTCGCGGAAGTGGACGTGTGCGTCGATTGCACCGGGGAGGAGCAGACGGCCGTCGGCGTCGAGTTCGCGTTCGTCGCCGTCGGGCGAGAGCGACCCCGCGGGCTCGACCGCCGCGATGGTCTCGCCGGCCGTCCGGACGTCTACCTCGCGGCCGTCGGCGAGGCGTGCGTGCGTGATGAGCATTGTCTGGGTGTCCGACTCTCGTCGGGCGGGGTGGTAAACGGTGACGGTCCGCGCGAGTGACGCCGCTCCGGTCGAAGCGTCGTCGGTTCGCGGGTATCGCTTATCGTTGTGGGCGACGTTCTCTACACGATGTCTATCAACGTCAACTCGATGAACAAACTCAGTATCGTATCGACGCTCGTCGACGCCATCGTGGCGTTCTCCAAGGGGCGGCGCGTGAGCGGCGTTCTGCTTCTCGCCGCGGCCGCGCTCTCCTCGCGCGTACCGGGAATCGGGACGGCCGTCTCGATGCTGCTGCGGGTCTACCGACGAGTGCGATAGCCCGTTTTCACCCGGTCTCCGCTTCGACGCGCTCGACCGTCGCGTCCCGGTCGTCGACGAACGCGTCCTCCAGCGCCCGAGCGACCGCTTCGGCGTCTCCATCACCGCCGGCGCGGGCGACACTGCCGACCGAACCGGGGTCGAACGGAACCGCCAGCGCCGCGTACACCGGTTCCAGGACGCCGGCGATCTCCTCGTGGTCGGCGACGAGCACGCACCCGGAGACGAGCGCCGCGCCCCTGCGGACGCGCTGGGCGACGCCCGCGATTTTGCCCGCCGACTGCACCGAGTGAGCGCCCGGACAGAACGATTCGGGTGGTTCGCCCCGTTCGGCGTCGACCCCCACCGTCCGGAGTGCGCGAATCACCGTCGTCACCGCGTCGTCGTACCGCTGGTCCAGTCCGCGCCGCATGTCCTCGACCGGTCGGGCGTGCGCGAACGCGAGCGTCGTTCCGGTGTAGGCGACGGCACGACCGCCGACGCTCCGCTCGACGGGGGGGTACCCGCGCGCTTCGGCCGCCTCGCGGGCGGCGTCGTAGCGCTCGGCGCGCGCGTCGCGCCGTCCGAACGCGAGTTGCCGGTGCGGCGACCAGACGCGGAGCGCCGGGACGCCGGTCTCGGCGGCGTCTTCGAGCAGCGCCGCCGTCACGTCGCGGTCGGTCTCCGGGTCGCTCGCCCTGCCGCGTACGACTCGCATATCGCCCTCTGCGCGCCGAGCGAACCTAATCCTCTCGGCTTCCCGCTCCCGTGTTGCCGTTCTTCTCACTGCCGCCTCCGCCGGCTTCGACGGGGCTATAGCCTCGAACGCCCACCTCTCGCCAATGGCGGTCACGCTCTCTTCGCCCGTCGCCGAGCGCTATCGACGCTTCTCGCTGTACAACTCGCCGTACCCGGCGCACGACCGCGGCCGCGCCGTCGACTTCTACCCCGAGACGAACGAGGGGCTCTCGCCGATTTCGGGGGAGGTGCTGGACACGAAGTCGGTTCGCGCGCCGCCGAAACCGTACGCCGTCGAGCAGGACCATCTCATACTGGTCGCCGTCGACGAGGCGAACTCGCCGGGAGTTCGGTTCGACCGCGGAGAGCGGTCCGAAGACAGCGTCGACGGCGGCGACGGCGTCGGCGGCGGCGACAACGAGAGCGACCACGTCGCCCGAATCCTCCACGTCGACCCGGCGGTCGAACCCGGCGACTACGTCGAGGCGGGCGAGCCTCTCGGCGAGATGGTCCGGTCGGGCTTTTTCGGTCGGTGGGTCGACAACCACGTCCACCTCGGCTTCCGCCGCGCCGACCAGAACGCCTACCGCGCGGGCGGGTCGCTCCCGCTGACGCTCGACGTACCCGTCGAACCGCTCGCGTGGGACGGCACCGGAACCGTCGTCGAGGTCGGCGAGACGTACGCGCTCCTCGATGCGCCGGCACATCCCGACCCCGGTGCGTACTTCGCGGGCATCGCGGCCGACGACGGACGCGTTCTCGACGGCGGGTTGGCGCACTACGCCGGCGGCGGAGTGCTCTCGGCGGCGGACGGTCGCGCAGGTCGGGAACCGGCGGACGCACCGCTCTCGTTTCTCGGCTTTCCGGTCGGGTCCGTGGCCGGACGCGACGTGTGCTGGAACGATTTCGACGTGTTGGCCGACGGCGAGCGTGCGACCGGGCTCTCGCTGTTTCTCGCGCAGGATTCGGCGTTCGGGGCGAAACTCGTCTTCCACGAGGGCCACGCGTTCGCCGTCGGCGACGACGTCCGCGTCGAACTCGCGGAGAGCGACGACCCGATTCGTCTAGGGTGAGTGGACCGTCGAGACGGCGGAGGGGAGTCGACGGTAGGACAGAGTCGACGGTAGGGCGGAACGGCGGTAGGGCGGAACGGCGGTAGGGCGGAGGCGACGGAACAGAATCGGCGGTAGGGCGGAGGCGACGGAACAGAATCGACGATAGAGCGGGGTCGACGCCGGAGTCGGTGACCGGACTAACCGTGTTTCTCGCGGTGTTCGCGCTTCCGCTCGGCGTACGTCTCGTCGGCTTCGACTCTGTCCCACCAGACTTCGTAGACGAGCGCCGCTTCGCGTTTGTCGTCGTCGGCCCAGCGCTGGGCCTCGCACTCCTCGCCGTCGTCGTCGTACTTCTTGCCACCGGGGTAGCGCGCATACCGCATCGAGCGGGTGTAGCCCATCTGGAGGTACTTTCGGGCCATGTCCATCCCGACGAAGTCGTCGTCGTCGCGGTAGTCGAGAAATCGGTCGTAGATGGCGTCGCCGGATTCGTCGGCCGACTCCCGGTCCGCGTAACCCCACAGCGGTAGGAGTTCGTCCTTGTACGGTTGGACCTTGAAGACGCCCTCCTCGCCGCGTCCGACCGAGTAACACTCGGGGCGGTCACGGAAGTTCGTCTCGTACTCGGGTCCGCTGTCTCCGCTGCCTCCGCTTCCTCCGCTGCTTTCGGAACGTGAATCGCCGCCGGGCGCCGCTTCCGACTGCGTCTCTCCGGTCGCTGCGGCGTCCGACTCGCTCGTCGGTTCGTCCGTCGATTCGGTCCGTTCGGTTCCGCTCGCCGCCGACTCGTCGCCCGTCCGACTTCCGTCCGACGTTGAGTCCATGCGCCCAGTACGCCGTTGTTCCGTATTATTCCACCGTCGAACTCGCCTCGGAGTCGTCGGCTCGCGGCCGACGAATCGGCGGCTACAAACACCTCCGCGGACGAACACGACCATGGACGACTCCGAATCGTTCCCGTCGGACGCCGCTGCGCTCCTCCAGCAGTTCATCGAACAGGAACACGGCTACCTCTCGTGGTTGAACACGCGCGTCGACAGCATCGAGCGCGGACGCGTCACGATGTCGATTCCGTACGACGAGAAACTCACCAACACCACGTCGCCGCCGACTATCCACGGGGGCGTCGCCGCGACGCTCGTCGACACCGTCGGCGGCGTCGCCCAGCGGTCGACGTTCGAGAACCCGGCGCAGGGCGGCGTCGCCACCGTGAACCTGAACGTCAACTATCTGCGCCGCGCCTCGGGCGACCTGACGGCGACGGCGGAGGTCGTCCGCGCGGGCGGGAGCATCGGCGTCAGCGAGATCACCGTCGAGAGTCCGACCCCCGACGGGGGGACCGAGGCCGTCGCCACCGGACAGGCCGCCTACCGACTGTTCAGGTGACTCGGTCGAACGTCACGTCGTCGAGCGTCGTCGTCTCGCCGAACAGCCAGTCGGCGTGGTCGACGGCGTACTCCTTGTGCCCCTCCTCGATGTAGCCGAGCGCGTCCGTGACGAGAATCGGCCGGAAGTCGCGGAGCCCGGCGCTCCCGGCGGTGTGGAGCACGCAGACGTTCGCCAGCGTCCCGCAGATGAGCAGGTCCCTCACGCCGTGGGCGTTCAGCCAGCCCTCCAGTTCGGTCCGGTAGAACGCGTCGTACGTGTGTTTGGTGACGACGTGGTCGTCCTCGCGGACGTCGAGTTCGTCGACGAGTTCGGCCTCCCACGTCCCTTCGACGACGTGTTCGCCCCAGCGGTCGAACTCGTCGTAGTAGTGGTTGCCGTCGAACTGTTCGGGCGGGTGGACGTCGCGGGTGAAGACGACGCGCGCGCCGGCGTCGTGCGCGCGGTCGACGAGCGTCGATACCGGGTCGATGGCTTCCTCGCTGGCGGGGGCGTAGAGGCTGCCGTCGGGGTGACAGAAGCCGTTCTGCATGTCGACGACGACGACGGCGGTTCGGTCCGAATCGTACATACGCGTCTCTCGGCTCGCGGTGAGTAAATCGTTTGGCAGGTCGAAGTCGCCACCGCGGCTCGCCGTCGACGACACCCGCGCCGTCGCAGGCGACGACGCTCGGGCGACGATTTTTCACCTTCGACACCGTTGGAGACGTATGCGAAGTACTCTCGCGGTTGCGGTTGCCGTGCTGATGGTGTTGTCGGGTTGTGCCGGATTCGTCGGTTCGGAGGAATCGACGCCCGCCGCCCCCGACGGCGCGGACGACACACCGTCGAGTGCCACGGACGCGGCCGATTCGGCCGCTTCGACCGACGACGCCCCGCCGGCCGGTGACGCGCCCGGTTCCGGCGACGCGATGGCACAGTCCCCGCCGGACCCCGACTCCGACAGACTCGGTTGGGAGGGCGGCTACTGGTACAACGAGACGCTCTCGGTCGACCAGTCCGACGGCCTCAACGAATCGGAACTCGACGCGGTCGTCAATCGCTCGATGGCGCGCGTCGAGCGGATTCGCGGCCTGGAGTTCGAGCAGTCGGTCCCCGTCGAAGTGATCTCGCGGGCGGAGTTCCGCAATCAGTCCGCGGGAGGCGGCGCGAACTACCCGCCGCAGCGCCGCGCGTTCGACAACGCGAAGTTCGAGGCGCTGTTCATGATCAACGAGTCGACCGACTCCATCGCCGTCCAGAACTCGAACACCGGAGCCTCCGTCGGCGGCTACTACAGCCCCGCCGAGAAGCGCATCGTCATCGTGAGCGAGAACACCACCTCGCCGAAACTGAACGAGGTGACGCTCTCGCAGGAACTGTTCCACGCGCTGCAGGACCAGCAGTTCGACCTGACGCGCTACAACCAGTCGACGCAAGAGAGACACAACGCCGTCGACGGCCTCGTCGAGGGCGACGGCAACTACGTCGACTGGCTCTACGAACAGCGCTGCGACGGCGAGTGGGACTGTCTCGAAGACAGCGCCCGAGGCGGCGGTGGCGACGGTCTCGCCAACTACGGCCCGTACCTCATCCAGTACCAACCCTACAGCGACGGTCCCGCGTTCGTCCGACAACTCCGCGAGCGCGGCGGCTGGGAGGCGGTCAACGCCGCCTACGAGAACCCGCCCGCCAGTACCGAACAGGTCATCCACCCCGACCGGTACCCCAACGACACGCCGGTCGACCCCATCGTGACCGACCGCACGAGCGGCACGTGGCAGCAACTCGAACCCGAAGGTCGGCCGAACTACGGCGAACTCGGGGAAGCGGGCGTGAACGCGATGCTCGTCTACCCACTCTACGAGACGAGGGGGCAGACGCAGATAATCCCCGCCCAGCAGTGGTACAACCTCAACGAGAGCGGCGAAGTCGAGGAGTTCGACCCGTTCAACTACGACCACCCGTACACCGACGGCTTCCGCGGTGACCGCTTCGTCGCCTACCAGAACGACGCCGGCGAGACGGGGTACGTCTGGAAGCTCGTCTGGGACAACTCCTCGCAGGCCGGCGAGTTCCTCGACGGCTACGAGCGACTCCTCCAGTTCCGCAGCGCGCGAGAAGTCCGAGACGCCTCCGGGCCGGGGACCGTCTACCGAATCGCCGAGGGCGACAACGGCTTCGCCGACGCGTTCCGCGTCGTCCACGACGGCGACACCGTCTACATCGTCAACGCGCCGACCGTAGACCAACTTTCGAACGTCCGCGCGACGCAGTCGTAGCCCGCGCGAGCCGAACTCACGTCCGGATTCCGCGTTTCGGTCTCCGCCGTCGTCGACGGTTCCACTCGAACCTCCTCCTGTGGGAACGCTTTTCGCGGCGCATCCCAACGTAGAGGTGTGTACACGCGCATCACAGTCGCACTCGTCGCCTGCGTGGTCCTCGCCGGGTGCGCTGCACCGTTGACGGACGGGTCGCCGTTCGACGGCGGGTTCGGGCAAAGCGACGGCGAAGACCGCCTCGGCTGGGAGAACGGCTACGCCGCCGACGATTCCCTGAACGTCGACCAGTCCGACGGGTTGAACGAGACCGAGCGCGAGGCGTTCGTCGCCCGGACGATGGCCCGCGTCGAACTGGTCCGGCAGTTGGAGTTCGAAGAACCGGTCCCGGTCGAGGTCATCTCCCGCGAGGAGTACAGACAGCAACGGGGCGGAGCGACGGACCCAGCGTACGAAGCGTGGAACAACCAGGTTTGGGAGTCGCTGTTGCTCGTCGGCGAGGACCGGAACGTCTCGGACGTGATGGACTCCGTCTACGGCGGCTCTGTGTTGGGGTACTACTCGCCGAGCGAGGACCGTATCGTCATCGTCAGCGACTCCGAGACGCCCGTCATCGACCGGACGACGCTGGCGCACGAACTCGTCCACGCGCTGCAGGACCAACACTTCGGCCTCGAGAGCGGCGCGGCGACGCAGGACGGCCAGCTCGCGCGAAACGGCATCGTCGAGGGCGACGCCCGCTACACCGAGACGCTGTACGAACAGCGCTGCGGCACCGAGTGGGACTGCGTCCCCCGGCCGAACAGCGGCGGCGGTGGCGGCGGCGACAGCGGCGCACCCGGCGTCTTCCTCACCATCTACACGCCGTACGCCGACGGCCCGCAGTTCGTTCACGAACTCCACCAAGAGGGCGGCTGGGAGGCGGTCGACGCCGTCTACGAGGAGAAACCGCAGAGCACCGAACAGATAATCCACCCGGCGAAGTATCCCGACGAGCGACCGGTCAACGTCAGCGTCGAGGACCGCTCCTCCGAGGAGTGGTCGCGCTTCGACACCCGACCCGTCGCCGACACCGTCGGCGAGGCGTCGCTGTACGCGATGTTCTGGCAGAACGGCCACATCAGCCGGGAGAGCCTCCGGAACAGCCCCGACGAGTACTCGCCGTACAACTACTCGCACCCGGCGACCGAGGGGTGGGCCGGCGACGCCGTCGTCCCCTACGAGAGTGACGACGGCGAGTACGGCTACGTGTTCGAGAGCGAGTGGGATTCGGAGCGGGACGCCCGCCAGTTCGCCGACGCCTACCGCGCGACGCTGACGAACCGCCTCGGCGCGCAGCGGGTCGGCGACGGCGTCTACCGCGTCCCCGACGACAGCTCGTTCGGCGACGCGTTCCGAGTACGACAGGAGGGAACGACGGTCTCCGTCGTCAACGCACCGACGACCGGGCAGTTGGACTCGGTCCACGCGTCGGAGTGACGCGCGCTCGCGGCGTCACTCTCAGTCGTATCGGAGTCTCAGAAATTTCGTGATAACCACTATCACAGTCGGTGTCGTCCATCCGATATGCCACGGGAAGTGTTGATACCAACGGACGGGTCGCCGCTCTCGAAGGACGCGTTCGAACACGCGACGGCGACGTTCCCCGACGGAAACATCACCCTGCTTCACGTCATCGACCCTCGACACACCGCCCCGGACGACGACGAACTGAGCTCCGAACGGGTGTTCGCGGAATTGCTCGACGCCGCCGAGCGCCGCGGTATCGAGGTCGAAACCGAGACGCGAGTCGGTCACCCGAGCCGCGAGATCGTGACCTACAGCGAGCAGAACGGCGTCGACGAGATCGTGATGGGAAGCCACGGCCGAGAGCGGACGTCACGAATCCTGTTCGGGAGCGTCGCCGAGCGCGTCCTGCGACGAGCGCCCGTCCCGGTCACTATCGTTCACCCGCACCGACGGACGGGCGAGAAGCACCACCTCGTCGCGGTCGACGGCTCGGAACAGTCGAGGAGAGCGCTCGAATACGCCTTCTCCGTCTTTCCCGACGTCGAAACGACGATACTCCACGCGATCGACCCGATGGAGACGCACTACGGCGAGGGGCAGTTGGTCTACTCCGAAGCGGAGTACGAGCAGATCGAGGAGGAAGCCGAGCGGTTGCTGGCGGACGCACAGGACCTCGCGCGGGAGTACGACGCCAGCGTGACGGCGACGACGATCACCGAATGGGGGCCGAACGAGCCTGCGGATGCGATTCTCGACTACGTGGAAAACAACGACATCGACCACGTGATTGTGGGGAGCCACGGTCGGTCTGGTGCGTCTCGGCTCCTCCTCGGAAGTGTCGCAGAAACCGTCGCGAGGCGGTCTCCCGCGCCCGTGACCGTCGTCCGGTGACTGTCCCTCCACCTGCTGTAGACGCCGAGCGGAGAGACCCCAGTACCGACGACAGTACGGGCGTCCGGTGCGGCCTCGTCGAACTCCCTGACCGAGCGTTTCGACGGAGCGATTCCGCCGTCCGCGCCACTCGGCGCGCAACGGGGTGACTTTTTGCGTCGGCCGGTCGAACGCGACGTAATGAGCGACAGCGAGTTCGACATCGTCGGTCCCGAGGCCATCCGCGAGGGCCGCGCGACCGACGCCTACTTCGACCGGACCGAGACGACGCTCCGACACGCGGGCAAGAACCCGCCCGTCGTCGCCGAAGTCACCGCCGACCAGTTCCCCTCCGGCGACTTCGAGCTACTCGGCGGCGTGAAAGACGCCGCCGCGCTGTTGGCTCCTCTGGACGTCCGCGTCGACGCCCTCCCCGAGGGGACGCTGTTCGACGGCGGCCCGGTGATGCGAATCGAGGGCGACTACCTCGAGTTCGCGCGCTACGAAACGTCTCTCTTGGGCTTTCTCTCGCACGCATCCGGCGTCGCCACCGCGGCGCTCGAAACCCGGGTCGCCGCCCCGGAGTCGAACGTCCTCTCGTTCGGCGCGCGCCACGTCCACCCCTCCATCGCGGCGATGGTCGAGCGCAGTGCGCTCCTCGGCGGCCTCGACGGCTTCTCGCACGTCGCCGCCGGCGACGTGCTCGGCCGCGAGGCCAGCGGGACGATGCCGCACGCGCTGCTGCTCTGTTTCGGCCGCGGCAATCAGGAGGAGGCGTGGCTGGCGTTCGACGAGGCGGTGCCCGAGGACGTGCCGCGCGTCGCGCTCTGCGACACGTTCTCCGACGAGAAGGACGAGGTCGTCCGCGCGGCGGAGGCGCTCGGCGACCGTCTCTCCGGTGTGCGCCTCGACACGACGAGTTCGCGCCGCGGCGACTTCCGCCACATCGTCCGCGAGGTGCGCTGGGAACTGGAGGCCCGCGGCATCGACGGCATCGACATCTTCGTCAGCGGCGGTCTCGGCCCGGCGGACCTCCGCCACCTCCGCGACGCGGTCGACGGCTTCGGCGTCGGCGGCTACGTCTCGAACGCCGACCCCGTCGACTTCGCGCTCGACATCGTCGAAATCGACGGCGAGGCCATCGCCAAGCGGGGCAAACTCTCCGGCGTCAAGGAGGTGTACCGGACGCCCGACGGCCGCCACCACGTCGGTCTCCGCGGGGCGGAGCCCCCGGCGGACGGCGAGTCGCTGATGGAGCCGCTGGTCCGCGGCGGCGAGGTCGTCCGGTCGTTCGACGTCGACGCGGCCGCCGAGCGCGCGCTGGCCGACGCGGCGAAGACCGGGTTCGGCGGGGAGTAGCGCCGCTGTCGCCCTCGGGTGTCGTCACTTGGTGACTGCCCCGAGCAGTTCGGTAACGATGGCGACACCGGAGAGTACGCTGACGACGACGCCGCCGAAGAAGAGAACGAGCTGTGGAACTCCTCCCTGAAGCGGAAACCAAACACCGAGGAGCCTCGCAAGCACACCTCCAGCGGCGACGCCGACCGACGTCACGCCGAGAGCGAAGACGAGCGCGTGCGGGAGGAACCGAAGCGAGTACCGAACCGTGGAGTAGGGGCTGGTTACGGGTGTTTCAACCATTGCTTTTCAGCACTTGAACCACCGCCAAAACTCCGTCGGAGGTGAGCGCGAGGTGCAGTCGGTTTGGCTGTGGCTGGGTCGTAGCGATTCGAAAAATCGGAATCGGCGAATTACAGTTCCTGGACGCTGCCGCCGTCGGACCGCTCGCGGAACACTTGGCCCTCGAAGAGCGTCACCATCGTGTCGTCGTCCTTCCAGGCGAACGGCGAGAGCCGCGCCTTCCGGCAGACGCGCGTGAGGTACTCCTCTTTGCTCCAGCCGTTCTCGACGGGAATCGTCGGGTAGAGCCAGCCGTGTTGTCCGCCGCTGTCGACGGCGACCCCGTGGGTACCGAGTTCGAGGTCAGTGAGGGGGTCGTTGGTGAGAATCGTGTTGTTGACGATGCAGACCGAGATGTTCAGATTCGGAAGCTCCGGCGGTTCGACTTCCGAGCCGCACGAGTCGCCCGACGCCGCTTGGATGGCGGCGTCGACGATCGCGTGACCGAGCTGGTCCTTCCCTCGATAGGCTCCCGCACAGCCGCGGAGCTGTCTTCGCCCTCGTGTGGACTGCAACCGGACGAAAGCGCCCGTTCGAGCGTAGAACGCGTCGCGCATGCTTCCCGGTTGCTCTCGTTGACCGTGCAAAACGAACGATTCGACCGATTCCCGAGCGAGTTCGACCGCTCGAGCCCCATCCTCGTAGGAGAGGCGTATGGTCTGCGCCTCGGACATACAACCATTCTGGAGCGCAATTGACTTGAACGCTTCCCTTCACACAAGCTATCAATTTGGCGGATTTTAACGGCCGCATAACGGTGTTGAACCCGACCGAACGACTTATTCGACTCCTGAGAGTAGTTTCGCTCGGCAGAGAGAGCCCGACCACCGTGACCCACGGCGCGCTCGCGCGCCGCCGGGACATGAGGAAAGTCCCCCCACCGTCCGAACAGGTGACCGGGCGCAAGCCCGGAGTCGGAGACGGCTGGCTCTGGAACAGAAACGAGACCCCTCGGTCCGACCGATGACGTGCGCGAATCCGACCGTAAGGGAGGAGAGTTAACCCACGGAGGGTGCGTGGCGACTCCGTCGCCACGTTTAGCGCGAGCGGGCCTCGCCCGCTCGCGCGACGACCGAGAACGGATGGAACGGCGAAACCTCACCGGTGCAAGTCCGCGCCACGCGGCCGACGCGGCGCGATTCGTGCGTCGCCCGGCCGCACGGTAGTTCGGACGACGGACGCGGACGCTCAGCCGAATGTCGGGACGAACAGAAGGGGGCTTACTCCTCTCAGCCGCTTCTCGCGCCGAACGACGCGGTCGTCCTCTCGCGTGTTATTAACGAGAACCCGCACCAGTAATAGCCTCGGCGTAACTCACCCCCCGATTCTGGTAGTTCGATTAATAAGCGTGGACCGACTACTTCGAGTCGATGACCGATTCACGCCCGAACGACACCGACGACTGTGGGTGTTGTTCGGCGCACGACCGCGAGTCCACGTCGGACTCGGGACCGTCGGAGTGCGGTCACGACCCCGCCCGCGACGGCCGCGGTCACGACCACGGCTCCGACTCGCCACACACCCAGGACGCAACTCCTTCGACCCGGACCGGCACCGACGACGAGACGCATCTCCGCCTTTCGGTCCCCGAGATGGACTGCCCCTCCTGTGCCGGTAAGGTCGAGCGGAGCGTCGAGACGCTCGACGGGGTGAGAAACATCGACCCGCAACCGACGACCGGCACGCTGCTCGTCGACTACGACCCCGAACTGACGACCCCCGAGGCGGTCAGAGAGCGCGTCGAATCCGCGGGCTACGCCGTCGAGACCACGGCCCGAGAGACGCTCCTCGTCCCCGAGATGGACTGTCCCTCCTGCGCGGGGAAAGTCGACAACGCGCTGAAATCGACGCCCGGAATCGTCGCCGTCGAGACGCAACCGACCACCGGCCGCGTCGAGGTGACGTACGACCCCGACCGCGTCTCGCGCGGCGGCCTCGTCGCCGCCGTCGAGTCCGCGGGCTACGCCGTCGAGGAGACGACGGACTCGACAGAGTCCATCTGGCGGAGTCCCCGCGCGCTCAAGACGTGGACCGGGGCGGTCCTGCTTCTCGGCGGCGTCCTCTTCGAGTGGATTCTCCCCGGTCTGGACGCGACGCTGTTCACGTTCGTCTACGAGGTGACCGTCGCGTGGCTGTTCTTCCTCGGTGCGGCGGCCGCCGCCGGGCAGGAGATCGTCCGCAACGGCTACTACTCCGCGAAGAACCGCAGCCTCGACATCGACTTCCTGATGGGGACCGGCGTCGTCGGCGCGATACTCGTCGGGTTACCGTTCGAGGCGGCGACGCTCGCGGTGCTGTTCAGCGTCGCCGAACTGCTCGAACGCTACTCGATGGACCGCGCGCGCAACTCGCTTGAGACGCTCATGGAACTGTCGCCGGACACGGCGACGGTTCTCCGAGACGGCGACGAGACCACCGTCCCCGTCGAGGACGTGGCCGTCGGCGAGACGGTCGTCGTCCGACCGGGCGAGAAGGTGCCGCTCGACGGCACCGTCACCGACGGACAGAGCGCCGTCGACGAGTCGCCCATCACCGGCGAGTCGGTTCCCGTCGACAAGTCCGCGGGCGACGAGGTGTTCGCCGGGAGCATCGCCGCCGAGGGCTATCTGGAGGTGGAGACGACCGCCACCGCCGACGAGTCGACGCTCTCGAAAGTCATCGAGATGGTCGAGGACGCCCAGCGCGGTCAGACCGAAAGCGAGCAGTTCGTCGACCGCTTCGCCGCCTACTACACGCCCGTCGTCGTCGCCGCCGCCATCGTCACAACCGCCGTCTCGCCGTTCGTCTTCGGCGTCGCGTGGACCGAGGCGTTCACCCGCGGGCTGACGCTGCTCGTCATCGCCTGCCCCTGCGCGTTCGTCATCTCGACGCCCGTCTCCGTCGTCTCCGGTATCACGAGCGCCGCGCGGAACGGCGTGCTCATCAAGGGCGGCCAGCACCTCGAAGCGATGGGTCGCGTCCGCGCCGTCGCCTTCGACAAGACCGGTACCCTGACCACGGGCGAGCTCGGCGTCACCGACGTCATCGCGCTCAACGGCAACGACGACACCGAGGTACTCGGCTGCGCCCGCGCCATCGAACAGCGCAGCGAGCACCCCATCGCGACGGCCATCGTCGACCACGCCGAACGCGAAGGGGTCGCCGACCGCGACATCGAGAATTTCGAGTCCATCACCGGCAAAGGCGTGAAAGCCGACCTCGACGGTCGCACCCACTACGCCGGGAAACCCGGTCTGTTCGCCGACCTCGGCTTCGACCTCGAACACGCCCACGTCGAGACGGACGGGGGGGTCGTGAGTGGCGCGAACGAAGCCGAAACCGAGACGAAAGACTGCCACCACGGCACGTATCTCGACCTCGTCAACGAGACGATTCCCCGCCTCCAGTCGGAGGGGAAGACGGTCATCGTCGTCGGCACCGAAGACGAACTGGAGGGCGTCGTCGCCATCGCCGACACCGTCCGCCCCGAGGCCGAGCGCGCCGTCGCGCGACTCCACGAACTCGGCGTCGAGCGCGTCGTGATGCTCACCGGCGACAACGAACGCACCGCCCGCGTCATCGGCGAGCAGGTCGGCGTCGACGACGTCCGCGCGGACCTCCTGCCCGAACAGAAGGTCGAGGCCGTCGAGGCGCTGCGCGAGGAGTTCGAACACGTCGCCATGGTCGGCGACGGCGTCAACGACGCGCCCGCGCTCGCCACCGCCACCGTCGGCATCGCCATGGGCGCGGCCGGCACCGACACCGCGCTCGAAACCGCCGACGTGGCGCTGATGGGCGACGACCTCTCGCGGATGCCGTACCTCTACGACCTCTCGGCGCGCGCCGGGCGCGTCATCCGCCAGAACATCTGGAGTTCGCTCGCCGTCAAAGCCATCCTGGCCGTCGGCGCGCCGCTGGGCGTCGTGCAGGTCATCCACGCCGTCGTCATCGGCGACATGGGGATGAGCCTCGGCGTCACGGGCAACGCGCTCCGACTCGCGAACGTCAGCCCCGAGGACAGCGCGCCCGAGGCGGTCGCCGCCCAGAGCGACGACTGAGACGGGCAGTTCTCCGCTTTCGAGCCGTCTTTTCCGATAGAGCATCCGACGCGACACGGTCCGTGTACCGGTTTTTCGACGTAAGTCTTCGACTACGTGAAGGGTCGCAACGCTCATACGTTCGTCTGTAGCAACTCATCGTATGTCGTCTCGACTGCCGACGCTCGCCGTCGTCGCCCTCCTCCTCGTCGCGGGGTGCCTCGGCTCTCTCGCCGACGGCGGCGGCTCGTCGGACGTGCCGCTTCCGAGCAGTTCGTCGACCTCCACCGACCGAGAGCGAGCGACCGCGAGCACCGGGACCAACCCGTGGGGCGACGACCCCGTCGTCGTCGCCATCGAGAATCGCGACGAACCCGACCGCGAGTTCGCGCCGCTGGTCCGCGAGGCGACGAGTTACTGGGAGCAGAACGGCCGCGAGTACACCGGCTTCGACGTCGCGTACCGCGTCGTCCCCGACGCGGAGGACCCCGACATCGTCGTCGAGTTCGTCGACGAGGTGCCGAACTGTAGCAACGTGACCGGCGCGGCGGGCTGTGCGCCGCGCATCACCGACTCGCGACAGATTCAGCGACCCGAGACCGTCTCGGTCCGAACCGGCCTCTCCGACGCGTCGACGGAACTCGTGTTGCGTCACGAGTTCGGGCACACGCTCGGACTGGGTCACGACGACGAACCGGCGGACGTGATGGCCGCCTCGTCGGTGCTGCACACCGAACCGCAGCCGAACGCCACCGAGCGGGCGTTCCCGTGGGCCGACCCCCACTTCACCGTCTACGCCGACACCGACGACGCGTCCGACCCCGAGGCCGCCCGCGAGCAGATTCGCCACGCCTTCGGCTACTACGAGGAGGGTGCCGACGAGAACGTCCCCGGCAACCTGACGTTCGAGTACGTCGACTCGCCCGAGGACGCCGACGTGCGAATCCAGTTCGCCGAGGACTCCGCCTGCGACGACGGCCCCGGGTCGTGCGCGGTGTCGTCTGGGCCGGACCCCGACGGCGACGGCGCGATAGAGGAGTACGAACGGCTCGAAATCACGCTCGTCGAACTCGACAGCGACGCTATCGGCTGGCACGTCGGCACGTGGTTCGCCACGTACGGCCTCGGTGCGGAGAATCCCGCCGACAAACCGGAGCCGTTCCAGGACCCCGACCCCGACTACGACGAAATCCGGAGCGAATGGTGGGAGTGAGTCGGTAGCGGAGTAGCTTCGTTCAGTTCGTCGACGCCATCCCGCTCGGATTCTCCGTGCTGGTCTCGCTCTTCGCGTCGCTGTTCCTGTTTCTCTCGTGGTGGTGACGACTGTCGTCGATACAATCATTTCACCTCCGGCCGAACGGAAGGCATGGCTCCGCATCCGACGCCCCGGAGTTCGGTCTCGCTTTCGGTTCCGCCATCGGACGGCCCCAACGGCGGTGACGGCCGCCGCGTCGA
The DNA here is from genome assembly GCF_003439925.1 of Haloprofundus halophilus. Lineage (NCBI taxonomy): Archaea > Methanobacteriati > Methanobacteriota > Halobacteria > Halobacteriales > Haloferacaceae > Haloprofundus > Haloprofundus halophilus. The sequence continues at coordinate 37,423 of NZ_QQRR01000002.1, forward strand.
GTGGCGTGCCGCGCCCGACGGCGAACTCGACCAACTCGCCAAACACGGGTTAGTCGGCCTCGTCGTCGCGTTTCTCTCCCTCGCCGTGGCGCTCGCGACGTTCGCCTCCCTCGACGCCCCGAGTGGCGGTTTCGGACGCGAGCGGCTGCTTTTGATTCTGCTTTTCGTCGGCGGCCCGGCGTCGCTGCTGTATCTGGCGGCGGCCGTCGGCGTCGAGGGGGGCGAGTCGGTGGCGTCGCTGTTTCCGGGCGTCGACACGCTCTCGCTTCCGCGTGTGACGGCGGCGACCCTCGTCGGCGGTGTGATACTTTCGACGACGCTCCTGCACCCGCTGTTGCCCGTCGCCTACGGCGTCGGACTCGTCGCACTGTACGTCGTCGACAGGGCACGGCACACCGAGGGGGGTCTCGACACCGAGTCGGCGACGCTCGCGCGTCCGGTCGCCGACAGCCAACGGCGCCACGATATCTCGTCGCTGTCGGGGTACCGTTCACTTCGTCTCGGCCGATACGTCGTCTGTTGGCTGCGGTACGACGGCGTCGCGCTCAACGCGCCGCGCGTAGTCGTGTTTCCGGCAGCGTCGTTCCCCGCGATTCGGACCGTTCTCGACGAGATTCGAGCGGCGGAGCGCGAGAACGCTGCGTCCGACCCCGCCGTCCGCGTCGCCGCGGGCGGACTGGGACTGCTGTTTCTCGGCGTGGCGGCGTTCGTCGTGCTCGTCGTCGGCAACCCGCGACTCTCCGTCTACGCCGTCTGTGTCCTCGGTCTGTTCGCGGCGCTGTTGCTGTTCGCCGCGTGGCGAGCGTGAGCGTCGCCCGGCCCGCACAGCGTTTTGTGGCTCGCGCGCGAACGAGAGAACGTGAACCTCGACGAACTCGACGCGGCGCTTCGCCGCGAGTTCACCGGTGCCGAGGCCGAGCGACGCGTGGTCGTCAGGCAGGCCGGTGACCTCGCCGACACCGAGAAGGCCGAGACCGACAGGGGCGTTCCGCTCACCGTCGACGAGATCGTCGACAATCTCTCGGACGCGCCCGACGAGGGCATCGCGAGTCGGTGGAACTGGTGGATGGGGGCGCTCGAAGCCGCCTACGGCGGCTACGAACCGTTTCAGGTGCGACGGATTCCGAAGGAGTAGCGCTCGGCGACGTTCGCAAACGCTTCGCGTTTGCTCACTCCCGCCGTCGGCGGACTCAGTCGCGCCGTCCCCGCGAACGCGGCTGCTCGGGGACGAGCGTCAGTCCGGGGGCTTCTATCAGCGCCAGATAGCCGTGGGCGTCGATGACGTGTCTTCGGAGCGTGTCGACGGAGACGCCGACGAACGACTCCCCGCAGTCGTCGACGGGGCAGAGACCGGTGACGGCAGACGACGCGCCGTCCGCCGACTTTCGGTCACTCACGTACGACACCCCCGGCCGGCGCTGCAACTCGTTTTTCCATCATTTTTCTGTCTGGTGAGACGCGATACACGGCGGTAACTGCGATTTTAACGTTGTAAACCTTCTGTTGACTGCCCGCCGAAACTGTCCGAACGGCGACCGTTGTTGCGGCCCGCCGTCGCACAGCGGCCGCAGTTCGGTTCACCCGCCGTTCACCCTCCCGCGGAGGTCAGGTCGCTCCCGACCGGAATCGACGGACCCAAACCGTCCTCTCGGCTAGTGGCCCCAGTGAAACTCCAGTTTCTCGGCGGCACGCGCGAGGTTGGTCGCAGCGCCATCCTCGTCGACGACCGTCTCCTCCTCGACTACGGGATGCTGACGGGGAACCCCCCGCAGTTTCCCGTCGGGTCGGTCGACCCCGAGGCCGTCGTCGTCTCCCACGGCCACCTCGACCACGTCGGCGCGATTCCCACGCTCCTGTCGGGCGACGCGCGCCCGCCCATCCACTGGACGCCGCCGACGTACGAACTGGCGATGACGCTCGCGCGTGACACGCTCAAACTGCACGGCGGAACGTACAGCTGTCCGTTCACCGAGAACGACCTCAAGCGCGTCACCGAGGTCGCCGAGACCCACGGCTACCGCGAGACGTTCGAGGCCGCCGGGTACGAGGTAACCCTCTACAACGCGGGTCACATCCCCGGCAGCGCGCACGTCCTCGTGGACGACGGCGAGACGCGGTTGTTGTACACGGGCGACTTCCACACCGACTCGGCTCGCGGACAACGCTTGGTGTCGGGCACGACTGCACGGCCCGAAGCCGACGTCGTCGTCTGCGAGAGCACGTACTCGGACGTCGACCACGAGCCCCGTGCCGAGGTCGAACGGCGCTTCGTCGAGTCGGTGCGGACGACGCTCTGGGAGGGCGGCACCGTCGTCGTGCCGGCGTTCGCCATCGGGCGCACGCAGGAGTTGATGCTCGTCTGCGCGGCCCACGACATCGACTGCTACGTCGACGGGATGGGTCAGGGCGTCACCCGGATGCTCCGCAGCTACCCCGAGTTCGTCCGCGACGCCGACGCGCTCAAACGGGCGACGTCGAACGCGCGCTTCGTCACCGGGAGAGACGGCCAGCGCAGGCGTATCGCCCGCAAGAACACGGTCGTCATCACCACCTCGGGGATGCTCTCGGGCGGCCCCGCGATGACGTACATCCCCGAGATTCGGACCGACCCGGTGAACAAGATCGCGATGACGGGGTACCAGGTCGAGGGGACGCCCGGCCGCGAACTGCTCGACCGCGGCCGCTGCGAACTGAACGGCGGCGTCGTTCCGGTCGCCGCGCAGGCCGAGGCGTACGACTTCTCCGCGCACGCCGACGCCGACGGCCTCCGCTCGCTTCTGGACGAGTACGGGGGGGCGAGAGTGCTGGTCAACCACGGCGACCGCTGCGAGGCGTTCGCGGCCGAACTCCGCGACGACGGGTTCGAGGCGACAGCGCCGGAGCTCGGCGAGACGGTCCGCGTCTGACTCGCGAAAACGACCGAAAGCGAGTCGGTGAACTCCGAGTTACAGCCCGCCCGCTCCGGAGCCGGCGTCGGGAAGATTCACTTCTTCGGCGGGCAGGCCGAGCGCTTCGAGCGCTTCCTTCAGGTGCTTCCCTTCGGCGTACTCCGCGCCCTCCTCGACACGCTTTTTCTGCGCCAGCGCGAGCACCTCGCCGCGGTGTTCGTCGGGAATCTCGAACTTGTCGGTGGAGAGCTCGATGACGAACCCGTTGTGGTCGGTGGTGTACAGCGAGTGGAAGATGCCGCGGTCGAACTCGTTGTAGCGGTGGCCGCGCTCCTCGAGAGCCTGCTTGATCTCCTCGATGCGCTCCGGTTCGAACTGGAAGGCGACGTGGTGGACGCCGCCCAGCGGCGTGCGCTGCGGGCCGCGGTTCGACTGCCGCCCCTCCTCGACGAAGAACGTCAGCATCCGGCCGTCGCCCGTGTCGAAGAACAGGTGGGTGACGTGCGGCGCGTCGAGGTTCGGCTGTTTCAGCACCAGCGGCATGCCGAGCACGTCGCGATAGAACGCGACTGTGTCATCGACGTTGCTGCCGACGAAGGTGATGTGGTCGACGCCGGCGGTGTGAAACGGCGCGTCCGGTAAGTCGGCGGTGACTTCGAGCTCTGTCGTCGACTGGTCGTCGCTCATGCTCCTCTCTAGTCGCTGATAACGGAAATACACTCGCTGACGCGAGCGTCACCCGGTTACCCGCGTGTCAGTAGCGGTCGGTTTCGGCGTGTCGGACGGTGAGAGGTAGACGCGGCCGATACCGCCGGACGGGGCGCTTCGTCGGAGCGCCACCGCGCCGTCACTGTACTTCCCGATACGGCCACTCGGGGTCGCGCTGGTCGCGCACCGTCGGGTCTCGTAAGTCCTCGGGGCGCTGCCCGTGTCCCGCCCAGCCGAACCGTCTCACGTTCTGCCACGCGTCGACGAGTGCGTCGGGGTTCTCGCCGCGAGTCACGGTCACCGACTCGAACTGCTCGGGATCGTCGGTCCACGCGCAGATATCACAGGCGTCGTACGACCCGCGTTCGCCTCGGCTCAGCGTCCGAAACCCGCAGCAGGGACAGAACCCTCGCAGTCGAGAGTGCCGTCGAGCCATACCGATTAGTCCACGCCCGAGTATATCAATCTTTGCAGACTTTCGGTGAGATAATCACTATTTCACGACGGTGCGTCGCGGTGGAGAGTGACAATTCGACGTACGTTGTATCCTCGTGGAGTCGGCTCGTGGTGTCGACGGTGGGTGATCTGCACTGCGTTGTCGGCGAGCGATTTCGACCGCGTGGCCCGGCCCGTCCGTTCACTCGCTCGACGCGTCGGCCAGCGCCTCGAAGTCGTACTCGACGCCGGTCAGTTCCTCGGAGACGCTCCAGAGTCGTCCGGCGGCCACCTCGTCGTAGGAGCGCTCGCTCGACTCCTGTACTTCGGGGTGGCCGCGCATGTTCATCAGCCCGCCGGGGCCGACGTAACTTCCGCCGGGAACGTCCTCGGTGGCGGCGTACAGCATCGGCAGCGCCCCCCACTCGGCGGACTGTGCGAAGATGGCGTTGGCGACGCGCATCGCCGTCTTTCTGACTCTGGACCCCTTCGCTTCCGGTCCGCGGTACTGGAGGTTCGTCGCCGCGTAGCCGGGGTGACAGCCGACGCTTCGGACGTTCTCTATCCCCTCGTCGTCCAGTCGCCGCTGGAGTTCGTAGGCGAACAGCAGGTTCGCCAGTTTGCTCTGGGCGTACGCGTCCCACTCGTCGTACGACTCCTCGCTCTGCAGGTCGTCGAAACCGATCTCGCCGCTCTCGTGGACGCCGCTGCTCTGAGTGACGACGCGCACGTCCTCGCCGGTCATCTGGTCGAGCAACAGCCCCGTGAGCGCGAAGTGACCGAGGTGGTTGACGCCGAACTGGGTCTCGAAGCCGTCTTCGGTCTCGCCGCGCGGAATCGCCATCACGCCCGCGTTGTTGCAGAGCACGTCGAGTCGGTCGTGGACGTCCGCGAACGTCTCGGCGAACGTCCGTACCGAGTCGAGGTCGGCCAGGTCGAGTTTCTGGAGTTCGAGCGCGCCGCTGGGTCGGCTCGCGGCGAGTTCGCCTCGGGCCTCCTCGCCCCGTTTCATATCCCGACACGCCATGACGACGTGCGCGCCGCGGTGGGCGAACGCGCGCGTCGCGTGGTATCCCAGGCCGCTGTTCGCGCCGGTGACGACCACCGTCTGTCCGTCGAGTCGCGGCACGTCGGCTGCCGTCCAGTCGTCTCTCGTCATGACTCCACGTACGGTTTCGAGCGCAAAGAACGTTGTAGCGCAGTCGCGTCCTCGGTCGGTTTAGTTGGCGGACTCGTCGAGTTCGTCGGCGTCGCTCGCGTCGGCGTTGTTCGCGTCGGCGTCGCCGGCGTCGTCGAGTTCGTCGAGGCCGAACTCGTCGATGGTCGTCTGCTCGGCCTCGATCATCTCGTGGTCGCGGTACTTCTTGTAGAGGCGCTTCAGTTTCGGGTAGCCCGCCTGCTGCTGGAGCGTCCACTCCGTCGCGAACGAGCCGTCGTCGATGCCGTCCATCTTCTCGCGCATGAACTCCCGGAGCGGTTCGCGGTCGAACTCGTCGATTCCCGCCAACTGACCGTACTGGCTCGTCATCGAGTGCAGCGGCATCTGCTCGACGAGTCCCATCGTCGCCGCCTTCCGGAAGATGTGGCTCAGTTCCTGGGAGAGGTACTGCTCCATCAGGATGGCCTCGGGCGGCGCGCCCGCCTCGCGTTCGACCTCCCACTTGGCGATGAGCGCGTTGGCGATGACCGGGATGAGCCCCTGTTCGGTCAGCAGGTCGAGTTTCGTCTCCGTCTCGAAGTCGCCCTCGATGACGCCCGAGCGCGTCGCGCCGATGCCGTGGGCGACGGCGAGCGCCACGTCGAGCGCCTCTCCCGAGGCGTCCTGTTCGACCGCGAGGAACGCGGGAGCGCCGCGGCCGTCGACGTACAGTTCGCGGACCATCGCGCCGACCATCCGCGGCGCGACCATCACCACGTCCACGTCGTCGGGCGGCGAGATGTACTCGTAGGTGACGTTGTAGCCGGAGGCGAAGTTGAGCACGTCGCCGGATTCCAGATTCGGCTCGATGTGCTCCTCGTAGACCGCGGGGGCGACCTCGTCGGGGACGAGCAGGAAGACGACGCTCGCGACGGAGACGGCCTCGCTCGTCTCGTAGACGGGGAAGCCGTCCTCCTGGGCCTCGTCCCACGAGGCGTCCCTGCGGTTGCCGACGACGATGTCCTCGACGCCCGCGTCGCGGAGGTTCTTCGCCTGCGCCCGTCCCTGGTTCCCGTAGCCGATGATGGCGACGGTGCGTCCGGAGAGCGCGTCGAGGTCGGCGTCCGATTCGTCGTAGACGGTGGAGTCGGCCATGCCTCTCTCTGCGTACGAGTCTCTGAAATAGCTTCGTGCCGACGCTCCCCGACACCTTCCGACACCTCGCGACGCCGCCGGCGGACCAGTACGGCCCAAGGACTTTGCCTCGTTTCGTCCTACCCATCCTATGCCACACGCAGGCGACATCGACGAGGACATCTCCGAGGCGGAGCGACAGGCGCTCCACGAGTTTCAGGTCGGTATCGAGTACGTCTACCGAGGGTACGGGGCGCTGCTCGACTTCCACCACCACCTCGGCCACGCGATGGACCGCATGGCCGACGCCGAACAACAGCTCCGAGCCGCGGGCCACGAGGAACTGGCGGACGAACTCCGGGACCGACACCTCCCGTCGGGGGCGCTCGACGACCGCTGGTCGTACGAGATCGTCGGCGACTTCCGTCGGAGCTTCCTGCAGGAGATAACCGACTACGAGGCGACCGTCCGCGACGAACTCGTCGACGGTCTCGACCACGTGACCGAGCGACGGCAACAGACGGAGTGGCGCGAGCGCGCCGAGAGCGACGCGTGGAAGTCGGAGTGAGAACTCAGTCGTCGCTTTCGCCGTCTTCACCGTCGCTCGCCGCCTCGACGCGTCCGGCGTACTTCTCCAACTCTCCGGCGAGCGTTCGCGCCTCGTCGGCGGTGAGCGTCACCCGGTCGGCGTGCGCTGGAAGGTGCTCTAACTGAGTGTTGTCGAGTTCGAGTTCGAGCGTGACGGCGTCGGGGTTCTTTCTCGGCGCGGTGACGTTGAGGACGGCGAACGCCTCCTCCTCGAAGTCGTGGCCCTTCGCCTCGCCGTCGAGCATGTCGAACGTCGTGTAGGCGTTGATGCGGAGCAGTCGGTCTGGCATACTCGCCTTTGTATTTGGTCGACAATGGGCGTGACGGGTCGTCGTCGGAGAAGCGACGAACGTCCGACTCGTCGGGTGACTGTTCTCCGAAGGTAACGACGAAAATTAGCCAATAAGGGCGTTTTCACTTCGTCCCAATGCCGATATTCATCCGGGTGGTCAAAACTGCGGGGCCGCTCCCCTTGGAGCGTTCACGGAGTTTGGTGTCCAGATTTTTTTGAACCTCGGATATCTGCTCTTGCGAGAGGTCGGCGACCAACGAGGCGGCGATGGGATTACTGTTAATCACCATGTTCCAGAGATGCGTGGCGGACCGGAACTCCGTGTCCCACACGTCGGTGTCGATGCGGATGTCGTTCAGTCTGGCGTCGGCCAACTGCTCACGCAGACTCTCGGGATCTGCCACCTGGAATGGTAGGGGTGGGGGATCCATCGGGAGCCCATCGAAGTCGGGAACGGCCGCTTGCAGAGCCCCCACGAAGAAGGTGAGAAACTCCGCCTCGGTGGGCGGACCAAACGCTAGAATCAACACCCGACCATCTGGCTTTGTGACACGCACCATCTCGCGCAGCCCGCGCTGCATGTTCGGAAACAGTGAAACACCGTTCTGCGATGCGGAGACGTCGAAGGTATCGTCCTCGAGCTCGAGGGCGTGGCCGTCCATAACGTGGGCCGTGACGTTGGACAGACCCTCGTTCTGCGCACGCGCCACGAGCAGTTCCACCATCGCGGGGGAGATGTCCGTTGCCACTACCTCTGCGCCGAGGCGTGCCACTGGGATACTGAGCGCTCCGCTGCCGGCGGCTACGTCCAGAAATCGCATTCCTGGACGAAGGTCAACTCGCTGAAGCACGGTCTCCGCGAAAGAGATGGTAAAAGGAGTGGCGTACTCGTCGAAGCCGGCTGCAATCTCGTCCCAGGCGGCCTCTGTCTCTCGGGTATCCTTAGCGGTCATGGGTATCCCTCACTTTGTCAGACCGGCAGACGGGACTGTGAAATCGCCCTTGAACGCCTCTACCTGTACTACCGTCTGCCGAGTTCACGTGCACTGTCATCGTAAGACCACTCCTAGAGACGCGACGAGAGAGCAAGCCATTTGCCACTAATGGTAATTATATAAATGCAACGTCATACAAGGGAGGGGGAGTTTCCTCGGAATCCCCTCTCCGCGAATCGACCCCCTGTCTACAGCACGTGGTTCCTATCAAGGGCTGAGGATTCTGACAGAACCGCCAACGAGTATCTCTACCGCGAGCGAGCGAAACGAGCGAGCGGGCCGAGAAGCGAACGGCGGCGCGCTTTGCGCGCCGAAGTGAGCGACGAGTGTCCTCGTGAACGAAGTGAACGAGGGCTCGTCAGAGCTCCGCTCTGACGGTGCTTTTGGTCCGAGAGCAGACGCGAAGCGTCTGCTAAGCTTTCGCGGTTTCACCGCGAAGACAGCTTTTGCCGAGCGGACGGCGAAGCCGTCCGCGCAGCGGAAAAGGTCGTAGTTAGTCGTCCGACGTAATCGGCGTCCCGTCGGCCTCCGCGGGCGCGGGGCTGTCGTCCATCTCGTCCTCGTCGGCGTACGGGTACCACGTGAGCTTCGTGTTGTGCATCATCGGGTCCTCGTAGTCGGTCTCCTCGGGTTCGACGAGTTCGGCGAGTTCCTCCTCGTCGAGGCGTTCGACGAACTCGCGGAACGTCTCCTCGCCCTCACGCTGCTCCTCGAAGTTGGCGAGCAGGTTCCTTATCGCGCCGGGAACCTCGTCGGCGGGGACGCGCTGGCCGACCCAGTCGGCGAACTGCGGATTCTCGCCGAGACCGCCGCCGAGGCCGATGTCGAGCGCCTCGACGGCCTCGCCGTTCTTGCGCGTCTTCATCCCGCGGAGGCTCACGTCCGCGATTTGGGGTTGCGCGCAGGAGGCGGTGCAGCCCGAGAGGTGGATGTGGAAGTCCTCGACGCCCTCGGGGAGGTCGACGTTCTCCTTCAGCCAGCGCGCGTAGCGCACTTGCCGGTTCTTCGTCTCGACGATGGAGAGCGAGCAGAACTCCGTCCCGGTGCAGGCGATGGAGCCGCGCATGAACGGGTGCGGGTCCGGCGAGTAGTTCTCCAGCAACTGCTCGGCGAGCAGGTCGTCGAGTTTCTCCTCGGGCACGTCGGTGACGATGGCGTTCTGGCGCTGCGTCAGGCGAACTTCGCCGGAGCCGTACTCCTCGGCGAGGTCGGCGAGTTCGAGCACGTCGGCCGCGCCCATCCGGCCGACGAGCACGTCCAGTCCGACGTAGTAGTTGCCGTCGTTCTGCTCGTGGACGCCGACGTGGTCGGAGTGACCGCCCGTCGCGTAGCCGGAGTTGTACGAGTACTCCTCGCGGAGGTCCTCGCCCGCAGTGGGTAGCTCCCAGTCGACGTACTCCTCCTGGAGGACGCGACGGAACTTCTCGGGGCCCCACTCGTCCATCAGGAACTTGACGCGGGCGTTGTAGCGGTTCTCTCGGTCGCCGTGGTCGCGGAACAGCGCCGAGATAGCGCCGCCGACCTCACTGGCCCGCTCGGGCGTGACGAACACGTCGAGGCCGCGGGCCAGTCGCGGTTCGTTGCGGGCGAGGCCGCCGCCGACGCGGACGTTGAACCCCTTCCGTCCGCTCTTCGTCGCCGGCTCGAACGCGAGGTCGTTGATGTCGCCTTGCCCGCAGCCTTCGCGGCACCCGGTGACCGACACCTTCCACTTCCGCGGGAGGTTCGTGTGTTCGTCGTTTCCTTTGTAGGTGTCGTGGAGGTTCAGCGCGACGGGGAGCGCGTCGACGTGCTCGTGTTTGTCCTTGCCGGCGACGGGACAACCGACGATGTTCCGCCAGGAGTCGCCGCAGGCCTGCTGCGTGGAGAGCCCGTGTTCGTCGAGTTTCTCAAAGATAGCCGGGACGTCCTCGATGCGAATCCAGTGGAGCTGGATGGACTGCCGGGTGGTGAAGTCGGCGTACGCCGCGCCGAACTCGGGGTTGACGCCGGGGCCGCGGGCGAACTCGTCGGCGATCTCGCCGACGGCGCGGACCTGTCCCGGTTCGAGCACGCCGTTGGGCGTCCCGATGCGCATCATGAAGTAGCTCTCCTGGCCGTTTCGCTGGTGGTACAGCCCCCACCACTTGAAGCGCTCGAACCAGGCGTCGCGTTCGTCTTTGGGAATCGACTCCCACCCCTGCTCGGCGAACTCGAACAGATGCTCCCGTATCTCGTTACCGTACACCTCGGACTTCCATCGCTCCACGTCGGTCGGCATTGGAGTTCCCTATCGCCCACACGCCTAAACCACTCGTTGCCCCGTCAACCATCCCCGGTGCTCGCTGAAAGCGGATAATGTTGCCTACTCACGGTCGTCGACTCGCGTTCGACGGCAACAGGCCGTCACGGTCGACAGTTCGCCACTCGCCGTCGACGACGCGGCCGACCGGCAACCAGTCGGTCGTCGTCTTTTCGCCGCAGACGATGCACTGACAGACCGCTCGGAGTTCGACCGTGCGGCCGTCGATTCCGGGTTCGACGAGGTTCTCGACCACCGCGTCGGCGAGGTCGCAGTCGCAGAAACCGGGGTCGTAGAGGCGCCAGAGCTCTCCGACGCCGACGCGTCGTTGGTCGTCGACGGAGAGCCACGCGCCGTCGTCCTGGATGCGAAGCGAGACGGTCACTATCCGTCGTTCGGCCTTCGGATACCTGTCTACGTCGGTCGATGCAAGCTTCCGACATCCCCACGACGGACGGTGCGCGAACAATCGCGGGACTGCGGCGGGCCAGTCCCGTTTCGGCCGTCAGAAATAGCGGCAACCGGTTCCCGTATCGGGGAGTGCTGGCACGGTTTACTACCGAAGACGCCCTTATTCGGTCGACGCTCTCAATGGGTACTGTGACGAATCTCCACGACGACGCGACCCATCGAGAACACGCGTCCGCCGACGTCGCCCCCGAACTGTACGAGGAGGTCGATGCGGCGGATGAGTGACCCGGCGCACTCCGAGAAGAGGACGCCCGACGCCGACCGCCCGGCCGATACCGACCGCTCGGCCGATGCCGACTGCCCGACCGACGACGACCACTTCTCGGGTCTCGAAGACGGCGCCGGCTGTACCGAAATCTGGGAACACCTCTCGGAACGCCGAGCGCAGGCGGACGCCCGCCCGGCCGAGAACGCCGACGACTGACTCGAATCCTCCTCAAATTCCCACAATGAGCTGCCGACTCCCAGCGCCCCGTCGTTCTCTGCGCCGCCGACCCCCAGTGCTCCGTCGTTCTCTGCACCGTCGAATCCCAGGGCTCCGCCGACAGCCGCCCGTAGTCGATATCCCGACCTGTCGGTATCGCACCCCGCAGGCCAGAGCACGGGACGCTTTTGACCGACCCCGCCCAACGGACCGTAGATGAGAGACGACCCGACGCCGAACGTGCCGCCCTCGGAGGCCGACCGCACCTCGCCCGTCGGCGAACCGGTCGTCCGCTCGGACCCCGCGGTGACGGGTGAGCGGGCGCGCGAAGCGGTCGGCTTCGACCCCGACGACCCCGAGAGCGTCGCCCACGCCGCCGAGACGGTGCGTCAGTTCGCCGACTCGACGGTCGGCAGCGCGGACAACGTCTACATGCTCCGCGGTGCCGCGGCGTGTGCGGCGCTCGTCCGCGGCGTCGGGTCGTACAAAGCGGCGGCCGAGGAGGCCGGCGGCGACGTCTCTGTCGCGTTCATCCGCAAGTGGGCGCGGGTCCACGACCTCCCGCGGTCGGTTCGTCGTCACGTCGCCCTCGGCCACATCGCGCCCACCGCGGCGAAGCACATCGCTCGCGTCTCCGGCGAGGCGCGGTTCGCGCTCGCGTGGGCGACGCTCGACGGCGACCTCACCGTCCGCGAGGTCCGTCGCCTCGCCAGCGCCGTCAACGACGGCGAGAGCGTCGAGTCCGCCCTCCGCGAGCGCGGAATCGAACTGGGACACATCTCCGTCTCGCTGCCGCCGGAGGCGTACGTCGAACTCCGCCGTCGCGCGTCGCTGTCGGACCGGTCGCCCGACGACGTGCTGAGCGACGCGCTCGTCGCGTACCTCCGCGACGGAGACGAGTAGCCCCCGCAGTTGTAGCCCCGTCAGTTCTCCGCGAGGTACCGCCGCGCCGCCGTCGCAATCGTTGCCCGCGCCGTCTCCACGTCCGGCCAGTGGATCGTCTCGTTCGGGAAGTGCGCCTGTTCTATCGTCCCCGGTCCGAACACGACGGTCGGGATACCGGCCTCGACGTAGTGACGCGAATCCGCGCCGTAGGTCGCGCCGCGGGCTTCTGTATCGGCTAACCCCGCGTCGCCCATCGCGGCCTGTAACGCCGCGACGACCGGTTCGTCGGCGTCGATTTCGGCGGACTCGAACTGGATGGTGAACCGCTCGAACTCGGGTGGGTGTTCGGTGAGCCACTCGCTCTCCGCGACGACCTCCGCGAGGCGCGCCTCGTACTCCTCCTCGACCTCGTCCACCGTCTCGCCGGGAGCGACGCCGATGCGAATCTCCGCCGTCAGCGACGCCGGAACCGTCGAGGACCACGACCCGGCCTCGACGCGGCCGATGCAGATGGGCCACGGGACGGGGAACTCCTCGTACAGCGGGTGGTGGACGCGCTCGCCGCGTTCGGCTTCGAGTTCCTCGAAGGCGTGACGAATCCGCTCGAAGTGCGGCAGGACCGACTCGCCGACCCACCGCGTCGCCGCGTGCGCCGACCGCCCGGTGAGGTGGAGACGCTTCATCACGGTCCCCTCCGTCGCCGTGACGACGGTCAGGTCGGTCGGCTCGGCGACGATGGCGGCGTCGCGGTCGAACGGGTAGGGGTTGTCGAGCGCCGCCGCGGCGGCTCCGATACCCCCGTCTTCCTCGCCGGTGACGCTCTCGACGACGATTCGACCGTCGAGTTCCAGTTCCTCGTTTTCGACGGCGTCGCGCACGTCGAGCGCCGCGAACACGCAGGCGGCAACTCCCGACTTCATGTCCACCGCGCCGCGGGCGGTGAGGTCGTCGCCGTTCCACGTCGGTTCGAAGGGGTCGCTGTCCCACAGTTCGTCTTCGGCGGGCACGACGTCGCTGTGGCCGTTCAGTACGAGCGTCGGTCCGGCGTCGGGGTTTCCGAACTCCAGCACGCCGGCGACGCTCGGTCTGTCGGCGACGACGATGTCGTCGGGGTCGTCCGGAAACGACGGATGCTCGGCGAGACGGTCGGCGTCCGCGTGCCACTCGACGGTCTCGAAGCCGAACTCGTCGAGTCGCTCGCGGAACCACGACTGCGCCGCCGCTTCCCGACAGTCGGTCGTGTCGAAACGGAGAAACTCCTCGGTGAAGGTCCGGAGATTCATGTCCACACCGACGACGCCCCCCCGCCTAAGCGTTCGGACGCCCGAGGGTTTCGCCGCGTTGTCGGGCGGCCGCCGATGTAAACACTTTTCAGCGCTCTCGCGTAACTCAGTTCGAGGGCTGGTAGCTCAGTTAGGCAGAGCGTCTGGCTTTTAACCAGACGGTCGGGGGTTCAACTCCCTCCCAGCCCGTTTTCCTGCGAACCGAGTGAGCAGTGAAAACGCTACAGGAGGTGTTGAATCAGGGAGTGAAGCGAGCGCCAGCGAGCGAAACGACCGTGGTTCAACTCCCTCCCAGCCCGCTTCTGCGACGAACCACCCGACGAGCATCGCGTAGCGGTGCGAGTCGCCCACGAGGAGCGAAGCGACTCCCGTCGGTCCGCCGACTCCGTTCGCTCCCCGCCGACGTCCGTTGCTCGTGCTCTGATGTGACGCAGAAGGTGGTGGGAGAACGGACGGTACGTGCTCTGTCACGCACCGTGAGCAATCTCAACGTCTCCCGAAGTCGAACTCTACCCAGTGACGTGGGTCAGCCAGCCATGTCTGATGCGGTCGTCGCGTCTGTCAGTGTTGTGATGAACGGAGACAGATTGGGGGTGCCTCCGGTCGCTCCGCTCAATCTCGTGCACTGACGCTGACTCGCCCGTCCGCTCTCACGGCGACCTCGAACCCTTCGTAATCGAAGGCGAGTTCGCCGCGGATGTCTCGCGGCCGTCGCGAATCAGGGCCGAAGAGTGCAGTCTCGAGCGCGTCGACGTCGACGCTGTCGTAGAGCGGGGAGAACTCGTTGTGCAGCGGGTCTACACCCGCCGCGTCGGCGACAGCGCCGAGGATAGTGACACTCAAGTCGAGGGACTCACCCGGGCGATACCATGCCTCTGATGTTCCAGGTGCGTCGTTCGCGCGCCCGTCCGCGTCGACGCTGTCCTCGGTGCTCGAGTGTTCCATCGATTCGACCTCTCCGACCATACTCCATATGTAATGAGAGACTGTGTAGCATCCTCGGTTGACTGTTCAATCATTTATATACTCTAACTCCCGGTCACTCCAGTCGACGCCGGCGAGTCCGTTCTGGACGAACGTTTTGTGGGCGCGTCGGAGGCGAACCGAGGCCGCCTGTGCGGAGATCCCCATCTCCTCCGCGAGTTCGCTCAGCGTCGTGCGCCGCGGCACCTCGAAGTATCCTCGGTCGAGCGCCCGTACGAGAATCTCGCGTTGGGGTCCCGTCAGACCGAACGACTCGCCGGGCAACTCGCCGCTCTCGCTGTACACGGCCGTCAGGTGACGGGTCACGTCGACGTCGAGGTCCTGTTTGTAGTACGCCTGGAGCGCTTCGCGGTCGGGAAACCGCATCCGAATCTGCCAGACGCCGTCCTCCCACGTCATGTTGATATTCATCGCGCCCAGTTCGACCACTGCCGGGTACGCCGAGAAACTGTGCCCGTACTCGGTGTATTCGAGGTGGTAGAGGCGTTTGTCGTCGACGTCGACGAGCGGGGTGAGGTTGGTCACCGTCGGGTCGTCGTCGACGGCGGCGGCGAACTCCTCCGCGGAGATTCCCGTCACCCAGACGAACAGCTGAATCACGCCCGCCTCGTCCGTCTGTATCAACTCGACGTCGGCGACGACGCCGGGTTCGGAGGAGAGTGCCTGCTGGAGAATCGGCGTGTCCAGAACGAACTCCCCGATGAGACTCATCTAGGCGCATCCAGTCGTCTCGAGGTAAAAAGGATGACTCTCCGACAACGTTTGCCGTGCGAACGGTTGGCTCCCGATACGTCGTTACAGATTCTCGCCCTGGTAGCTCCCGTCGTAGGTGCCGTCGTGGTCGGCCGCCGCGAGCACCAACTGCGCGATTCGCGCCCCGCGCTCTATCTCGACGTCGTGGTGGACTTCGAGGAGACCCTCGCCTTTCCCCTCGTAGCCGGCGTCCCACACCGCCGTGTTCAGCATGCAGGAGTTGCGCAAGAGCGACGACCGCGGGTAGATGAAGCCGACGTGGTCCTCCGGGATGCGGACCGTCTCCGCGTACCGGACGACGTAGCCGCCCGGCGGGAGGTAGTACGTCTCCGTCTCGCCGTCGGTCTCCTCGCGTTCGACCGCCTGTCGGTCGCCGACTTCCTTCCCGTCACACCCGATGCGACCGGGTTCGCGCTGTTCGAAGACCGCTTCGAGCGTCAGGTCGACGCCGTTCGGTTGCAGCTGCTCCGCCGAAACGGGCGAGACGTTGTCGCCGACGAACGAACCTGCTCGGTACATGTCTCGGCATGTCGGTTCCCGGCAGATAGCCGTTCCCGTTTTCTACGGGCAATTCTGTCCGCTACGCGTGTCGCATCACACAACGGTTATCACCGTCACGCCGCTACAGGTTCGGTAGTTATCGATGGTCTCTCGACGCTCTCTCACCGTCGGCGTATCTGATGTAGCGGTGATTTTAGCCGCCGTCTCGGCGACGCGGCGGCGACGGGTTGCACGCGGACAGCAGGCGACGACACTCGGGCTCAGAATCCCTCTCGTCGACGGTCTCAGAATCTCTCTCGTCGACGGTCACCGGTGACGGTGGCGCCGACCGTCACTCGACGCCTCCCCGGGATGGCGCTCCTGGCCGGTATCGCGGTCGTTGCGTCCGCGGTAGGATCGGTGACACCGGCCGTCGACGGCCTCGTTCTCGCCATCGCTGGCGGCGCACTCGTCGCCAACACCGTCGGCGTCGCCGACCGATTCCGCCCCGGTGTGGCTCTCCACACGCCGCTGCTGGAGGCGGGAATCGTGCTCCTGGGTGCGAGTCTCTCCGCCGAGGCCGTCCAGTCGTCCGGGCTCCTCCTCGTCGGTCTCGTGACGGCGACTGTCGTCTCGGGACTCCTGTTTGTCGAGGCGCTCTCGCGGGTTCCGTTCGACCTACCGACGAAAACCGGGTCGCTTCTCGCCAGCGGCGCCAGCGTCTGCGGCGTCTCGGCGGCGGCGACGGTCGGCGGGAGCATCGGCGTCGACGAGGACCAACTGGCCTACGTCGCCGCCAGCATTCTCCTCCTCGACGCGGTGACCATCGTCGTCTTTCCGGCGGTCGGGAGCCTGTTGGCGCTCGACTCCACGGAGTTCGGCGTCTGGGCCGGTCTGACGATGTTCAGCACCGGGCCGGTGACGGCGGCGGGGTTCGGCTACGACGCCGTCGCCGGACGGTGGGCGACGCTCACCAAGCTCCTCAGGAACACGTTCATCGGAGCCGTCGCCGTCGGCTACGCGCTCGCGTACGCCGCCGACACCGATTCGAAATCGGTGGCGGCGCGCCTCTGGTCGGGGTTCCCGACGTTCCTGCTCGGCTTTCTGCTGCTCGCGGTCGTCGCCAATCTCGGCGCGTTCTCGGCCGGGCAGTTGGAAATCATCTCGCGGGCGGGTGACTGGTTGTTTGCGCTCGCCTTCGCGGGACTCGGGCTCGAAATACGACTCGAGGCGATGCGCGACGCCGGTCTCAAACCGCTGTTGGTGTTGACAACGTACCTCCTCGTCGTCGGCGCCGTCGCGCTCGTCGTGGTGACCGCGCTATTTTAAACGCGTCGCCGCCGCGGTCGAGTTTTACTCGGTTCCGAATTTATACCGCCAGTTTCGCGAAAATTGCCGCCTCGATGCGATTCCACACGGTTCTTCGGGTAGGAAACACGCGGGATTTATATCCGACGGGAGACGACCATCGGACGTTATGGGACAGACGGTAACTGAGAAAATTCTCGCCGACCACCTCGTCGAGGGTGAACTCACGCCCGGCGAGGAGATCGGCATCGAGATCGATCAGGTCCTCACGCAGGACACGACAGGAACGATGGTCTGGCTGCAGTTCGAGGCGCTCGAACTGGACGAAGTCCAGACCGAACTCGCGGCGCAGTACTGCGACCACCAGACGTACCAGTTCGACTTCAAGAACACGGACGACCACCGCTTCCTCCGCTCCGCGGCGGGTACGTTCGGCGCACACTTCTCCCGACCGGGCAACGGCATCTGCCACAACGTCCACAAGGAGAACTTCGCGGCACCCGGTAAGACCCTCCTGGGCTCGGACAGCCACACCCCGACGCCCGGCGGCCTCGGTCAGCTCGCCATCGGCGCGGGCGGCCTCGACATCGCCGTCGCCATGGGCGGCGGCGCGTACTACGTCGAGATGCCGGAAGTCGTCAACGTCCGCCTGGAGGGCGAACTGCCCGCGTGGTCGACGGCGAAAGACGTCATCCTCGAGATGCTCCGTCAGCTCTCGGTGAAAGGCGGCGTCGGCAAGGTGTTCGAGTACACCGGTCCCGGCGTGGAGACGCTCTCCGTACCGGAGCGCACGACCATCACCAACATGGGCACGGAACTCGGCGCGACCTCCTCCATCTTCCCGACCGACGAGAAGACCAAGGACTTCCTCCGCCGCGTCGGCCGCGAGGACGAGCACGTCGACCTCCAGCCCGACGACGACGCCGAGTACGCCGACGAGATCGTCATCGACCTCTCGGACCTCGAACCGCTCATCGCCAAGCCGTCGATGCCCGACAACGTCGTGCCCGTCCGCGAGGTCGCGGGCGAGTCCGTCGACCAGGTCATCATCGGCTCCTGTACGAACGGCGGCTACCCCGACATCCTCCCGGCCGCGAAGATGCTGAAGGGCCGCGAGATCAACAAGAAGACCGACCTCATCGTCGCGCCCGGCTCGAAGCAGGCCTCCGAGATTCTGGCCCGTCAGGGCTGGACCGCCGAGATGATGGCCGCGGGCGTCAACTTCTCCGAGGCGACCTGCGGTGCGTGTATCGGCATCGGTCACGTGCCCGCCTCCGACTCCACGTCGCTGCGCACGTTCAACCGCAACTTCGAGGGCCGCTCCGGCATCGAGGACGACTCCGTCTACCTCTGCTCGCCGGAGGTCGCCACCGCGGCCGCCCTCAAGGGCGAAATCGTCGACCCGCGCGACCTCGCCGACGAACTCGGCGACCTCGAGGACCCGGGCCTCGAACTGCCCGACAAGTACGACGGCTCGAAGGCCGACCTCATCGCGCCCGACGAGGCCGTCGACGACGACCTCATCAAGGGCCCGAACATCGGCGACGTGCCGCTGAAGGACCCGCTGCAGTCGCACCTCGAAGGTGAGGCGCTCCTGAAGATGACCGACAACATCACGACGGACCACATCATCCCGGCGACGTCGGACATCCTCAAATTCCGCTCGAACGTGCCGAAGCTCTCGGAGTTCACGCTCTCGCGCGTCGACGAGTCCTTCGCACAGCGCGCACTCGACGCCGACGGCGGCTTCCTCGTCGCCGGCGAGAACTACGGTCAGGGCTCCTCCCGCGAACACGCGGCGCTCTGCCCGATGTACCTCGGCATCGAGGGCGTTCTCGCACAGTCGTTCGCTCGCATCCACAAGGCGAACCTGTTCAACTTCGGCCTCGTCCCGCTGACCATCGACGAGGAGACCTACGAGAAGATCGAGCAGGGCGACGACGTCGAAATCGTCGACGACGTCGGCGACGGCGTCCGCTCCGGCCAGGAGGAGTTCACGGTCCGCGTGAACGACGACTGGGAAGCGACCGCCCAGCTCGACGCCTCCGAGCGCGAGCGCGAGATTCTCGCCGCCGGCGGCAAGCTCTCGTGGACGAAGCAGCAGTACGAAGAAGGCGGCAGCGGCGCGACGCCCGCCGACGACTGAACGCGCGTTCGCACCCGACTTCTCTATTTTTCGCTCGCCGAGCGGCCGCCTCGTCACCGCCGTCTCGGACGGACACCCGAACGGTCACTCGAACGTGACTGTTGCCCGCGCGCTTATTATTCGTCGCCTCGAACGGCCTCCCGTGACTACCATCCCCGCCGACGCCGAAGGAACGACCGTCCGACGCGCCGAGCGGGCGGACCTCCTCGACGTGTTCCGAATCGAGAAGACCTGTTTCAAGCAGCCGTGGCCGTTCGCGGCGTTCGAGCAGTTTCTCGGTGAGCCCGGTTTTCTCGTCGCCGTCGACGGCGTCGACCAGTCAGCGGAACCGAGCGACGACGGCGTTCGTGTCGAGCGCGACGACGGCGGGTGCGCCGAACGCGTCGTCGGCTACGTCGTCGCCGACGTGATGCCGAACTACGGCCGCGACATCGGCCACGTCAAAGACATCGCGGTACACCCCGACGCACGCGGACGAGGGCTCGGTCGGATGCTGTTGCGGCAGTCGCTCGTCTCGATGGCGCTCGGCGGCGCGAACCTGGTGAAACTCGAAGTCAGAGAACACAACGAACCGGCGAAGACGCTGTACGAGAGCGAGGGCTTCGAACCCCTGCGGCGCATCCCGCGGTACTACGAGGACGGCGAGGCGGCGCTGGTGATGGTCGTCGACGCCGACGAGTGGCAGCGCGGCGGCGAGGAGTAGTACGCTTTTTTCGCTCCGGCGACAACGGCGAGCATGGGATACGCCTGTCCGGTCTGCGACGTGCCGCAGCGCGACGCCGAACATCTCGCCAACCACCTCGCGTTCACGGCGATGCTCCGCCACGAGGAGCACGAGGCGTGGCTCGACGAGCAGATTCCGAACTGGAGCGAGCGCGGCCCCAAAGAACTCGCCGGGGTCGTCCCCGACCACGCCGAGGAGACCGAGTACGACGAGGTGTTCGAGGACACGGTCGGGTCGACGCACACCGAGCGTGGCCACCAGCACGGACACGGCCACCAGCACGACCACGACAGTTCCCCCGGCGGCTTCTTCGACCCGGGTTCGGCCGCGCAGCGCGGGTCGGGGTCGATGAGCGCGGAGGCCCAGCAGGTGCTACAGGAGGCGCAGGAGTTGACCCAGCAGATGCTCGAAACGGACGAACCGGAGTCGGACTCGGCCGCGAACGAAGAGAGCGAGAGCGAGGTCGACGACGCCGAGGTCGGTGACGGCGACACCGACGAGGAGTAACCGACGACCCGGGACGGAAACGCGTTTAGGGCGACGCTCCGACAGGGCGAGCATGCAGACTGACGGCGCGTTCGCGCCCGACTCCGAGGACGAAGCGCGCGAGCTGTACGACTCGGTCGGCCCCGCCGCACAGGTCGTCGTCCGCGAGACGGCCAAAGCGATGGAGTTCGACCGCGACGAGTACCGCGACCGAGTGACCGGCGAAGTCGTCGAGACGGCACGCGACGCGCTGTTTGCCTCGTTGCTCGTCGTCCACGACGGCACACGCGAGGAGTTCGAGGCGTGGTGCGACGAGCACCCCGACTACGAGGTGGAGCGACTCGGCAGTGAGAACGTCGACAACGTCGTCTGGCACGCGGTTCCCTTCGCGGACCGCGTGCTCGCGGCGACGTACCAGAACGAACCGGAGGCGGCGGCGGGGACGCTCCGGCGGCAGGCGTTCGGCCGGGTGTACCGCGAGTTGTTCTGACGCACTCCCGACTTCGCGCCGCCGCGAGCGCAACCGGTTTACTTACCCCGTCCGAACGACGGACGTGCGACCGATTACGCGCCGCGTGCTGGCGCTCGTCGTCCTCCTCGCCGTCGGCCTGCTGGCGCTGGGGGCGCTCCCGAGCTATCTCGGCACGGGCGACCCGTACTACCTCACTGCCGAGGAGACGGACGCCTCGGGCCCGGCCGTGAACGTCACCGACTTCTCCGGCCAGCGGTATCCGTACCTCTCGACGGCGCTCGCGGAGGGCCGTTCGGAGGGGTATCAGAAAGGTCCGTTCGGACTGAAGGAGTCGTTCACCCACTCGCCGTTCGACGAACGGGACGCGCTCACGACGCAGAACCCGGACGCCGAACGCGACGGCCGTGTGCTCGTCGAGTACGACGGGACGCGCTACTGGGTCGCCGTGGAGCAAGTGCAACCATGAGCGACGAAACACACGACGACAGCGACCGCGACGACAGCGACCGCGACGACAGTAGGACGAACAGCGCAGCCAACGGCGGTCGCCGCGACGCGCTCGGCGACCCCGAGTGGCCCGTCCTCGACTCGAAGGCCGAGTACGAGACGGGGTGGTTCACCGGCGGCTACGACCGGGTCCGGCAACCCGACGGCACCGAGAAACAGTACTACTGGGCGGAACTCTCGACGGCCGTCGTCGTCGTCGCGGTGGCGGAGGGCCACGTCCTCTTCGTCGAGCAGTACCGACCGACCGTCCGCGAGACGCAGTTGGAACTCCCTGCAGGAATCGTCGAGCAAGGCGAGTCGTTCACGCAGGCGGCCGAGCGCGAACTCCGCGAGGAGACCGGCTTCGAGGCGTCGAGTCTCTCGCTGCTGCAGGAGTTCTGGACCTGCACCGGCCTCCTTCGACACCGCCGCGGCATCGTCTTCGCGGAGGGTCTCTCGCCCGGCGAGCGAGAACTCGACTCCAACGAGTTCCTGACGCCGAAGGCGGTACCCATTGACGACGCCGTCGCCGTCGCCCGCGCGCAACCGACGAACGACGCGACTATCGAGGGACTGTTGCTGGCGAAAGACGACGGGCTGTTGTAATCTATCCGTCGAGCGACTGCAGACCGACGACGACTCGGTTGACCACCTCGTCGACCGTCGGCGACGGAACCGACTCCGGTTTCTCCACTTCCGTCTCGCCGACGTCGCTGACCGTCGCCTCGAACTGGCCGGTCGAGACGTCGTCGCTCATCAGGTAGTGGCCCGCCGAGGCGTCGTCGGTCACGTTCATCGTCGCGCGGGTGACGATTTCCCGGTCGCGGTCGACGTGGAGCGTCAACGTCGCGGTGCTGTTCTGACTCCACGGTCCGAAGTACATCGCTCTCGTCTCCTCACCGGTGAGGTTCGCGCGGAGGACGAGGGTCCCGTTGTCCGCCGACACCTGCTCGAACGTCGCGTTCTCAACCTGCTGCGGTCGGAAGAGGTGAATATCTGTGTACGACTTGCTCGGCTTGGAGTTCCACGCGCTCGGTGTCTCGGACGTGGTGTTTCGCGTCCACACCGTGTGGTGGGTGTACATCGCCTCGTACCGGCGGTCTGCGATATCCGCGCTGCCGTGCGCGCGTCCGCTCCGCCCGTCGACGGCATACGCGAACCGGTCGTGTGCCCCGCTCTCGAACCGAACGTCGAGGTCGTAGGTGTAGTTCGTCGCTCGCAGGTTCTCCATCGCTGTCGTCGCTTTCTCGGTCGGCGTGTCGTCGGCGGCGATGGCTCGGTGTTCGGCAGTCGGTGCGGGTTGGAGTGTCAGCGCGCCCGCCGCGGAGACGACGAGGAGGGTGACGAGGAGGAGGGCTATCCGCCGCGGGGGTCGTTTCATATCACGAAATTACGTAACACAATAATAACCGTTTCCCCGCGACCCGCGCCCTTATCCGTCTTCGCCGGAATGTCGTGATATGGACGGCGAAATCACGCCCGAAGAAGTCGAGGACCTCCTCGACGGCGAGAACCCGCCGCGAGTCGTCGACATCCGCTCTCCGGCGGCGTTCGACCGCGAGCACATCTCCGGCAGCGAGAACATCCCCTTCGCCGAGTTGCCGAACCGCGTCGAGGCGCTCGCCGACGCGGACCGAATCGTCACCGTCTGCCCGCACGGGCAAGCCAGCCAACAGGCCGCCCGCCTCATCAAATCCTACGAGGGGACGAAAGACGCCCGCGTCGAGAGCATGAAAGGCGGACTCACCTCGTGGACCGGCGATGTCGACTCCGCGCGGCCGACCGAGAGCGACGAGGGACCGCAGTCGCCGTTTTAATTCTCCATTCGGAAGGAGACGAGTTTCGTTACGACACCGGCGACGACGACGGACTGCACGAAGAGAAATCCGTAGACGAGTAGCCAGATACTCGCCCCGGAGTCACCCGGAAACTCGTAGTAGAGATACCAATCGGTGAGTGAGGCGGCGACGATAGCCGGCGCACCGACTATCATCAGGTCTCGCGGAATCAACCCCCACTCCGCCGACGCGACGACGACGCCGGTCACCGTGAACATCGCGAGCGTCACCCGACCCCACAATCGCCTCGTACCGCCGTCTGGGGCGAACAGATTCGGAGCGTTCACGCTCATCGCTCTCCGTCGTCGCACAAAAGTATTGAGTAAGTGACACCCGTCCGCGGCGGCCGGGTGGACTCGCCTCTCTACGAGGGGAGCGGTGAAAGAACGGAGACTCGACGTGAGGCCGAGTCAGGAGTTGGTCATGCGGGCGTGGTCACGCGACGTTGAACCCTTTGTCGCGGAGGAAGTCCTCCACGCGACCACTGTGGTTCCCCTGCAGTTCGATGGAATCGTCTTCGATGGTTCCACCGCAGGCGAACTTCGACTTCAGGTCCGAGGAGAGACTGCTCATGTCCACGTCCTTGGGGTCGAATCCTTCGATGACCGTTACCTCCTTCCCGTAGCGGCGCTCGTCGATGCGGATGCTGATCTCTTGGGACTCTCGCGCCACGTCTTCGCAGACGCAGAGTTCCTGAGGCAGCCCGCACGTCGAGCAGACTTCCGACATTACAAGGCGGAACTACTCGATGGGGGTACAAAACAGTGTCGGGAACCGGTCCCCTCGGTCGCTTTCCGTGGGCTCTCACCGCGGGGGTCGCCTACGACCGAGGCTGCGACCGACACCGCGGCTGTCGCTGGTGACGACCGCTACGACCGGAACCGTCCCAGTATCGGCGTCGACCGGCCGACGAGCGCGTCGACCGTCTCGATCGCCGACTCCGCCTCGTCGCGGCTGACGCCCGGCCCGTACCGGGCGCGCTCGTACACCTCACCGACGCGGAGCGCTCTCTCGTCGAGGCCGAGTCGGGAGAGACTTCGCAAGTACCGCCGCGGTGTCTCGCCGGGTCGACGCGCCCGGTACTGCCGGGACAGCAGGTATTCGAGTCGCTCGAACGCCCGCTCGGTATCCCGCTCGGGCGTCCGTCGCCGTCCCTGAACCCGCACCCAGACGCTCCGATACGCTCGCGTACTGACACCGGTTCGGCGCGCCACCGCCGCCAGTCCGACGAGCGCCGCCAGTCCGACGCCGAGCGTCTCGCTCGACGGGAGGCCGCCGCCGGCGTCCTCCTCGGCTGCGCCGACGCTCTCGCTCGTCGTCGGCACGGCCGTCTGGTTCTCTCCGAGTCCGCTCACCGCCCCACTGGGACGGCTCTCGTTCGCGCCGGACTGCTCGGCCTGCGGCCCGTCGACGTCCGCGCTCGTGTCGGTGGACGTCGTGTCGGTGGTCGTCTCGTCCGGCGTCTCGGTGGGCGTCGGCGTCCACTCGCCCTCCGAGGAGTTGCCGGTGTCGACGTTGCTCTCGTCGCCCTGTCGCGCGCTCTCCAGACGAGCGTTCTCGGCGGACTGACGCGGGTCGCTCGGCGTCGGGTCGAACTGCACCCAGCCGACCTCCGGGAAGTACACCTCGACCCACGCGTGGGCGTTCAGCCCGCGGACGACCCACTCGTTCTCGGCGACCTGCTGACCGGGCGTGTAGCCGGTCGCCATCCGCGCGGGAATCCCCTCCGAGCGGAGCATCACGGCCATCGTCGACGCGTAGTACGTGCAGTATCCCGCCTCCATCTCGAAGAGGAACGCGTCGGCGACGTCGCCCGACGGTTCGTCGACGGTCAGCGAGTACTCCTTGGTCGACTCCAGATGCTCCTCGACGGCGACGGCCTTGTCGTAGGCGTTCTCCTCGTCTTCGGTCACGTTCGCGGCGCGCTCGCGGAGGCGGTCGGACGTGCTGTCGGGCAACTGGAGATACCGCTCCGCTACCTCGTCGGGGTAGTCGTCGCCGGAGCGCCGCAGCTGCTCGGACGTGTAGCGCGGCGGTTCGCTGACGACGGTGTAGCTCTCGTTCGCGCGGAGCGACCCGCCGGCGCGCAGCGTCCCCTGGTCGGTGACGAGCGCGTCGTCGGCGGGGCCACCCCGCAGTTCGACCGGTTCGGCCGCCGCCGGCAGCGACTCCAGTCGCGTCCGCGCTGTCACGCGCTGGGTGAGTTCGCGGCGCTCGCCCGGCCCGCTCTCCAGTCGGCCGTCGTACACTCGGGTCTCGGATTCGGACCGCACCCACCCGCCGCCGGTGTAGCGGTCGTACACCGAGGTGCGCCAGTAGCGCGGTTCAGCGCTCTCGACGCTGAACCGCACTTTCGGTGACAGTCTGATGCTCCCTTCGATGTCGACTTGGTCGCTCGACTGGACGAGATTCTGTTCGCTCGTCGGCGCGTTCGTCTCCGGGAGCAGCGGTTGCGTCGCACCGCCCGGAACGACCGACAGCGACGCCGAGGCGACGATCATCGCCGCGATTACGATAGCGAACGTATCCAGTTGCGCGCTGACACCTCCGCGGGCTTCGAGCGTTCCCAGGCCGACCGCGCCGGCGACGCCCACGACGCCGGCGAGCGTCGTCAGGGGGTCCGCGTCGCCCGTGAGTACCAACAGCAGGAGCGTCGCCCCGCCGACCGTCGCCGCGCTCACGTAGCGCCGACGGAGCGCCAGATACCACGTGAAGAACACCGGCGCGGGCGTCGCCGCGAGCGCCCACACGTCCGCCTGCGCCAGCCGCAGCACCGACAGACCGGTGAGCAACGCCACGACGTCTGCGAGCACTCCGTCGAGAGAGAACGCGGCGCGCTGCGCCTCCGGTAAGGAGAAGAAGTACGCCGCGAACCCCGCCAGGAGAAACAGCAGCGTCAACACGAACGCCGTTCGCGGCCGGAACAGCCGCGCGACTCCCGTCGCGGCCAGCACGGTTCCGGCGACGACGAGGAGATACGTCGCACTCTCGCCGACGCCGACGACGTCGGTGATGTGATAGAGCACGCTCGTGAGCGCGAACAGTAACAACGCGACGGCCGCGAGCGCGCCGCCGCGGAAGGTGCGGCGACTCGTGCGACGGCTCACGCAGTCTCACCCGTCGACCGCTGGCCGCCGTCCGAGCGCGCGGTTTCCGGCCGGTCGGTCGACGACTCCCCGTCTGCAGCGGCGCTTCTGTCGGTCGCCCGTCGCCTCTCGGTCAGCGCCTCGAACGACGTCTCCCGGTCGTCGACGAGCACCCGAACCGCGTCGCGCTCGGCGCGGACGACCACGTCGGCGGTCGCCTCCGGCGGTTCCCCTCCGCCGGTTCGCGCCAGCAGTTCGAGCAACCGCCGTCTGTCGCGGGCGGTCGGTTCCGCGTCGATTCGTCCGCCGGGCGCCGAGACCGTGACCGGCACGCCCGCCTCCAACAGCGCGAACGAGAGGCTGGCGACGGCCTCGGCCATCGCGTCGGCGCGCTTTGTCTGCCCGCCCGCCGTGAGCGTCACTGCGCGTCGCTCCTCGTCGGCGCTGTACTCCGTGACGATGAGGTTGCCGCGCTTGGCGCTGGAGCGCCAGTGAACGTCGCGCAGGGCGTCGCCGGGGCGGTACTCGCGGATGGTGTTGAACTCGTCGCGGTCCTCGGTGAGTCCGACGCCGTGGACGCCCGAGAGCTCCGCGCGCGCCCACCCGGGGACCCGCCGAACCGACGGATAGACGAGCACGCGGTCGGTGTCGCGGCAGGTAAACTCCGTCTCGAGCAGCCCGAACACGTCGCGCGCGACGACGGTCACGGGACCGAGCGTGCGCTCGCCTCGTCGCTCGTACGTCACGTCGTAGCCGACGGGGTCGCCGCCGACGGTGGTCTCGGTTCTCGCCGCGCCCGTCCGGCGCGAGAGGCCGTCGCCGACGCGGTCGACGACGTCCGCGCTGTACGGCGTCCCGTCGGTCGCGAGTTCGAGCGTCACCTCGTGGGTCTCGCCGACGAAGCCGTCGTCGGGGACGGCGCGGTGGACGCTCGGCTCGTCGAACGACTGGAGTTGGACGACCGCGGCGACGAGCGCGACGAGCGCGGGGAAGACGACGGCGTTCAGCGAGCGGGAGCCGTACAGTTCGGCGGCGACGACCCCGGCGACGCAGACGCCGACGACGGCCACACCGCGCCGCGTGAGTCTCATTCCACCGAGACGGCCTCTAACGCCGCCTGAACGACACTCGTCCCGGTTTCGCTTCCCGTCTCCGGACGGATGCGGTGGGCCCACACGCTCCGGAGCTCCGTCTGCACGTCGTCGGGAACGACGTACTCGCGGGCGTCGAGCACCGCTCGGGCCTGCGAGGCGCGAACCAGCGCGATGCTGCCGCGCGGACTGACGCCCAGTTCGGCATTGTTCCGCGTGTACGTCGCCAGTTTCGAGACGTACGACCGGACCGGCTCGGACACCTCGACGGCGGCGACCGTCTCTCGCGCCCGCAGCACGTCTTCGGTGGTCGCGACCGGTTCGAGCGTCTCGATGGGGTGCCGGTTCGAAACGCGGCCCAGCAGTTCCGTCTCATCGGCCTCGTCCGGGTAGCCGAGACGGAGCTTCTTCATGAAGCGGTCGATCTCGGCGATCGGTAGTTCGTACGTACGACTGAGTTCGACGTCGTTCTGCGTCGCGATGACGGTGAAGGGGTTCGGCAGCGGGTGCGTCGTGCCGTCGACGGTGACCTGCGACTCCTCCATCGCCTCCAACAGCGCGCTCTGAGTTTTCGGCGGTGCGCGGTTTATCTCGTCGCCGAGGACGACGTTGCCGAACACCGGACCGGGCTGGAACTCGAACTCGCGCGTCTTCTGGTCGAAGACGTTGACGCCCGTCACGTCCGACGGGAGCAGGTCCGGCGTGAACTGAACGCGCGTGAACGAACAGTCGACCGAGCGGGCGATAGACCGCGCGAGCATCGTCTTACCGACCCCCGGCACGTCTTCGAGCAGCAGATGCCCTCTGGCGAGAAGCGTTATGACCATGTGCTCGATGGCGTCGCCGTGGCCGACGATGACGCGCTCGACGTTCTCGGAGATCCGCCCGACGAGGGCCGCTGTCTCCTCGACGGGTAAGGCTGTGCGTTCGCTCGCTCCGTGGGTCGTCGTCTCTGCGTCAGTCATATGATGCGTAGTGAGGACACATTCGGCACTGCTCGGGCGTCGCGTCGGTCCGGGTTAACTGGCCGTGAGGCTGAGGCGCACACGTCTCTCGCTGTTCTATAACGGTCGAATCCACGTAACTTTGCCGGGCGTACGCGTGTGGCGCCGCGACGCCGCGGCCCGTTGTCGTGTGGCTTTTACCGCCCGCGCTCCCCTCTCTCGGTATGACCGCGGTCACGGGACCTCCGGCGAAGATGCGGGCGAACCGCGAGGACCTGACGCCGATGCTGAGCCAGTACTACGACCTCTGCGCGGCGTACGACGAGTTCCTGGTCCTCTTTCAGGTCGGCGACTTCTACGAGACGTTCTGCGAGGCGGCCGAGGAGACCGCCCGCGTGCTCGAACTGACGCTCACCCAGCGGGAGGACTCGACGGGCACCTACCCGATGACGGGCATCCCCATCGACAACGCCGCCTCCTACGTCGAGACGCTCTTGGACGCGGGCTACCGCGTCGCCGTCGCCGACCAGGTCGAAGACGCCTCTGAGGCCTCCGGCCTCGTCGACCGCGCGGTGACGCAGATCGTCACCCCCGGCACCGTCGTCGACGACGAACTGCTCGCGCCGGGGTCGACGAACTACGTCGCCTGCGTCGCCAGCGAGGAACGAGACGACGCCGGCCGCGCCACCGACGACAGCGACCCCGCACACCACGCCGTCGCCGCCGTCGACGTCTCTACGGGCGAGTGCCTCGTCACGAGCGCCGACACGCCCGAACGCGCGCTCGAAGAGCTTCAGCGAGTCGCCCCCGCGGAGGTGGTCGTCGGCCCCGACGCCGCCGTCGACCCCGCAGACCTCGACGGCGACGCGATGCGCACCGAGTTCGACCCCGACGCGTTCGAGCGCGACGCCGCCGGCGAGACGCTCGCAAAGTACGTTCCTCGGCCCGAGGCGGTCGTCGGCAACGACGCCGAACTGCGCGCGGTCGGCGCGCTGCTCGCCTACGCCGAGTACACGCAGGGCGACGAGACGCTGGAGTACGTCTCGCGCATCCGGCGCTACAACCCCCGCGACGGCCTCCGCCTCGACGCGACGGCGCTGCGGAGCCTCGAACTGTTCGAGTCGCAGGGACCATCGGCGGGACCGACGCTGTTCGACACCCTCGACGACACCGCCTGCGCGCTCGGTCGTCGTCGCCTCCGGCAGTGGCTCCGCCGCCCCCTCGTCGACCGCGAGCGCATCGTCGCGCGCCTCGATGCCGTGGACGAGCTCGCGTCTCGCTCCTTCGTCCGCGAGGACCTCCACGACCACCTGCGGGACGTGTACGACGTGGAGCGACTCGTCGCCCGCGTCTCCCGCGGCCGGGCGAACGCGCGCGACCTCCGCTCGCTGAAGGCGACGCTCGACGTGGTGCCCGACGTGAAGGCGGCGCTCGAAGACGCCGAGAGCGACCGCCTCCGTTCGCTCCGCGACTCGCTCGACGAACTCGAAGACGTGCGCGACCTGGTGGGCAGGGCCATCGCGTCGGACCCGCCGATGGAGATTACCGAGGGCGGCGTCATCAGGGAAGGATTCGACGACGAACTCGACGAGTTGCGCGCGACCGAGCGCGAGGGCCGGCAGTGGGTCGCCGACCTCGAAGAGCGGGAGCGAGAGCGAACCGGCATCGACTCGCTGTCGGTCGGCCACAACCAGGTCCACGGCTACTACATCGAGGTGACGAACCCGAACCTCGACCGGGTGCCCGACGACTACACGCGGCGGCAGACCCTCAAGAACTCCGAGCGCTTCTACACGCCCGAACTGAAGCGCCGCGAGGACGAGATTTTCGGCGCGTCAGAGCGCGCCGACGCCCTCGAATACGAACTGTTCAGAGACGTTCGTCGCGACGTCGGCGAAGAGAGCGAGCGCATCCAGTCGGTCGCCGACGCGCTGGCGACTATCGACGTGCTGACCACGCTCGCCTCGGTCGCCGTCGAGAACGACTACGTCCGCCCGGAACTCGGTGCCGAGGGAATCCGCATCGAAGGCGGCAGACACCCGGTCGTCGAGCGCCAGCAGGAGTCGTTCGTCCCCAACCCCACGGACCTCACCGACGAGCGAATCGCGCTCGTCACCGGGCCGAACATGAGCGGCAAATCCACCTACATGCGGCAGGTCGCGCTCGTCGTCGTCCTCGCGCAACTGGGGAGTTTCGTGCCCGCCGACTCCGCTCGCCTGCCGGTCGTCGACCGCGTGTTCACCCGCGTCGGCGCGTCCGACGACATCGCGGGCGGCCAGTCGACGTTCATGCGCGAGATGAGCGAACTGACGACGATTCTGCACCACGCCACGGAGAACTCGCTCGTCCTCCTCGACGAGGTCGGCCGCGGCACGAGCACGACCGACGGCCTCGCCATCGCGCGGGCGACGACCGAGTTCCTCCACGACGAGGTGGGGGCGACGACGCTGTTCGCCACGCACTACCACGAACTCACGGGCGTCGCCGAGGAGCTGTCGGGCGTTCAGAACCTCCACTTCACCGTCGAACGCGGAAACGACAACGACCCCGACGGAGACGAAACCGGAGCGGAGGTGACGTTCCTGCACCGCGTCGCCGAGGGCGCGTCGTCGTCGTCGTACGGCGTCGAGGTCGCGCGGATGGCCGGCGTGCCGAGTTCGGTCGTCGAGCGCTCCGAACGACTCGTCGACGACTCGCAGACCGGCGACGGCGGTGGCGACAGCACCGACTCGGCGACCCAGACCCGCCCCGAGTCGCGCCCGACTCGGGCCGAGAACACGTCGCTCGCGTCGTTCTCGACGAACGGACAGTCCGCTGACGGGACCGACGAAACCCCCATGCTCGCGGAGCGACAATCGACAGACGGCACCGACGACCGCCTCCGCGAGGTGGCCGAAACCCTCCGCGACGTCGACGTGGCGACGACGACGCCGCTGGAGGCGTTGACCCTGCTGAACGACCTCCAACGCACCCTCGACGAGTAGATTCGATGATCTCACGATTAGACAGCGAAACGATAGCGAAGATCGCCGCCGGCGAGGTAGTGACGCGCCCGGCCAGCGTCGTCACCGAACTGGTGGAGAACAGCCTCGACGCGGGCGCGACCCGCGTCGACGTGACCGTCGACGGCGACGGCACCGAACGCATCCGCGTCGCCGACGACGGCGCGGGGATGGGCGAGGACGACGCCGCCCTCGCCGTCGAACGCCACACGACGAGCAAACTCGACGGTCCCGACGACGTCGACGCCGTCGACACGCTCGGATTCCGCGGCGAGGCGCTGCCGAGCATGGCATCGGTGGCGACGCTCGACGTGACGACGAACGACGGCGGCCCGCGGGGGACCCGCGTCGTCGTCGAAGACGGCGAGAAGCGCGTCGACCCGGCGGGACGCGCCGTCGGGACGACCGTCGAAGTCCGGGACCTCTTTCACAACCGCCCGGCGCGTCGGAAGAGCCTCGCCGCCGCGCGAACGGAGTTCGGCCGCATCAGCGACGTGGTGACCCGGTACGCCCTGGCGAACCCCCGCGTCAGATTCTCGCTCACCCACGACGGCCGCGAGACGTTCAAGACGACTGGAACGGGCTACACCGACGCCGTCCTCGGGGCGTACGGCCGCGACGTGGCCGGACAGAGCACCGAGTTCGACCACCGGACGACAGTCGAGTTCGACGGAGACGAGTACTCGCTCGAAGTCGAGGGGCTGCTCGTCTACCCCTCCATCACCCGCGCGCAGCACAGCCACGTCCACACCGCCGTCAACGGCCGAGCGCTGCGCGACGAGGTGGTCCGCAGGGCGGCGGTCCGCGGCTACGGCAACCTGCTCTCGAACGGTCGCTTCCCCGTCGCCGTCGTCGCCGTCTCGCTTCCCCCGGAACTGGTCGACGCGAACGTCCACCCCGCCAAGGAACGGGTCGCCTTCCGCGACGAGTCGGCCGTCGCCGACGCCGTCGAGACGGCGGTAAACGACGCGCTCACGACCGCCGACCTCCGCCGGAGCGCCGCCGTCGCGATGAACCTCGACTCGTCTCTCGCCTCCGTCTCCCACGACTCCGACTTCGACGACGTGAGCGTCATCGGGCAGTTCCGCGAACTGTACCTGCTCTGCGAGGCCGACGACGACCTGCTCGTCGTCGACCAGCACGCCGCCCACGAGCGCGTCAACTACGAGCGTCTCCGAGCGGCGCTCGACGGCGAGGAGGTGGCGTCGGTCGACGTCGACCCCGCCCAGACGCTCTCGCTGTCGCCGCCGGAGGCCGCCGCGGTGGAGGCCCACCGCGAGACGCTGTCGAGACTCGGCTTCGACCTCGACCCCTTCGGCGGGTCGGCGTTCCGACTCACCGCCGTCCCCGCGCCGCTCGGGCGCGTGCTCGACGCCGACGCGCTCCGCGACACGCTCGACACCCTCCGGGCGGGTGCGAAACCCGAGGAACTGCGCGACGAGTTGCTGAAGGACCTCGCCTGTCACCCGTCGCTGAAGGCGGGCGACACGCTCTCCGGCGAGGACGCGACGGCGCTCCTCCGGCGACTCGGCGAGTGCGACCAGCCGTACGCCTGCCCGCACGGCCGCCCGACGGTGCTCTCCATCGAGGAGGAGGCGCTCGTTCGCGGTTTCCAGCGCGGGCAGTCTCGATTGGCGTAGTCGGGCGCTGCCCTCGCTTCGTCTCGCTACCGCGCTACCACGGCTTGCAGTCGATACAGACGAACCCGTCGGTCTCCTCGTCGCGCCAGCGCCGCTGGACCGTCTCGCCGCAGGCGTCGCAGGCCGCGCCCGTCGACGACCATCGGAACGTGGGGATCGCCGGTTTCGCGTCCTCGGCGTCGCCGTCGCTCGGTGACTTGATGTCGCCGTCGCTCGGTTCGCTCCGCTCGGTGTCTTCCTCCGGCGACTCCCCGTCGCCGACGCTGTCCGCCCCCGACTTGCCGAGGAACTCGTCCAGCGAGCGGTCCTCTCCCATGCTCGTTCGTCGTCGTCGGCGACGCTTAAGCGGTTCCGTTGAACGGTTCACGCGGTGCGCTCGGTGTCGGAGACGAGCGACCGGACGAGGATGCCGAGTGCGGCCAGACGGGACGCCGAGTGCGACCGGACGAGGACGCCGAACACGGCCATCGCCGTGAACGGCGCGACGACGGACGCTAACCACCAACACCCATATACCGGCGGTTCCAACGCCCGTGCATGGTTACGATACTCGACTTCCTCACACAACTCGTCGTGAGCGCGTTCCAACTCGTCGGCCTGTTCGTCACCGACGTGCTGCTGTCCGGCGGCGACGTCGTCTCCACCGTTTTCCGCGCGGTTTCGATGGCCGCCGGCGGCGCGATGGTCGTCGGCGCGTCGCTCGTGCTACTCTACCTCGCCGCCGGCGCGGTCGTCCGCGAGTTCGGCGTCAACGTCTCGTCGCCCGGTCGTACGCGCGTCCGGCGAGACTGATCGCGGATTCGAGGTCCGGACCGAGCGGCGACCCGACGACCACGCCGTCGGCGTGCCGAAGCACCTTCTCCATCCGCGTCGTCACCTCGCCGACCGTCCCGGCCATGCAGAACGCGTCGACCATCGCGGGCGTGACGAGGTCGAAGGCTGCTGAAAACTCGCCCGCGCTTATCTTCTCGCCGATTTCGCCGGCCCGCTCGCGGTCGATACCGTGTCGCTCCAGCACCGGCGGGGCCGCCCCCGCGGCGATGAACGCGACCGGCGGCCGGGCGGCCTCGCGCGCCGACTCTCTGCCCTTGGCGACGCTGACCGAGGCGTAGGCCGCGAGGTCGAACTCGCCGCGCTCGTCGGGTCGGTCCGCGAGTCCCTGTTCGACCTGTTCGCGCGCCCACGCGAGGTCGTCGGGGTGGGAGCCGTTGAACAGGAGGCCGTCGGCGTGCTTGGCGGCCATCCGGCACATGTGCGGCCCCTCGCCGCCGACGTACACGGGAATCTCGCCTGGCGGGTCGTAGTTCAACCCGGCGTCGTGCGCCTCGAACGTCCCCTCGTGGTCGACGCGCTCGCCGTTCCAGAGCTTCTGTGCGACTTTGAACGCCTCTAGCACGGGCCGGAGGCCCCGCTCGTCTTCGAGGCCCAGATTTCGCAACGTCGAGGGATCGCCCGGCCCGATGCCGAACGTCGCGCGGCCGTCGCTGGCTTCCGCGAGCGTCGCCACCTTCGAGGCGAGCGTGACGGGGTGCGTCTCGAAGGGGTTGGCGACGCCCGGGCCGAGTCGAACCGAGTCGGTCGCGGCGGCCAACTGCGAGAGGACGGCGAACGCGTCGCGGTTGTTGTAGTGCGCCGAGACGAACACCGAGTCGAAACCGGTCTCCTCGGCGGCGACGCCGAGTTCGACGAGTTCCGAGACCGGATGTTCGGGCGTCAGTTCGATGCCGAGCATCACCGCTCACCTCGTCTCGTCGGTCGGCGGCGGGAGTGGCGGCGCTTGCGGGGTGTCGTCATTCGTGTGCGCCGAGGGTGTGCGCAAATAAAAAGACCGGCGTCCCGTCACGACCTGCCTCTGTCTGCGCGCACTTCGCCGGTTCCGGCCGCCTGCGTTCGCGTCACGTCGTCGCCCACCGTCGCGCGCGAAACGCCGCCACGCGAACGTTTTTGCGGCGCTGGTCGCCACCACGACCATGGCAACACCCACCGAACGCGTCCGGGCGGTCGACCGCTCCAGCATCCGCGTGATGTTCGACCTCGCGGAGGCGACCGACCGCGACCTCGTCCGCCTCGAAGTCGGCGAACCGGACTTCGACACGCCCGAACACGTCGTCGACGCCGCCGCCGAGGCCGCCCGCGCGGGAGAGACGCACTACACCTCGAACGCCGGCCTCCCCGAAGTCCGCGAGGCCATCTCCGGGACGATGGCCGACCGCTTCGACGTGGAGGTCGCCGCCGACGAGGTCGTCGTCACCAACGGC
This sequence comes from Haloprofundus halophilus, assembly GCF_003439925.1. NCBI lineage: Archaea > Methanobacteriati > Methanobacteriota > Halobacteria > Halobacteriales > Haloferacaceae > Haloprofundus > Haloprofundus halophilus. Next base: position 72,643 of record NZ_QQRR01000002.1, read on the forward strand.
GGGATGGAGGCGCTGCTGCTCGCCGTGCTTTCGACTGTGGGCCCCGGCGAGGAACTGCTCATCCCCTCGCCCAGCTGGCCGAACTACTGGGCGCAGGCGAAACTCGCCGACGGCGTCCCCGTCGAGGTGCCGATGCCCGCAGACGAGGGCTACTCGCTCGACGTCGCGCGCGTCACCGACGCGCTGAACGAGAACACCGCCGCGGTCGTCCTCTGTTCGCCCTCGAACCCGACGGGGCGGATGTACGACGAAAGCGCGATTCGAGAGGTTGTCGCCGCGGCCGCCGAGTACGACGCCTACGTCATCGCCGACGAGGTGTATCTGGGACTCGCCTACGACCGCGACCCGACGGGCATCGCGGCGCTCACCGGCCATCCCGACCACGTGCTGACCGTCAACTCCTGCTCGAAGACGTACGCGATGACGGGGTGGCGCGTCGGCTGGCTCTGCGGCCCCGGCGAAATCATCGACGAGGTGACCAAGATTCACGAGAGCACCACCTCGTGCGCGTCGAGCGTCGCCCAGTACGCCGCGCTCGCGGCGCTGACGGGCCCACAGGAACCGGTCGAGGCGATGTACGAGGCGTTCCGCGAGCGCCGCGACTACGTCGTCGATCGCGTCGACGGCATCGAGGGTCTCAGCTGTCCGAAACCGCAGGGGGCGTTCTACGCCTTCCTCGACATCGACGTGGAGGGGTCGAGTCTCGACGTGGCGAAGGAACTTCTCACGGAGTACGGCGTCGTGCTCGCGCCCGGCGACGGCTTCGGCGACGCCGGCGCGGGGAAGCTTCGGCTCAGTTTCGCCAACAGCCTCGACCGACTCGAACTCGGCTTCGACCGCATCGAACGCGCGCTCGACGAGCGCTGAGTCGCTTCGCCGCGCGTCGCGTCGCTCGCCGAACCCCTTCAGTTCGACTCGAACGTCCACTCTCTGAGCGCCTGCCGAACGAAGTCGCCGTCGACCTCGCGGAAGTGCGCGTCCGATTCCTCGTGGTCGCCGAACTCGAAGCCGCGGACGACGACGACGGGCGTGCCGCCGTCGCCCTCGCCGGCGACGAGGTTCGCCGCCGCCGCGAGTTCGTCGACGACGTTCTGGACCGTCACGCCGAGTTCGCGGCCGTCGCGGTCGGACTCGCCGCGCCAGTCGCGGGCGGCGGGCATCCCGGCCCAGCCGATGGCGACGCCGCGCTGGCCGTGGCGGAACGGTCGCCCGCAGGTGTCGGTGACGACGACGCGGTCGGCGGGGAGTTCCTCGCGGATGCGCTCGGCGCTCTCGGAGGGTCGTTTCGGCAGGAGGAGGAGGTCCGCGTCCGCCACGTTCGAGCGGTCGATGCCGGCGTTGACGCCGACGTGGCCGAACCGCGACTCGGTGAGGAGAAACGGGGCCTCCATGATAATCTCGGTGCTCTCCTCCAGGACGGCCTGTGCGAATCGCGGGTCTTTCTCGTCGCCGGAAATCGCTTCGAGGCGTGCGGCGATCTCTCTGGCGCGCGGCCCCGCCGGGAACTCCGAGAGCTCCGCGAGGCGGCCCTCGCTCTTCGAGACCACCGTGCTGGCGACGCAGACGACGTCGTCCGGTTCCAGTTCGATACGCTCGCGAATCAGCGCCGCGAGGTCGTCTCCCGGCCGAATCTCCGGGAGGTCGGGGACGGCGAGCAGTTCCATACTCCGAGGTTGCGGAGCGGCGTGAAAAGCGCCGCGCTGCCGGTCAATCGAACTGCAACTCCTCGTACGGTCGCAGCGCCGTCTCGTACTCGCCGTCTTCGACCTGCGCGACGAACATCGTCGGTTGGGCGGTCGGCGGCGCGCCGGTCGCGCTGCCCGGACGAAGCACTCGAACGCCGTCGACGCGCTCGTCTGTCGGGTCGTGGTCGTCGCCGAGGACACCGACCACGTCGAGGCCACCTTCGGAGTCGTCGCCGACGGGAGCGCCGTCGAGACGCTCTCGCACGGCGTCGGCGAGGCGCGCCCGGTCGCGGGTCACGACGAACGTGACGCCCTCCAACTCGACGGCTTCGACCGGTTGAAGGTCCAACTCCGACGGGTCGGCGTCGCCGGCCACCGCCGTCAGCATGCCGTCGGTGAGCGCCAGCACTGTCTCGTACGCCTCGACCGAGTCGAACTCCCCGGTGTGGAGCGTGTAATCGGCGTCGGCCAGCCGAGTCCGAACCCACTCGGGGAGGTCGTCCGCACTCGACGGAATGTGCGTGTCGCCGAGTATAGCAACCTGCATACGGAATAGACGGCCACGTCGACCACAAAAGTCGTTGTGCCGGTCGACTAACGTCGCGTATGACTCACGTCGTAACGGTCTTTCTCCGCGACGGCGCGGACGTCCTGCTGGTTCGACGAAGCGACGCCGTCGGCACCTACGCGGGGCTGTGGGGCGGCGTCTCGGGCTACGTCGAGGGTTCGCCCGAGGACGCCTCCGCGGACGCTCGCCGCGAGATACGCGAGGAGACGGGCATCGACGGTGCGACGCTCGTCCGCGCGGGCGACCCGCTCGACGTCACGGACGAAGCAAACGACCGCGAGTGGACCGTCCACCCGTTTCTGTTCGACTCCGACTCGCGCGGGGTGTCGCCCAACGAGGAACTCGCCGGCTGGGAGTGGCTCCCCCCGCAGTCGATGCTCGACCGACCGACCGTTCCGAAGCTCTGGGAGACGTATCGACGCGTCGCACCGACCGTCGATAGCGTGCGAGAGGACGACATCCACGGCGCAGCGTACGTCTCGGTTCGCGCGCTCGAAGCGCTGCGCGACGAGGCGGCGGACGTCGCGCGCGGCCTCGAACGCGGAAGCGGCGGGGGAGGCCGTGAACACGGCGACGACGGTGAGGACGGCTGGGCCCGCGTCGCCGCCGTCGCCCGCGAACTCCGCGACGCTCGGCCGGGGATGGCCGTCGTCGCCAACCGAATCAACCGGACGATGTTCGAGGCGGTGGAGCGCGGCCAAACGCCGGCGGGCGTCCGCGACGCGGCGGAGGCGGTGATTCGAGCGGCGCTCGACGCGGACGAGGAGGCGGCGGCGCGGGCGACCGAACTCCTCTCGACGCTCGACGAGGGCGCGATAGCGACGCTCTCGCGCTCCGGGACGGCGACAGTCGCGCTCTCGGCGACCGAACGGCCCGTGCTCGTCGCCGAGTCTCGGCCGGGGGGCGAGGGCATCGACGCCGCCGAATCGTTCGCCGAGGCGGGGCTGGACGTGACGCTCACGACGGACGCGGCGCTCGCGCACGTCGCCGCCGGGAGCGACGTTTCGGCCGCGTTGGTCGGCGCGGACGCGGTCTTTCCGGACGGGAGCGTCGCAAACAAAGCGGGGACGAGGATGCTGGCGCTCGTCGCCGAGCGCGAGGGAGTCCCTCTCTACGTCGTCGCCGCCGCGGACAAAGTGAGCGCAGACGACGAGTTCTCGCCGGAGTCGCGGCCCGAGTCGGAACTGTACGACGGGGAGGCGCCGCTATCGGTCGAGAACCCGCTGTTCGACCGGACGCCCGCGGCGTTCGTCTCGGGAGTCGTCACCGAGTCGGGCGTTCTCGACGCCGAGGAGGTGGCGCGGTTGGCCGAGGACCGACGCGAGTGGCGGGAGTGGAGCGAGTGACGGGAGTGGAGCGAGTGGCAGGAGTGGGGCGAGTAGCGGTTCGGCCTCCGTCGACCGCGCCCCGACGGCGGACCGTGACGGTCAAAACCCCGTCTCTCGTACTCCCGGTGGGCGACAGTGACGAGGGTTACCCCCTCCGAGCCCCTTGTGACGACACCCTCACTCCGAGTCGCCCTTCCTCACGACCGCCAGCGACGACTCCGGCGGATTCGACCGGCCTCGAAACGTTCAGGAGCGTCCTCCGTGACGTACCCCGTATGAATCTCACTCGCATCGCGGTTCACGAGTCGGTCGAGGAGGCGCTTCCCGGCGCGGCGCTCGCGGACGCGCTGTCGGACCTCGACGTCCCGGTCGAGCAGGTCGAAGACGGCACCGAGTTCGGCCCCGGCGACGCGGTCGTCGCCTTCGGGCCCGGGACGGGCTTTCTGGACGCCGACTGGGTCCACTGCATCCGCGCGGGTTACGACGAGTTCGACGTTCCGGCCTACGAGGAAGCCGGCGTCGCACTGACCAACAGCACCGGTATCCACGGGACCACCATCGGCGAGACGGTGGCCGGGATGATGCTCTCGTTCGCGCGCGGGCTGTACGTCTACCGCGACGCGCAGAACGAACGGGAGTGGACGCGCCTGCCGTACGAGCGACCGTTCACCGTCGACGGCGAGCGAATCTGCGTCGTCGGCCTCGGGACGCTCGGCCGCGGCATCGTCGAGCGGGCGAACGGCCTCGGGATGGACGTCGTCGGCGTCCGCCGGTCGGGCGACCCCGTCGACGGCGTCGAGACGGTGTACACCCCCGACCGCCTGCACGAGGCTATCGCCGACGCGCGGTTCGTCGCGGTGGCGACGCCGCTGACCGAGGAGACGGAAGGGCTCGTCGACGCGGCCGAGTTCGAGGCGATGCGCGAGGACGCCTACCTCGTCAACGTCGCTCGCGGTCCCGTCGTCGACGAGGACGCGCTGGTCGCGGCGCTCCGCGAGGGCGAGATTGCGGGCGCAGGGCTCGACGTGTTCGCCGAGGAACCGCTCCCCGAGGACTCGCCGCTCTGGGAGTTCGAGCAGGTCTTGCTGACGCCGCACGTCGGCGCGATGACGCGCGACTACCACCGCGATATCGCCGGTCTCCTTCGGGAGAACGTCGAGCGGGTTCGGGACGGCGAGGAGATGGTCAACCGGGTCGTCTGAGCGGTCCGACACTCGGCGACGGAGACGACGCGGCGTCAGAAGTAGCTGGAGTGGCGGCCGACCCGCGTCTGCGGGTGAAGCGGCCGTTCCGTCCCGCTGGTCTCGCGGTCGTCAGCCTCGTACTCCGTGACGTACTCGTCGACGATGTCGGCGAGGAGGTCGTCGACGGAGCAACCCTCCTCCGCGGCGATATCGGTGACTTTCGTGTACTGTTCGGTCGTGAGGTGCTGTGAGAGCACCGTCTCTGTCTGTTTCGTAGCCATGGATGTCACCGGCGCAGTGAGAACAGCACGAGGGACCATAAATCGTGTATGGGTGTTCTTGACTATATAGAGACAGTTCGGCCGTGGTCTATACAGCGCGGCAGTCGAGAGCCGACCCGCGAACGGGACCGCGCCGCTACTTCACGAACTTCAGTAAGTCGTCTCGCTTGGCCTCGTGAAAGTGGAATCGGAGCGCCTCCTTGAGCGGTTCGATGCTGCCGCGTTTGGCGCTGATGGGGGCGACGACCTCGCCTTCCCACTGCTCCCACGGCGGAAACAGGCCGAGGCGGTCGCAGAGTTCGTTCAGCCGTTCGTCCCTGTCGTCGACTTTGTCCATCTTGTTGACGGCGACGACGACGGGGACGTCGAGTTCGTCGAGGAAGTAGAACATCTCCACGTCGTGAGGAATCTCGTCGTCGTTCGTGTGGCGGTCGATGATGTCGACGACGCTCTTGCCGTCGACGACGAGCACCGCGGCGAGAATCGAGTCGGCGTTGTCCTCGATGTAGCGGACGATATCGGTTTTGATCCGCTCGCGACGGCCCTCCTCGACGCCGGACATGAAACCGAAGCCCGGGAGGTCGGTGAACATGAAGCTCTCGGCGGCCCAGTCGAAGTGGTTCGGCTCGCGGGTGACGCCAGGCTTCTTTCCGGTGCTGAACCCGGAGTGGCCGGTCAACTCGCGCATCAGCGTCGACTTCCCGACGTTCGACCGGCCGACGAACACCACCTCGGCGTCGCGGTTCGGTCGGTTCTCGAACATACGCTCGATAGTTCGCTCGGCCGGATAAACGCCGCGGGACGCGCCGCTTGTCGTCGTCGACTCCCGTCCGCGCCGTCGGACGCCGTTCTCGCCGGGGGGCGTCGCTCCGGGCCCGTCCGAGGCCGCCCGACTCGGGGTCATTCGGGTCTGTCCGACTCGGGGTCGTCCGAGTCGGGCGCGGACCCGGTGGTCTTTTCGTGGCGTCGGCGACAACCCCCTCGCGATGGAGAAACAGGACCTCCGCGAACGCGTCTGGACCACCCTCGAAACCGAGGGCGTCAACCGCTTTCCGTACCCGCCGGAGGGCCGAATCACGAACTTCGCCGGAGCGAAAGCGGCCGCCGACGGACTCGCCGACACCGACGAGTGGCGAGCGGCGGAGACAGTGAAGGCGAATCCCGACGCGCCGCAGCTGCCCGTTCGACGCCGAGCGCTCCGCGACGGCAAGACGGTCTACGTGGCCGTCCCCCGACTCCGCGACGGGAAACCGTTTCTGAAACTCGACCCCGCGGAGATAGCCGACATCGACGCCGCGACGACGATCTCCGGGTCGGCGAAGCACGGCGTCCCCGTCGGCCCCGACGAGATGCCGCACGTCGACTTCATCGTCGCCGGCAGCGTCGCCGTCACCGAGACGGGTGCGCGAATCGGCAAGGGAGAGGGGTACAGCGACCTCGAGTTCGCGGTGCTTCGGGAACTCGACTGCGTCGACGACGAGACGACAGTGGCGACGACGGTCCACGAACTGCAAGTCGTCGACGACGCCGAGGTGACGCCCGACGCCCACGACGTTCCGCTCGACCTCGTGGTGACACCCGAGCGGACGGTTCGGACCGAGACGCGGTACGACCGGCCCGGCGGCGTCGACTGGAACGCGCTCGGCGCGGAGAAGCTCGCCGAGATACCGGTACTACAGCGTCTGGAACCGAACTGAGCCCGCCCCCTCCTCGGACGGCCCACTCCTCAGGATATTTCCCCTCTCGCTGTGAGTATCGGGTGTGCGACTCGTTCAGGTGATGGTTCCGGCGGGCAAGCGGGAGGCGATTTTGAACCTCCTCGACGACGAGGGCATCGACTACGCGCTCTCAGACGAGACCAGCGGCCGCGAGTACATCGCCATCGTCTCGATTCCGTTGCCGACGAACGCGGTCGAACCGGTGCTCGAGAAACTCCGAGAGACGGGAATCGAGCGCGACGCGTACACCGTCGTTCTCGACGCGGAGACGGTTATCTCGCGGCGCTTCGACGGTCTGCGAGAGAAGTACGCCGAGGAGGAGGATAACGGCGACAGAATCGCCCGCGAGGAGCTCGTCGCCTCGGCCGAGCAACTCGCTCCGGAGATGCCGGTGTTCGTGACGATGACGGTGATCAGCGCCGTCGTCGCCACGGCCGGCCTGCTGCTCAACGACGCCGCGGTTATCGTCGGGTCGATGGTTATCGCGCCGCTCGTCGGCCCCGCGATGGCGACGAGCGTCGGCAGCGTCGTCGACGACCGCGACCTGTTCCTGAGAGGGGCCAAACAGCAGATCGCGGGCGGTGCCCTCGCCATCGTCAGCGCCGCCGTGTTCGCGTTGATTCTCCGTCTGACCGGCATCGCTCCCTTCGGCGTCCAGGAGGTGTTTCAGGTTCAGCAGGTGCGCCTCCGTCTCGCGCCCGACGTGCTCTCGCTGGCGGTGGCGCTCGCGGCGGGCGTCGCGGGCGCGCTGAGCATCTCTTCCGGGGTCTCGGCGGCGCTCGTCGGCGTGATGATCGCCGCGGCGCTCGTCCCGCCCATCGCCGTCGTCGGCATCGGTATCGCGTGGGGGAGTCCGGCGACCGTTCTCGGGTCGTTCGTCCTCGTGTTGGTCAACTTCATCTCGATAAACTTCACCGCTCTCGGGGTGCTCTGGTACATGGGGTACCGCCCCGTCGACCTCTTTCAGCGCCCGAGCGCCGAAGACGCGACGTTTCGACGCATCCTGGTGCTCGGCGTCGCCATCCTCGTGCTCTCGTCGTTTCTCGGGGGCGTCACGTACGCCAGTTTCCGGACGAGTAGCTTCGAGGAGACCGCCCGAACGTCCGTCGACGCGGTGCTGTCCGAACACGAGGACCTGACGCGTCTCAACCTCGAAGTCCAGTACGACGACGAGATTCCGTTCCGTCAACCGCGGCAGGTCACCGTCACGGTCGGCCACCCGGTCGGTATGGACCCGCCGCCGGTGGCCGACGCCATCGTCGAGCGCATCCGCGCGAACACGAACGCACCGTTCGGTATCGCCAGTTCCGAACGAACCACGGTCGTCGTCAGATACGTCGAAATCGACCGGTCGACGGACCGAACCGGGTCCGTGTCGCAGTCGGAGGGAGCAGCAGCCCGGTCGGCGGTTCCCTCGCGGACGCGCGCAGCGGTATGTAAAACGGCTCTTTGTGCTTAGCGCGCCTTGATAGTTTCAGGTGACCATCTGACGGTATGCGCCTCAGATTACCCGCAGTCGTGTTGGCCGTCGCGCTGTTGACGGCCGGGTGTCTCGCACCGTTACAGACCTCGTCTCCGTCCGCCGCAGACGGTCAGCAGCTCTCCGTCTCCGGGTCGGGCGAAGCCAGCGCCGACCCGGATGTCGCGGTGCTCTCGGTCACGGTCGAAGCGCGCGCCGACAGCGCCGCCGAGGCCCGCGACACCGTTGCTAACCGCTCCGACACGCTCGTCGCGGCGCTCGTCGACGCCGGCGTCGCCGAGGACGATATCACCACCCAGTACTACGCCGTCCAGCCCGACTACGACCACAGCGGCGAGGAGCGCCGGGTCGTCGGCTACACCGCCCGCCACGCCTACCGCGTGGAGGCGACGCCCGACCACGCCGGCGAACTCATCGACGTCGCCGTCGACAACGGCGCCTCCCGCGTCGACGGCGTCCAGTTCACGCTGAGCGACGAGAAGCGCGCCGAACTCCGCGAAGAAGCCATCGACGCCGCCGTCGCCGACGCCGAGGGCGAGGCGTCGAGTCTCGCTTCGGCCGCCGACCTCGAACTCGGTGAAGTCAGAACCCTCTCGACGACTAGCGCGAGCGACCCGTACTCGCCCCGCTACGAGATGGCCAGCGACGCCGGAGCGGCCGGGACGAGCGTTCGCCCCGGACCGGTCTCCGTCACCGTGACGGTGCAAGCGACGTACGCGGCCAACTGAGCGACGAAGTAGAGTGGTCCGATTGGTCGTCCGCTGACGCCACCTCCCTCCGCCGTTCGCCTCCCGCTGACGCCACCTCCCTCCGCGGTTCGTTTCCCGGTTCCCCGCTGACGCCGCCTCCCTCCGCGGTTCGCCCCGCTGACGCGCCTTCCATCCGCCGTTCGCCTCTCGGGTGTCCGCTGACGCCACTCCCCTCCATCTTACCGATATGCACCTCGACGTTTCGGCCCTCTTTTCACCCGACTCTGTGGAACCCAGAAAAATTACATCCGGAGACTCGTAGTCGACTGTATGCCCCACGACACGCTCGTTTCGTGGCGGACGTTCGCCCTCTTCGTGTTGTTTCCACCGGCCGCACTCGTCGCAATCGTGTTCTTCCCGGTGACGGTTCTGGTGCTCTTTTGGCTGTACCAGCGTGGCAAACATCGAGAACTGGCGGAGCGACGAAACTAGTCCGAAGGCCGCCCGAATCGGTAGTGCCGTAGCACCTGCTCCCGCCAGGCCTAAGTGTGCTAATAACCAACACGGCATGCAGTATGCACTCACCCATCACTCGCACGGACAAGTCCGCGTTTGACCGGGTTCGAGATGCAATCCTCAACCGCGGTGACAAGGAGGACGACGAAACGCCGATGGGGCCCGGCACGCCCACGCCTGGATGACCGTCTACCGGTAGCGGACAGCCGTTCGGGCGCTATCCAGTCACTTTATTTCGGAAACCTACCGAACACTTCGAGGGAGCCCTCGGCTTCGGCTTACTCGCGCCGCGACGGCGGGATGTCAGGTTCGAAGCCGACGGCGTCGACGGCCATGTCGAGCACGTCGTCGACGCCCTCCCCTTCGGTGACGCTCATGTAGGCGTCGGCGTCGACGTCCGTCGAGCGGTCGCTCTTGTTACAGACGGTGAGGACGGGCGCGTCGAACCGTCGCTGCAGTTCGTCGCGGAGCTCCAACTGCGCGTCGAGCGGGTAGCCGCAGTCGCCGCTGGCGTCGACGACGAACAGCACGGCGTCGGCGAGGTGTTCGAGTGCGCTGACCGCCTGCCGCTCGATGTCGTTGCGCTCGGCTTCGGGTCGGTCCAGGAGGCCGGGCGTGTCGATAATCTGGTAGCGGATGCGGTTGCGCTCGAAGTGACCGAGTTGGACGCCTTTCGTCGTGAACGGGTAGGAGGCGATTTCGTTGCTCGCGCGGGTCACCGTGTTGACGAACGACGACTTGCCGACGTTCGGGTAGCCGGCGACGACGATGGCCGGTTCGTCCGGGCGCACGTCGGGGAGATTCTTCAGCGCGTCGCGCGCCTCGCTGACGCGCAGCAGGTCGTCTTCGATCTGCTCGATTATGTCGGCCATCCGCGCGAACGCCTGTTTGCGGTGTTTTCGCGCCGTGTCGATGTTGCTGCGGCGGAGCTTCGAGACGTACTCGCGGTGGAGCTCTTTGATTTGACGCCCGGCCCACGTGAGGTTCGCGAGGCTCTGCCGGAGCGTGTCGACGCCGCCGTCGCCCTCGATGTCGTCGGCCTCGGACGCGAACGTTCCCTGTCGGCGGAGCACGGCGTCCGCGAGTTCGTAGTAGAACGGGTCGACCGTCTCGAAGTCCGGCCACGCCGTCACGACGTTCTGGACGTTGTCCGAGAGGATGTTCGCCGCCGTCTGCAGCATCGACTCCTGGGCTTCGAGGCCCGACTTGGCTCGCCCCGCCCGCGCCGCCCGCGAGAACGCTTTGTCGATGAGCTCCTCCGACCGGGGCGTCGTCGGAAGATTCTCGAAAATCATGGTCATCCTTTGACGACGGGCGTACTAAAGGGCGTCCGTTTGTGTGGCCCGTGCGCCAACGTTTCACGCTCGGTTCTCTCCGGGGCCCAAATCCGGCCCAGGCACGACGCTTTTGCCCCGTGACGCCCTACGTTCGCCCATGACAGATTGGCGCGCGGTCGGCGTCGGCTTCGTCGTCCTCCTCGTCGTCGGAGCCGTTGGCCTCTCGGTACCGATAGTCGGACAGATCGGCGCGGGTCTCATCGGCGGGTTCGCCGCGGGCTACCTCGCGGGCGGGAGTCTCGGCCGCGGCGCGTGGCACGGCCTCGTCGCGGGGTCGATCTCGGGTATCGTTCTCACCCTCTTCGTCGCGCTGCTCGGCGGCCTTCTCGGCTTCGCCGGCGGCCCGCTCGGCGGTCTCGTCGCCGGCGGCGGCATCCTCGTCGTCGGCGCGGTGATCACCCTCCTGTTCGCCGTAGACAGCGCGCTCGCGGGTGCGGTCGGCGCGTGGGCGAAGAGCTGAGTCGACGCCGCGTCTCGCCGGTTTCCGGGAGTGTCCGAGAGTTCGTCAGACGAGTTCAATATCCTGCGTCGCGTTCTCTCCGTTGCTATGGCAGAGTTGAACTGGCGCGCAATCGCCATCGGATTCGTCGTCACGCTCGCACTCGGACTACTCGGCGGCAACGCGATCCCGCTGACCGACCTCACGCTCCCCGTCGTCGGATGGGGTGTGACGGGTATCGTCGGCGGACTCGCCGCCGGGTACGTCGCGGGCCACGGAATGGGCAACGGTGCCGTCAACGGTATCGTCGCCACGACTATCGGCGCGATACTGGTGTACGCGGTGCTGGCGGTTCTGGGGACGGTACTCCTCGGCTTCGTCGGCCTCACGTTTGCGCTCGTCGCTCTCCTGTTCCTCGGCCTCTACGCCATCCCCGGCGCGGTCGGCGGTGCGATTGGTGCCATGCTGAAGCGTTCGTCGCCCGTCGACCGGACCCAACCGACCGGTCGCTGACGAACCCAAACCGATTTTCCACATTTTCGACGTTGCTGACGCTCCCGCGTCCGGTGACTACACTCCCACGTCCAGTGACTACACTCCCGCGTCCGGTGACTACTCACTTCCGCGTCCGGTGACCACTTACTCCCGGTCGAGATACTCGGCCTGCACTTCGACGACTTCGGTCGAGTCCGCACACGAAGCGTAGCGCCGCAGCGGCTCCTCGTTCAGTTCCAGAAAGGTGTGGCCCCACGTGAACTTCGAGAGAATCTCCTCGGCGTAGTCGTCGTGACCGAAGATACAGAGCGCCGCCGCCAGCGCCTCCACCGTCGTGAGTTCCATCGGTCGGCCGAAGTTCACGGGGTTGCCGGCGACGAGAAACGGCAGTGCGCGGTGGATGCCGCCGAGCGTGAACATCGCGCGTTCGGCGGACTCCCACGAGCAGTCGAGCGCGACGAGTCCCCGCTCCTCGGCCCGTGGCGCGTCCGCGGGCGACAGCGCCTGGTCGGCGTGGGGGTTGAGGATGACGCCGCGGGGCGCTGCCCGGTCGGTACGATGTAACTCCGTGAGGTCGAATCGGGCGAGTTTCCTCGCCGTACATTTTGTCGGGTCGTCGTCACCCTCGTACCGGACGTGAAGCTCCACACCGGGGATGGACGACCGTAGCAGAAAAACGCCTCGTTCGCCGGCCGGACGACGCGTCACTGCGAGCGTTTATCCGCGATGACGGGGCCACCTCGCCTCGTGACCTGACGAGCCGACGCGCGTCGAACGAGGCGGGAGCGCGAGCATCCGACGTGCGACTCCGATGGCTCATCGATTCGCTCGTCTGTTCGCCAAAACCATCATACGGCACCACCACGGAGTGAGGACACATGGACCACGTCGCCGTCGTCCGCGCGTACTACTCGGCGCTCGACGAACACGACTACCCGGCGCTGTCTGACCACCTCGCGCCGACGTTCGTCCACGACCGTCCCGACAGGACGCTCGACGGCCGCGAGACGTTCGTCTCGTTCATGCGCGACGAGCGACCGAACAAGCGCACGAGTCACGAACTCGACGAGGTGTACGAGAACGGCGACGGCTCGGAGCTCGTCGTTCGCGGCCGTCTGCTCGGCGTCGACGGCGAGCGCCTGTTCGAGTTCGTCGACGTCCATCGGTTCGAAGGTGACGTCGTCGCCGAACTCCGGACGTTCGCGAGAGACGACTAACTCAGCGGGAGTCAGCGGGAGTCGCTACGTCTCCCGTTCGAGGCGCTGTCGGCGTGATTCGTACTCCTCGTCGGTCAGTTCGCCGCGGGCGTAGGCGACCCGAAGTTCTTCGAGTGCACGGTCGTCACCGCGTTCACCGCCACCGCCGAGCGCGCGGAGGAACAGGTAGCCACCGCCCAGCACGGCGAGAAGCGGCACGAGCATCCAGAGGGCCATCACGACGAGCGCCCCCGAGCCACCGCCCCACGCGTCGCCGGCCATGTGGCCGCCCGCCCACCATCCCATCGGCGGCCCGCCGACCAACGCCATCGTCAGCAGCGGCAGTGCGACCAGTATCGCTAACCCGACGAGACCGATTCGAGCGACTCTCGTAACTGTCTGGCCCATGAGAGAGGGTAGGCGTCGAACGAGAAACAGAGTGTCGCCGATTCCCAGCGAGAGGGAATCAGTCGAGAAAGTCCCGAACTCAGTCCTTCTTGCCGGCACCGACGGCGCTCTCGCCGACCGGTTCGTGGCCCTCGATGACCTCGCGGCCGCCCATGTACGGCCGGAGCGCCTCGGGCACCGTCACGGTGCCGTCGTCGTTCTGGTAGTACTCCAGCAGCGCGACCATGACTCGACCGACGGCCGTTCCCGAGGCGTTGAGCGTGTGGAGGTACTCCGCCGACTCGTGGCGCTCGGGGCGGTACCGGAGACCGGCGCGGCGCGCCTGGAACTCCTCGAAGTTCGACGCCGACGACACTTCGAGCCACCGACCGCCGCGGTCGGGCCCGTCGTCGCTCTCGGTGCCCGGTGCCCACACCTCGATGTCGTACGTCTTCGCCGACGCGAAGGTGAGGTCGCCGGTGCAGAGCGTCAACACGCGGTACGGCAGGCCCAGGCGCTTCAGCACTTCCTCCGCCTCTTCGACTAAGGCCTCGAGACGGTCGTAGCTCTCCTCGGGTTCGACGAAGTTGACGAGTTCGACCTTGTTGAACTGGTGGACGCGGACGATGCCCCGCGTCTCGGTCCCGTGTTCGCCCGCCTCGCGTCGGAAGTTCGGCGTGTACGCCTGGTGTTTGAGGGGGAGGTCGTCCCTCAGCAGAATCTCGTCGGCGTACATGTTCGTCACCGGCACTTCGGCCGTGGGACAGAGCCACAGGTCGTCGTCCTCGTACGCTTCGGTCTCGCCGCCGCCGATGCGGTAGGCGTCCTCGGCGAACTTCGGTAACTGTCCCGTGCCGACCATCGACGCGCTCTTGACCGGAATCGGCGGGAACAGGTCGACGTATCCCTGCTCGCGGTGGACGTCGAGGAAGAACTGGATGAGCGCGTGTTCGAGCATCGCTCCTTCGCCCTTGAGGAAATAGAACCCCGACCCCGTCGTCTTCGCGGCGCGCTGCTCGTCGATGATGTCGAGTTCCTCGCCGAGTTCGAAGTGCGGCGTCACCTCGTCGGGAAGGTCACGCAGGTCGTCGAACCCCCAGCGGCGGTCCTCGACGTTGTCGTCCTCGTCGTCGCCGACGGGTACGTCCTCGTGAGGGACGTTCGGGAGTTCGAGAAGCGACTCCTGCAACTCGGCTTCGAGTTCGTCGGCGCGCTGCTCGACGTCCTGAAGCTTCTCCTTCAGTTCCTGTGAGCGAGCGATGGCCGCGTCGGCCTCGTCGTCCTTCCCGTCGGCTTTCAGTTGGCCGATCTCGCTCGACACCTGGTTGCGCTCGTGCCGCAGGTCGTCGCCCTCGCTCTTCAGCGAACGCCACTCCTCGTCGACGGTCAGAATCCGGTCGAGGTCCACGTCGTCCATCCCCCGCTGGTCGAGGGCGGCCCGGACCTCCTCGGCGTGTTCCCGGAGGTACTGTCTGCTGAGCATTTGTTCGAGATTCAGTCGGCCCCGGCAAAACCGTGTCGCATCCGTGTGCCGCCGTCTCATCGTCGCCGTCGCGTCGCCGCCTCTGGTTCCGGTCACCGCCGTCCGAACGCTTTTCTCCGCCGCGGACGCCAACGGTACATGGCAATCGGCGACGTCGCTCCAGTTCCCGGCATCGAGGACACCTACTACGTCGACACCGGCATGTACGACACCGAGTCGTACGGGTCGGTCTACCTCGTCGACGCGGACCGACCGGCGGTGGTCGACACGGGCATCGGCACCCACTACGAGTACATCCTCGACGCGATGGACGAAGTCGGAATCGACCCCGAGGCGGTGGCGTACGTCCTCCCGACGCACGTCCACCTCGACCACGCGGGCGGCGCGGGCTTTCTCGTCGAAGCGTGCCCGAACGCATCGGTCCTCTGTCACGACATCGGCGTCCGCCACCTCGTCGACCCCTCGCGTCTCGTCGAGGGGACGAAAGCCGCCGTCGGGGACCAGTGGGAGTTCTACGTCGACCCGAAACCCGTCCCCGAAGAGCGCATCGACGGCGTCGAGGGCGGAGACGAGATAGACCTCGGCGACCGGACGCTCGACGTGATTCACGCGCCGGGACACGCGCCCCACCAGGTGATGTTCCACGACCGCGAGACGGACGCGCTCTACACCGGCGACGCCGCCGGTATCTGGGTCCCGAGCGAGAACGAGATTCGGCAGACGTCGCCGCCGTCGCAGTTCGACCTCGAACAGTGCCTCGAAGATGTCAACACCATCGTCGAGCGCGACCCCGAGACGCTCTGTTTCGGTCACTTCGGCCCCTGTGAGTTCAGCGAGGAGCTGATGGGCGAGTACAAACGCGTGCTCGTCGAGTGGGTCGAAGCGGTCCGCCGCCAACGCGAGGCGCTCGACGACGACGAGGCGGTCATCGACCACTTCGCCGAACACACCGATATGGCGGGGACGTGGGGCGAGCGGAAGGCGACCGCCGAGGAACGGTTGAACGTCCGCGGCGTGTTAGGCTACCTCGACTACCGCGACCAGCAGCGCGAGTAACGCCGCCGACGGTTCGTTCTCTCCCTCGGGTCGATTCAATCCTATACAACGCACGCCGCGTTGTGGTGTTCGCAAACGTACATTCTTTTAAATGTGGGATACCGTATCTGCGTGGTATGAACTGGCGGGACGCGGAAGCGGCGTACGACAGCGAGGTCCTCGGTCGAACGACGCTCCCCGTGATGTTCGAGGAGAGCGCCGAACGCAACGCCAACCGCATCGCCCAGCGGTACAAAGGCGGCATCTACGACCGCTCGCTCGCGCCCGACGTGGTTCCGGCGGCGGCGGCCGACGAGTACGGCACCGTCACCTACGCGGAGATGCGCAATATCGTCCGCAACCTCGCGGCGGGCTTCCGTGGCCTCGGCCTCGAAACCGGCGACCGAGTCGGTATCCTCTCGCACACGCGGATGGAGTGGGCACAGACCGACTTCGCGGTTCTCGCCGCTGGCGGCGTCGTCACCACCGTCTACACCTCGTCGTCGGAGCGACAGGTGAAGTACCTGCTCGGCGACCCCGACGCCTCGGCCGTCGTCGTCGAGAACGCCGACCTGCTGCGGAAGGTGCTCGCGGTCGAAGACGACCTCGACCTGGAGTTCATCGTCGTCGTCGACGACCTCGCCGACGGCAGCGGGATGGGCGGGGCGCTCCGCGACCGCGACGACATCCTGACGCTCGGCGACCTCCACGACCGCGGCGCGGCCGTCTTCGACGAGGCCGAGTACCAGTCGTGGCTCGACGCCCGCGACCCCGAGGACCTGGCGAGTCTCATCTACACCTCCGGGACGACCGGCCAACCGAAGGGCGTCCAACTCACCCACCGGAACTTCCGCTCGAACGTCAACCAGTGCTACCGACGGTTCGGGCCGCGGCGCGACAAAGGCGACCTCCCGGTCATCGACACGCAGTCGACGACGCTCTCGTTTCTGCCGCTGGCGCACGTGTTCGAGCGCCTCGCCGGTCACTTCCTGATGTTCGCGGCGGGCGCTACGGTGGCGTACGCCGAGAGCCCCGACACGCTCCGCGAGGACTTCCAACTCGTTCAGCCGACCGTCGGCACGAGCGTCCCCCGCGTCTACGAGAAACTGTACGACGCGATTCGGACGCAGGCATCGGAATCGCCGGTCAAAGAGCGCATCTTCGAGTGGGCGACCGGCGTCGGTCGCGAGTACCACACGACCGAGAGTCCCGGCACGCTGCTCACGGCGAAGCACCGCGTCGCCGACAGACTCGTCTTCGACCAAGTGCGGGAGGCGCTCGGCGGTCGCATCGACTTCTTCATCAGCGGCGGTGGCAGCCTCTCGGCGGACCTCTGCGCGCTGTACCACGGGATGGGCCTGCCCATCCTCGAAGGCTACGGGCTGACCGAGACGTCGCCGGTCGTCGCCGTCAACCCGCCCGAGAATCCGCAGATCGGCACTATCGGTCCGCCGGTACAGGACGTGGAGATCCGCGTCGACGACAGCGTCGTCGGCAAAGAGACGCAGGAGTCGGCGGCCGGCGACGTGGGCGAACTGCTCGTCAAAGGCCCGAACGTCACGCAGGGCTACTGGAACCGCCCCGAAGAGACCGAAGACGCCTTCGACGAAGAGGCCCCCGTGAGCGACGCGAACGGGGAGTCGGAAGCACAGAGTGCTTCCGGAAGGTGGTTCCGCACCGGCGACGTCGTCGAGATTCGACCGGACGGCTACATCGCCTTCCGCGAGCGCGCAAAGCAGATTCTCGTCCTCTCGACGGGGAAGAACGTCGCCCCCGGTCCCATCGAGGACGCGTTCGCGTCCAGCGCGCTCGTCGAGCAGTGCATGGTGCTCGGCGACGGCCGCAAGTTCGTCAGCGCGCTCGTCGTCCCCAACTTCGACGGCGTCCGCGAGTGGGCCGAGCGCGAGGGTATCGACCTCCCGGACGGTCCGAAAGCCATCTGCCGCGACGACCGCGTGTACGAGCGAATCGAGGCCGAAATCGAGGAAGCGAACGAACAGTTCGAGTCCTACGAGCAGATAAAGCAGTTCCGTCTCGTCCCCGAGGAGTTCACGGAGAACAACGACCTGATGACGCCGACGATGAAGAAGAAGCGCCGAAACATCCTCGACCGATACGCCGACCAGGTCGACCTGCTGTACGACGCCCCCGCGGCGAACTGAGTCGGGCAACCCGCCGACACCGACCGCACTAGGTCGACCGCCCACCCGGGACGCGGTTTCGGCCTGCGACGAGACGATTCTTGAGCGCCGCCTCCCTACCGACGCCCGTGCAAGACCTCTCGCACCAGCTCTCGCCCGACACGCCCGTCTACCCCGGCGACCCGTCGGTCCGACTGCGTCCGCACGCGAGCCACGCCGCGGACGGCTATCGCGTCACCGACATCGGGGTCGGTAGCCACGCCGGCACTCACGTCGACGCGCCGTCGCACGTCCTCGAAGACGGCGACCCGCTCTCGGCGTTTCCGGTCTCGCGCTTCCGACTCGACGCGGAACTCGTCGACCTCCGACCGCTCGACGCGGGGGCGACGGTGTCGCCCGCGGCGCTCGAAGCCGCCGACCCTGCTCCCGACGGCGAGGCGCTCGTCCTCCGCACGGGGTGGGACGTCCACTGGGGGACAGGCGAGTACCACGACCACCCGTCGCTGTCGCCGGAGGCGGCGGCGTGGTGTGCCGACCGCGGCTACGACGTGGCGCTCGACTGCGCCAGCCCCGACCCGTTCGGGAGCACCGACCTCACGGCGCACCGGGCGCTCTCGGGCGCGAACCGGCTAATATTCGAGAACCTGCGCCTCGCTGACGCCGACCTCCCTACCCGATTCCGTCTTCACGCGTACCCGCCGTCGTTCGTCGGCGTCGACGGCTCGCCAGTGCGCGTCGTGGCCGAAGAACGCGCACCCGTCGTCACCGAGTAACGTTCACGAACGTTTATCGGAGTGTCCACGAAACCGGGGCGTATGCACCACGTACAGGGACCGCTGCTCTCCATCGACGTCGGGGAACGGACCGCCGAGCGAATCGACGTGGACGACGTGCTCGACTCGTTCGTCGGCGGCCGGGGCGTCTGCACGAAACTCGCGTCCGACCGCGTCCCGACCGACGCCGACCCGTTCGGGCCCGAGAACAGCGTCCTCTTCGCCACCGGTCCGCTGCAGCACTCGCAGATGAGCTTCACCGGTCGGATGAGCGCGACGGGTCTCTCGCCGCTCACCGACGGCCTGCTCTCCTCGAACGCCGGCGGGTTCCTCTCGCGGAACTTCGTGGCTGCGGGCTACGCCGCCGTCGAGGTGACCGGCGCGAGCGACGAACTGCTCGCCGTCCACGTCACCGACGCGGGCGTCGAGTTCGAGGCGGTGCCCGAACTCGTCGAGGCGACGACCTCCGAGGTCTCCGACTACGTCGAGGAGACGCACGGACTCGGCTCGGACCACGTGCTCTGCGTCGGCCCGGCGGGCGAGAACCGCGTCCGCTTCGCCTCCATCATGACCTCCGAGAGCCGCGCGTTCGGTCGCGGCGGCCTCGGCGCGGTGCTCGGCGCGAAGAACGTGAAACTCGTCACGTTCGACGGCGACGCGGAGTCGACGCTCGACCTCGCGGACGTGACCGCGGAGATCCACCGCGAGGCGGCGACCGCCGACCACCCGATGAAGCGGTCGGGGACCGCCGGGATGACCGAGTACGCGAGCCAGGTCGGCGCGTTGCCAACGCGCTACTTCTCGGAGCTCTCCTTCGAAGGCGCGGAAGCCATCGGCGGCGACGCCGTCGCCGAGAAGAAGTACAAGCGCGGCACTTGCTCGGCCTGCGCGTTCGCCTGCAAACTGCCGACCCGCGACGAGGAGAGCGGCCTGGAAACCGAGGGTCCCGAGTACGAGACGGTGATGGCGTTCGGCGCGAACGCCGGGGTTTCGGACCTCGTCGCCGTGATGAAGTCGAACAGACTGTGCGACGAACTCGGGATGGACACTATCTCCTGCGGCGACACCGTCTCGGCGTACCTCGCCAGCGAGGACGCCTTCGGCGACGCCGACCTCGTCCACGAACTGGTCGAGCGGATCGCCTACCGCGAGGGAGTCGGCGACACGCTCGCGGAGGGCGTCGCCCGCGTCCACGAGGAACTGGGCGTCGAGAACTGGAGCGCGAAGGGGATGGAGTTCCCCGCCCACGACGGTCGCCACCTCAACGGACAGGGCCTCGCGTTCGCCACCTCGAACCGCGGCGCGGACCACATGTACGCCGAGTTCTACGCCAAGGAGTACCCGCTGGTCCCCCGCGACCAGGCGGTCGACCCCGACGGACTCGACGGGAAAGCGCCGCTGGTCGTCGAGAAGGAGAACCACAACGCGGTGCTCGACAGCGCCGTCGCCTGCAAGTTCTCCCGCGACTTCCTCTCGCCGGAGCGACTCTCGACGCTGCTCGACGCGCCGTACGACGAACTTCGAGAGATCGGCGCGCGCGTCGTCGAACTCGAACGCGCGTTCAACAACGCCCGCGGCTTCGACCGCGACGACGACGCGGTCCCGTACGACCTCCCCGACTTCGACGCCGCGCTCGACGAGTACTACGAGGTCCGAGGGTGGAACGCCGACGGAACCGTTCCCGGCGCGGTCGACTCGGCCGGTTCGTCCGACCCGACCTCCGCAGACGACTGAGGCGCGACGGTGCCGCGACGGTCAGCGACCGTTCATCCGCCGACTGAGACGCCGCGACGGTCAGCGACCGCTCATTCGCCGACCGAACGCGTACACCACCGCGGCGAGACCGACGAGCGTCGACACCGCACCGACGCCGGCGGTCGTCGCTCCGCGACGCTCGACGGACGAATCGACGGCGGCGTGTGCGGTCTCCGAGAGATTCGAGGCCCCCCGGCTCGCGCTGATTCGTTCGAGGCTCAACCGCGTCCGACCGCCTTCGCGGCGGTGGTTCTCGACGGCGAACAGCGACCCGGTTCGGAGCGTCGACGGTCCGAGAACGAGCAGGTCGACGCGGGTCGCTCGAACACCTCCCGCGGCGGGGTCGACGACCACGACTTCGTACCGTCGAACGTCTCCGTCGACCGAACGACTTTGTCCCCCGGAGGCGGCGTCGGTGTCGGTCTCCGCGACCCGGCCGACGACGTGCACCAACCGGCCGGTGTAGTCGGCTCCCTCGGATGTCGGCTCTGGCCCCGTCGCCACCTCGGGCGTCGGCCCCGACCCCACCGCTGCCTCGGGCGTCGGCTCCGAACCCGCCGCCACCTCGGCCGTGACCGTCTCTCCCTGTCGTTCGTCCGGATTCACCACGAACGCCGGTCCGACAGTCGTCGTCCCCGACCCCGACGCGGCGGCGCGGACCAGCTCTCGCCGCGTCACGCCGACCGCCGTCTCGTCAGCCTCCGACATTCTGATACGAGCAGAGACCGACGCCACCCCAATAAACGATATCACTTCTCTCACGGCGGGCGAACGCGGATGACAGCGCGGTGATGTGGTGACGCGACGACGCGACGGTGCGACGACGTGACTGTGCGACTACTCGCGGTCGGTGGAGCGGCCGAACCAGAGGGCCGCGCCGCCGAGACCCGCGGCGGCAGCAAGCGGTCCGAAGCCGGGCGTCGTCGTCTCCGTCGACCCCGTCGTCTCCCCATCGTCGGCCGTGTCTTCACCGCCCGTCGCCGTCGACTCCTCGCCGGAGCCGCTCTCGGTGGCCGCGCCGCCACCGTCACCGGTAGAGACGTTTATGGTACTGGCACCGACGGATTCGAGTTCGAGTTCGACGAGCGGACCGCCGCAGGACTGCTGGTTGCTCACCACGTAGAGGTTTCCGACGCCGAGCTCGTCGGTCCCCTCGACGGCGTAGAGCAGCGTCTCCTCGCTCGGGTGGTCGTCAGCGGTGCGGTCGATGAGGCGGACGATGTAGACGATGGCCTCGTCGTCGCCGCCGAAGAAGTCGCAGCTGTCGAGCCTGGAGACGCTCTGGTCGTTCGAGACGCCTCGAACGTGAACGAACAGTCCGGTGTAGTCGGTGCCGCTGAACGTCGGCGCGTCGCCCGAGATCGCCGCCGTCGTCGTCACCGTCTGCGCGGACCCGACGGCGGCGGGCACGCTCGTCGCCGCGAGTCCGGCGACGGAGACGCCCGCGGCGCGTAGCAGTCCTCGACGAGTCGTCTCCGCACGCCCTGACGTATCGTTGCGAGCCATCGCCTCGGAGGGCAACGCCCAGCCGTAAAAATCAAGCGTCGGCAGCGACGCTCCACTCTCCGCCGTCTACCGCGAGAACTCGATGGCCGCGCCCTGACGCGACGACCTTTTTCGCTTCGCTCCCTCGCTGACGCTCGGTCGCTCGGAAAAAGCTCGAACAAAAGCCGCCGTCGGGGCCTTCCGTCCGGTCGGACCCTCCTCGGCCCGCACCCGCTCGCTCGCGCTTCGCCCCTGTGGTCTACCGCGAGAACTCGATGGCCGCGCCCTGACCGAAGCCGACGCAGAGCGTCGCCAGTCCGCGGTCGACGTCGCGGCGAATCATCTCGTGGACGAGCGCCACGGGGAGGCGAGCGCCGCTCGCTCCCAGCGGGTGACCGACCGCGATTGCGCCGCCGTTGACGTTGTACTTCTCCTCGTCGATGCCGAGTTCGCCCCGGGCGTAGACCGCCTGCGAGGCGAACGCCTCGTTCAGTTCGACGAGGTCGTAGTCGTCGATGGAGCGACCGTTACGTTCGAGGAGGTTCCGCGTCGCCGGGACCGGGCCGATGCCCATCACCGTCGGGTCGACGCCCGCGACGGCGTTGGTGCCGATTTCCGCCAGCACGTCGAGGCCGTGGTCCTCGGCGAACTCGCGGCTGGTGACGAGCGTCGCCGCCGCCCCGTCCGAAATCTGCGAGGAGTTGCCCGCCGTCACGGTGCCGTCGCCGGTGAACGCCGGCGGCAGGTCCGCGAGCGTCTCCAGCGACGTGTCGCGGCGAATCCCCTCGTCCTCGTCGACGACGCCGTCCTCGGTCTCGATGGGGACGATCTGGTCGTCGAAGTAGCCTTCGTCGGTGGCCGCCGCCGCTCGCTCGTGGCTGCGGAGCGCGTACTCGTCCTGTTCCTCGCGGCTGACGCCGTACTCCTCGGCGACTTTCTCGGCGGTCATCCCCATCTGGAGTTGGAAGATGTTGTACCGCTCGGAGAGCTCCGGGTGGAGGTGCTGGTAGGAGTCGCCGTCCATCGGCACCCGCGACATGTTCTCGACGCCGCCGGCGATGATGGCGTCGCGGTTGCCCGCGGCGACGGCGTCGCTGGCGCTGATGATGGCCTGCATCGAGGACGCGCACCAGCGGTTGATGCTCGTCGCCGGCGTGTTCTCGCCGAGTTCCGAGAGCAGCGCGATGACGCGGGCGACGTTGTTGTCCTGCTCGCCGCGCTGTTGGGCGACGCCCCACATCAGGTCGTCGATGTCGTCGCCGGAGAGTCCCGTCTCGTCGAGGATGGTGTCGATGAGCGGAACCGAGAGGTCTTCGCTGCGGACGTCCTCGAAGACGCCGCCGCCCTTGCCCTGTGCGGTCCGCCGCGCGGCCGCGATGACTGGTGTTGGCATACCTGCCCATCCGGGGTCTATCCTGATAAACGTGGGAGAACCGGGGGCCGGAGAAACCGAGTTTATCCGGCGTCCGTTGCGGCGTCGTCGCGGCTCGAACGCTCGCCGAGCGCACTGACGACTTCCGCGTCGCCGTCGACGACTTCCGCGCCGACGCCGTCGGCCGACGCGTCGCTATCGGCGGACGCGCGGTCGGGGACCGACGGTCGGTGTCGCTCGCGAGTGGGGCGTTCGCGCCGGTTCGACGGTATTAAGATTCTCTGGCAGCTAATTCTCGGGGATGAGCACCCCGGCTCTCGAAGTCGTCGAATTCCTTCTCACGGCCCACGTGTACAACGAAAACCGGGAGTTGGACGAGAACGACCTCCCGCCACGCTATCGGCGCGTCTTCTGGGCCGAGCGCGACGGGGACACCGACACCGACACCGACTCCGCGGAGGTCGAACCCCTCGGCGGCGTCGAACGCCCGCTCTCGGTCACCGAGACCGACGCCCGGACGGCCACCGGCGTCGAACGTCCCTGGGAGGCGGTCTCGGACCTGTTGTTCACCGACCGGACGGAGTTCTCCGGCACGCTCTCGTTCACCCAACCGGAGATGGCGCTGGAGTGGTACCTCAAACGCGCCGACCGCGACCGCCTCGTCACGAATCCGACGCTCGCGTTCGTCGCGGAAGGCCGCGACGGCATCGACGTGACCCACGAGGAGGCCCGCGAGCAGAACCGCCCCATCCACGCCGACCGCGTCTGGATCGACAGCCTGCTGGAGGCGTACTTCGACACCGACGACGAGGAGGGCGACGCCGAGATGCTCGACCTCGTCCACGTCCGCGCGCCCGAGGAGATAGAGATGACGCTCGATGACCTCGTGCTCACGAGCGACCAGGAGGGCGAGATCAGCAAGATCGTCAAAGCCATCGAACACCGCGACTACCTCGCCGAGATCGGCCTCCGCGAGATCGGAAAACTGCTGTTCGTTGGCCCGCCAGGAACCGGTAAAACCACTATCTCACGCGCTCTCGCGCACGAACTCGGTCTCCCGTTCGTCGAGGTCAAACTCTCGATGATCACCTCGCAGTACCTCGGCGAGACGGCGAAGAACGTCGAGAAGACGTTCGAGGTCGCAAAGCGGCTCTCGCCGTGCATCCTCTTCATCGACGAGTTCGACTCCGTCGCCAAAACCCGCCGCAGCGACGAGCACGCGGCGCTCAAGCGCGCGGTCAACACCCTGCTGAAGAGCATCGACGACATCTCGCTCATCCGCGACGACGTGCTGCTCATCGGGGCGACGAACCACCCCGACCAGCTCGACGCGGCGGCGTGGCGGCGCTTCGACGAGATCGTCAACTTCCCGAAACCCGACCGGCAGATGCGCGCGGACATCCTCCGCGTCATCACGCAGCGGATGGATATCGCCGAGTTCGACCCCGAATCGGTCGCCGACAGAACCGAGGGCCTCACCGGGAGCGACCTCCGACTCGTCCTCCGCGAGGCCGTCTTGGAAGCACTGACCGAGGAGCGGATGTCGCTCACGCAGGACGACATCCTCGACGCGGTCGCCGACTTCGAGGAGCGGGACAACCTGAAGAACATGGACATGATGGACAGCGACTCCGACTCGCTCATCGCGGGCAACGGCGAGTCGTCGGACGCCTCGGACCACGGCGACGACCACGATCACGCGCACGACCATCAGCACTGATGCGCGTCACCCTCCTCGGAACCGGCGACACGACGGGCACGCCCACCGTCGGGTGCGACTGCGACACCTGCCGGGCGGCGCGCGAACGGGGGGTCGAACGCTCGCGCTTTTCGGTTCACGTCCAGAACGAGCGGACCGGCGAGGCGCTGCTCGTCGACGCCAGCCCCGACTTCCGAAGCCAGTTTCTCTCCCACGACGTGCCGCTGCCCGACGCGCTGGTCGTCACCCACATCCACTTCGACCACCTCGACGGCCTCGGCAACGCCTACCGAATCTTCGACGACCTCCCGGTGTACGCCGCCGACGAGACCGACCCGAAGACGGGCGAGAGCGTCGCCGAGACGGTCCGCTCGAAGTTCGACTACCTCGACCGAATCACCGTCCACGCCGTGACGCCGTTCGAGTCGTTTCGCGTCTGTGGCTTCGACGTGACGCTCGTCCCCGTCGACCATCCGCCGCTGCTCTGCTACGGACTCGTCGTCTCCGACCCCGAGACGGGTGCGAAGCTCTCGCTGTCGGGCGATACGAGCTACGACGTCCCCGAGGACTCGCGCGCGGCGCTCGCCGGCCCGGACCTCTTTCTCGCCGACGCTATCGTCCCGGCGGCGCTCTGCGAACACCACCCGGCCGGCGGCCGCCACCGCGACGAGGAGGGCGTCCCGCGGACGTTCGGCCACAAACACATGACCCGCGAGGGCGCGCTCTCGATGGCCGAGGAGCTGCGCGCGAAGCAGACTCGTTTGGTCCACACTTCGCACTTCTACCCGGCCGACGAGGCGTTCGAGGAACCGCTGGCGGTCGACGGCGAGCAGTACGTGTTGTAGCTCTCACCCGAACTGGTCTAACCCGCTCTGTCGCCGCGCGACACCCGAGGGTTCCCGGACCCACGGCGAGCGCTCGGCGCGGATCGCGTCCAACCCCGGTTCCGACGGGTCGCTCGCCTCGAACCCCGGACACGACTCGCCGCAGTCGCTGCCGGGGTCGACGACGCGTCCGAAGTGCTCGCAGTAGGGTCGCCCGTCGTCGGTGAGGTTCATCCGGGCACAGGCGGGCAGGTCGTAGCTCCGCCACCCCTTCCCGTACGCGCGTTCGGCGATTCGCCGCCGCTTCCGCGCTTTCTCGCCCGCGCCGACGACGGCCACGTCCGTCCGGAGCGGCCGCTCGTCGAGCAGTTCGACGCCGGGGTCGGCGACGGAGAGTGTCGCCGCCTCGCGGACGACCTCGCGCTCGCCGCTGTCGGGGTCGAAGCGCCAGACGCCGACCTCCTCGGGGATTCGGTTGAGATGCGCGCGCGTCACGTAGCTCTCGGTGGCGAGCACCACCTCGTCGAACAGCGCGAGACTCACGTCCGTCCTGAGTTGTCGTTCGAGGTCGCCCGGTCGCCCGAGGTCGGGTTTGTTCTCGATGCCGACCAGGCGGGAGAACCAGTCGTCGGGGTAGCGCGTCGTCCGGCGGACGTACTCGCGGCCGCCGCGGCGCTCGCGCTCGAAGAACCCGAGTTCGACGGCGCGGTCGGCGACGCGGCGAGCGACGTCGGGGTGGCAGTCGAAGGCGTCCTTCCAGTACGTCGCGCGGCCGACGCCCGCGGCGCTCTCGACCGCCAGCGCGGGGATGGTGCTCGGGGTGATTCGCGTCCGCGCGTCGAACTCGGGCCCCGGTTCGACGAGGACGGTGTCGACGATGCGGCTGCCGGGGGAGGCGACCGCCGCCCCGAGCTGTCGGGCGACGAGCGAGTCCGTCGTCTCTTCGAGATGCGCACAGAGGGCCAACTCGAACCCGAACTCCTGCACGGGCGAGCGGAGGCGGCGGGCGGGCAAAAGGGAACTGGTCGTCGCCGGCGCGGTGCGCGGCGAACCGCCGACGAGTCGGCGGAGACCCGCGGAGAGCCGCCGAAGCGCCGAAACCAAGTCAGTTGTTCACACGGCGCGAACCGTCAGCCGCGGTGAGAACAGCAACTTTATCACTCGCACGGGGCGAATCTTTCGCAAGATTGCTCTTAGGAGGTCAATGGTGACACAAACACAACAACCGGAGGTGAACATCGGACTCGTCGGCCACGTCGACCACGGGAAAACGACGCTGGTGCAGGCGCTCAGCGGGTCGTGGACCGACCAGCACTCGGAGGAGATGAAACGCGGTATCTCCATCCGCCTGGGCTACGCCGACGCGACGTTCCGACGCTGTCCGGGTATGGACGAACCGGAGTGTTACACGGTCGAAGAGGAGTGCGAGAACGGCGAACCGAGCGAACCGATTCGCACGGTGTCGTTCGTCGACGCACCCGGCCACGAGACGCTGATGGCGACGATGCTCTCGGGCGCGGCGCTGATGGACGGCGCGGTGCTCGTCGTGAGCGCCACCGAGGACGTGCCGCAGGCGCAGACCGAGGAACACCTGATGGCGCTCGACATCATCGGCATCGAGAACGTCGTCATCGCACAGAACAAGGTCGACCTCGTCGACCGCGACCGCGCCGTCGAGAACTACGAACAGATCAAGGAGTTCGTCGAGGGAACCGTCGCCGAGGACGCGCCCATCGTCCCGGTGAGCGCCCAGCAGGGCGTCAACCTCGACCTGCTCATCGACGCCATCGAGCGCGAGATTCCGACCCCCGAGCGCTCCGACAGCGACGACGCGCGGATGTTCGTCGCGCGCAGTTTCGACATCAACCGACCGGGGACGACGTGGGAGAACCTCTCCGGCGGCGTCGTCGGCGGCAGTCTCGTCGACGGGACGCTCAGCGTCGACGACGAGATCGAACTGCGCCCCGGCCGCGAGGTCGAAGAGGGCGGCCAGTCCGAGTGGCAGCCCATCACGACGACGGTTCGCTCGTTGCAGGCGGGCAGTCAGATGCTCGACACGGCAACGCCCGGCGGACTTCTCGGCGTCGGCACCGGTCTCGACCCGAGTCTCACGAAGGGTGACGCGCTGGCCGGGCAGGTCGCCGGGACGCCCGGCACGCTGCCGCCGACCCGCGAGGCGTTCGAGATGGAGGTCGACCTGCTCGAACGCGTCGTCGGCGGGGACGACGAAATCGACGAGATTTCGACGGGCGAACCGCTGATGCTGACCGTCGGCACCGCGACGACCGTCGGCGCGGTCACGAGCGCCCGCGAGAACGAGTGCGAGGTGTCGCTGAAGCGCCCCGTCTGTGCGGCCGAAGGGGCGAAGATAGCCATCAACCGCCGCGTCGGCGCGCGCTGGCGACTCATCGGCATCGGAACGCTCGTCGAGTAACGGATGGTCGTCGTCGCCATGGACACCAACGCGCTCATGATGCCCGTCGAACTCGACGTTCGCGTCTTCGACGAACTCGACCGACTGTTCGGTCCGGGGACCGTCGACCTCGTGGTCCCCGAGACCGTCGTCGACGAGTTGGAGACGCTCTCGGCGGGCAACGGCGAGGAGAGCGTCGCGGCGAGCGTCGGTGCGGATCTGGCGGCCGACCGCTGTCAGCAAGTCGAGACCGAGGCGACGTACGCCGACGACGCGCTGGTCGAACTCGGCGCGCGCGGCGACTGTGAGTACGTCGCCACGAACGACCAACCCCTGCGCGACCGTCTGCTCGAACGCGGCGTTCGGGTAATCGGTTTAAGGGGTCGGAACACACTGAGTATCACAGAACCATAACATGTACAAGAGGGTACGACTCAAGGACACGGTCGAGGTGCCCCCGCGGCACCTCGCCGACGTGACGCCCGAACGGGTGAAGCGTCTGCTACAGGACAAGTTGGAAGGACGGATGGACGAGGACGTCGGCAGCGTCGTCAGCATCGCCGAGGTGGTAGATATCGGCGACGGCTCGGTGCTCCCGAACCGACCGGGGGTGTACTACGAGGCGGAGTTCGACGCGATAACGTACGACCCCCACATGCAGGAAGTCGTCGACGGCATCGTCGTCGAAGTCGTCGAGTTCGGCGCGTTCGTCGGTATCGGTCCGGTCGACGGACTGCTGCACGTCTCGCAGATATCGGACGAGTATCTCGCCTACGACGGCGAGAACCAGCAGTTGGCGTCGACCGAGTCGTCGGACACGCTCGGCGTCGGCGACTCCGTGCGCGTCCGCGTCGTCACCAAGAGCATCGACGAGCGCAACCCGCGCGACTCGAAGATCGGCCTCACGGCGAAACAGCCCGGCCTCGGCAAGCACGGCTGGCTCCAGGCCGAACGCGAGGAGCGACAGGCCACGACGGAGGGTAACTGATGGCTAAACCCCGCCTCGCCTGCCGTGAGTGCCACTACATCAACGAACCGGACTCACAGAGCTGTGACCACTGCGGGTCGTCGAGCCTCACCGAAGACTGGGCGGGGTACGTCGTCATCACCCACCCGGAAGAGAGCGAAATCGCCCGCGAGATGAACGTCGACGAACCCGGCGGCTACGCGCTGAAGGTCCGGTGAGCCGCTGATGCTGCGGCTCCCCGAAGCGCTCCGGGGAGCGTTCAAAGAGCCGCTGGGCCCCGTCTACGTCGACGCCGAGCGACTGCTCTCGGAAGCAGAGGGTCCGATTATCGCCGTCGGCGACGTCGTCACCTACCACCTCCGAACCGCCGACCGCGACCCCGACGTGGCCGTCGTCGACGGCAAGACCAAGCGCGAGGCCGTCGGCGACGAGATCAGCCGCGTCCTCTCGGGGGACAACCCGCGCATCGAAGTCGAGAACCCGGCGGCGACGCTCTCTCGGGAGTTGCTCGCGGCGCTCCGCGAGGCCGTCGACAGCGACGAGAACACCGTCGTCGTCGTCACCGAGGGCGAAGAGGACCTGGCGACGCTCCCCGCTATCTTGGTCGCTCCCGTCGGCGCGCTCGTCGTCTACGGCCAGCCCGACGAGGGGATGGTCGGTGTGGCCGTCACGCCGGATGCGAAGGCTGAGGCGCGCGACCTGATGGAGCAGTTGGAGGGCGACTCCGACGCAGCGTTCGAGACGCTCGGCGTCTGACCCCCGGCTCGCATCTCGCGGCCGTCGTCCGCTCCCCCTCTCTTCGAAATCCTTTTACTTGCTTCGCCGGGATTTATGAGCAACTGAACTATGGAAATCGAAATCATCGACGAGGAGGAGAACCCGATGTTGCACAGAACGGACGTTCGATTCACGATGACCCACGACGAGGCGACGCCCTCGCGCCTCTCGGTCCGCGACAGCCTCGCGGCGAAACTCGACAAGAACTCCGACGAAGTCGTCATCCACGAACTCGACACGAAGTTCGGCATGCGCAAGACCGCCGGCTACGCGAAAGTGTACGAGAGCCCCGAGTTCGCCCGCGACGTCGAGCAGGAGTACATGCTCGAACGCAACAAGATCACCGCGGAGGACGGCGACGCGGAAGCCGAAGAAGCGTAATCTGAGACGTGCGCGTTCTGGGTATCGAAGGGACGGCGTGGGCCGCCAGCGCCGCGTTGCACGATACAGAACGCGACGAGACTTTTATCGAATCAGACCCGTACGAACCCGACAGCGGCGGCATTCACCCGCGCGAGGCGGCCGAACACATGAGCGAGGCCATCCCGCGCGTCGTCGAAACCGTTCTGGAGCGCGCCGAAGCGACGAGTGGGGAACAGAGCCCTCCGATAGATGCGGTTGCGTTCTCCCGCGGCCCCGGCCTCGGCCCGTGTCTCCGCATCGTCGGCACCGCCGCCAGAGCGCTCGCCGGCGCGCTCGACGTGCCGCTGGTCGGCGTCAACCACATGGTCGCGCACCTCGAAATCGGCCGCCACGAGTCCGGTTTCGACTCCCCGGTCTGTCTCAACGCCTCGGGGGCGAACGCCCACCTGCTCGGCTACCACAACGGTCGCTACCGCGTCCTGGGCGAGACGATGGACACCGGCGTCGGCAACGCCATCGACAAGTTCACCCGACACGTCGGCTGGACCCACCCCGGCGGGCCGAAAGTCGAACGGGCGGCCGCAGACGGCGAGTACATCGACCTCCCGTACACGGTGAAGGGGATGGACTTCTCCTTCTCGGGCATCATGAGCGCCGCCAAGCAGGCCGCTGACGACGGCGAGGCGGTCGAAGACATCTGCTTCTCGCTCCAGGAACACGTCTTCGGCATGCTCACCGAAGTCGCCGAGCGCGCGCTCTCGCTCACGGGGACCGACGAACTCGTCTTGGGCGGTGGGGTCGGACAGAACCGGCGCCTCAGGGAGATGCTGGCGTCGATGTGCGAGGAACGCGGCGCGGAGTTCTACGCGCCGGACCCGCGTTTCCTGCGGGACAACGCCGGGATGATCGCGGTTTTGGGCGCGAAGATGTGCGCCGCCGGCGACACCGTCCCCATCGACGAATCCGCCATCGACCCGAACTTCCGCCCCGACCAGGTGCCGGTGACGTGGCGCGGCGACGCGGAGTCGGTCGCCCGCGCCGTCGACGACGACGGCGCCGTCAGGGGCGCGGAAGCGACCGTCGAGTTCCACGGCGAGCGCGTCGTGAAACGGCGCGTCCCGAAGGCGTACCGCCACCCCGAACTCGACGCGCGGCTCCGCCGCGAGCGGACGGTCGCGGAAGCGCGGCTCACGAGCGAGGCGCGGCGGGCGGGCGTCCCGACGCCGCTGGTTCGGGACGTCGACGTGCGCGAGGCGACTATCACGTTCCAGCGCGTCGGCGAGGCCGACCTCGCGGCGACGCTCGACGCCGACGCCGTCGCCGACGTGGGTCGCTCCCTCGCGTCGCTGCACCGCGTCGGAATCGTCCACGGCGACCCGACGACGCGGAACGTCCGGGTCGGCGAGAGTCGGACGTTCCTCATCGACTTCGGCCTCGGCTTTCACACCGGCCACGTCGAGGACCACGCGATGGACCTGCACGTGTTCGAACAGAGCATCGAGGGGACGGCTGCCGACCCCGACCCGCTTCTGGAGGCGTTCGAGGCGGGCTACGCGGAGACCGGCGGCGACGACGTGCTCGCGCGCCTCCGCACCGTGGAGTCGCGCGGGCGCTATCGCTGACCGACCGGGTTGCGCTGACCCATCGACCGGGTCGCGCCGCGATTTGCACGCGCGACGACACAGCCAAAACGATTTATCAGAGGCGAGTGTATCGCTCTCGTATGGCCGACAAACCCGAGACCGGCGAACTGTTCGGCGTCCCGTACAACTTCGAGCGCCCGAGCGCCGGTCGGATGCTGTCTTCGTACTGGCAACCCGGTGACCGAATGCTGGTGAAGAAACCGTTCGGCGTGGGCTACACGCTCAACCTCGCCAACTGGCGCTCGTGGGTCGTCCTGCTGGTCGCGGCGGTGCTGCTCTTCCAGGAGCGCAAGAGCCGCGAAGAAGCCGAGTACGAGGACGACGGACCGGTCGAAGTCGTCGTCGACGACGACTGAACCGCGCTCTTCTCTCACTTCGACGGACCGCGAGTCGTCACTGACGCGAACGAGCGAGACCCGTCGCGCGCCAGACGTTGCCGCGCGTGCCGACCGGACGCAGTTCCAGCGGAACCGACGCCCCGGCGGGCAGTTGCTGTAGCGTCGACTGCAACTGCGAAGTCTCGTACTCGGCGATGTGGCGCGTGGCGTTCGAGTCGACTGCCTCGACGGTCATCGCGCCGTGCGCGTTCATCTCCTTCCTGACTGTCACCAACTCCACAGCGCGCTGTTGCCGTGCCCCGGACATACCCGGCTTGTTCGACCCTACTGGCTTAAAACCTGATATTTTTCTTACCTTCTGATACCGAGTCCTATGTAGTTCTCGCCCCATGACAAACGATAATACAGTTTCTCCCGGCGCGTGTGCTCTACGCGTACACTCCGCGTGCGGTCGGCGCTTCGCGAGACCGACGCCTCTTTGCGACCGGCGACCCCCTCCTCGGATATGCTCCACTACGTGACGACGAACGAGGGGAAAGTCGCGGAGGCGACGTCGTACCTCGGCGAGTCGGTCGGACAGGTCGACTTCGACTACACGGAGATTCAAAGCGACGACCTCGGGCGTATCGCGGCTCACGGCGCGCGCGAGGCGTACCGACAGGTGGGCGAACCCGTCCTCGTCGACGACGCGGGGCTGTTCGTCGACGCCCTCGGTGGGTTTCCGGGTCCGTACTCCTCGTACGTCGAGGATACCGTCGGCATCGACCGCGTCTGGCGGTTGGGCGAACAGGAGGAGAACCGGAAGGCGTCGTTCCGCTGCGTGCTCGCCTACTGCGACGGCGAACCGTTCGCGGCGTCGCCGGACCCGGTGGACCGAGACGACCGCGTCGCCGCCGCCGCGACGGGCGCGGAGCGAGACGCCGAGGAGACCGAACCTCTGCCCGTCAAACTGTTCGAGGGTGTCGTCCGCGGCCGGCTCGTCGCCCCGCGCGGCGAGGGCGGGTTCGGCTACGACCCCATCTTCGAGCACGACGGAAAGACGATGGCCGAGATGAGCACCGAGGAGAAAAACGCCATCTCGCATCGGGGGCGTGCGCTGGCGAAGTTCGGGGAGTGGTACGCCGAGCGATAGCGAGGCGTGCCTCGGAGGGCTCTGTCCTCCGGCGGTTCGCTGAACGGTA
Source organism: Haloprofundus halophilus (assembly GCF_003439925.1). Taxonomy (NCBI): domain Archaea; kingdom Methanobacteriati; phylum Methanobacteriota; class Halobacteria; order Halobacteriales; family Haloferacaceae; genus Haloprofundus; species Haloprofundus halophilus. Next base: position 106,195 of record NZ_QQRR01000002.1, read on the forward strand.
GTGAAGCGAATCTCGAAAATCGAAGATTTTCGGCGGTACGCCGAGCGCTAGCGAAGCAAACCTCGTCGGGCGCGAAGCGTCCGACGTAGGTTCAAACGCGAACGAATTGAGCGTTTGAATGTCTGAATCGATACATTATCTGAAAAAACACTGTTTAGATGCCTGTTCAAAACAGCTCTACTGTTTTCTATCACCGACTATCAAACAGTCCCGACCACGGCCGCTTACGTCCGCGGGTCGCGGTCCGGACCCGGATACTCGCCGCCTTCGACTTCCCGATACAGACTCGCGGCGTCGAACAGCGTCGCGAACGCCTTCGGGTGGCGGACGCTCAGCGAGACGCGTTTCCGAAGCGTCGCGCCCGCCTGCGCCGTCTGGAGGCGCGGGTCGAGCGTCAGGAGGTGCATCGCGCCGCCGTGGTACGCCGAACCCAGCGCCGGGTGGTCGCCGTCGGCGTGGTCGACCGGTTCGCGCAGCGTCTCGACTCTCTCGCGCCAGTCGGTCGCCAGTTCCGCGTCCGCCAGCGAGGTGACGACGGCCTCGGCGTCGTCCAACAGCGCGTCGCTGGCGACGAGCGTCGTCCACGAGTGCTCGCGGAGACAGTCGAGCGCTCGCCGGGAGTCGCCGCCGACGAGCAGGTCCGCCGCGAGCACGTCCGCGTCGGCGACGACGCGCGCGGGAGACGCCTCGGATCGCTCGGTCACTTCCGCGCGCTCAGTCATCCTCGCTCCGCCTCCGTTCGAGCTCGTCGCGCACCTCGTCCTCGGCTACGTCGTACTCCGCCGCTCGCTCGAAGAGGTCGGCCCAGGTCATACCCGAAGATGGCGGCGCGACCACAAGACGCTTACCGGTCTGCGGTCCCGGCCGCGCCCAACCTCGACGCGCCGAGCCACAGCACGACTCCGACGACGAACGCGACGCCGACGTTCGTCGCCACTCCGACGAGGCCCACGAGAACGGTCAGCGCGAGCGACTCCGTCCCAAGTGCGCTCCGAGCCAACTGCGCCGCGACGAGCACCAGGAGGACGCCCAGAAGCGCCATCGGGAACGCGAGTACGACGCCCGCGAACAGCGCGGCGACGACGTAGAGGGCGCCGAGGACGACGTTCGCGCCGCCGGTCCGCGCGCCGAAAGCGTACTTGCCGGCGAGGCCGCCGCTACCGTGACACATCGGCAACCCGCCGAAGGGGACGGAGAGAAGCGTCATCACGCCCATGCTCGTCGAGAGGTCGTCGGCCGACACGTCCGCGTCGAAGAGGTCCGAGCAGAGAAGCGACGTGGCGACGGCGGCGTTGCCGACGGTCATCGCCAACTGCGCCGTCGCACCCTCCACGGCGCCGAGGGTGAGCGCGGGACCGCCAGCGGGGAAGACGCCGAGAGCCGGTAGCTGCGGCGTCGGCACGCCGGCCGTCGCGGCCGCCATCGCCCCGCCGACGCCGAGCACGACGAGCGTCGCCGCCCGCGGCCGCCCCGCGAGGACGACGCCGAGCGTGAGCGCAACCGCCAGCGCCGCGAGCGCGAGATTGCCGAGGCCGAGTTCGACGCCGGTCTGCGCCAAGAGGAGCGCGACGGCGAGTTGGACGCCGCGAACCACCGGCTCTCCGACGTAGCGTTCGACCGACGAGATGGCGTTCGTCCGACCCGCCAGGAGGAGTACCGCGCCCGCGACGAGGCCGGCGGCGACGAGTTCGCCGTAGCTCAGCGCCCCGGCGATGGCGAGCGCCGCGAGCGCTTTCATCGGTTCGACCGACAGCGGGAGGCCGTAGGCGACGCCCCAGACGACCTGGAACAGGCCGAAGGCGACGAGGACGTGCGAGAGCGACATCGGCGTCAGCGCGCCGAGCGCGACGACTATCGGGAGGACCGTAACCGAACCACCCAACGCGCCGGTCACCTCCCCGGTGTCGAACCGAATCGTCCTGCTCTCTCGAACGTCCGCGAGTGCCATTACCGGGCGCTGTACGGCGGGAATCATGAGTGTTCTCAGTAATCGTATCTCTCCACCCGAGCGACCGGACGAAACCGCGAGCGGTTACGGCGAGTGAGTAACACTTAACCACCCGCTCTCCATCGATGAATCCATGAAGATACAACGTCGACGGTTCGTTCAGGCCGCGGGCGTGGGGGCGATTCTCGGGCTGAGCGGCTGTTCGAGTCAGAATCCCTCCGAGAACGACACCGACAACGGTTCGACGGGCAACCAGAGCGACAGCGGCGGTCAGGGCGACGGCGACGGCGGTAACCGACGAGAACTCACGCTGGCGACGACGACGAGCACGTACGACACGGGTCTGCTCGACGAACTGAACCCGATGTTCGAAGAGCGGTTCGACGCGACCATCAACACCATCCCGCAGGGAACCGGCGCGGCCATCGAGACGGGCGCGGCCGGCGACGCAGACGTGATTCTCGTCCACGCGCGCGGGGCCGAAGACGAGTTCCTCCAGCAGGGTCACGGCGTCAACCGCCGCGACGTGATGTTCAACGACTTCGTCGTCGTCGGCCCCGAGAGCGACCCGGCGGGTATCGACGGGATGGACAACGCGACGGAGGCGTTCTCGACCATCGCCGAGACCGGGTCGACGTTCGTCTCCCGCGGCGACGACTCGGGGACGAACAAGAAGGAGTTGCTCGTCTGGGAGGAGGCGGGCGTCGACCCCGGCGGGCAGTGGTACCGCGCCATCGGTCAGGGGATGGGCGACACGCTCAACCAGGCGAGTCAGTCGGGCGCGTACACCATCGCCGACCGGGGGACGTACCTCTCGATGCAGGACGAAATCGACCTCGTCGTCCACGTGCAGGGGCCGCTGCAGGGCGGTCCGGTCATCCTGCAGAACCCCTACGGCGTCATCCCGGTCAACCCCGCCCAGCACGACAACGTCGAGTACGACCTGGCGATGGCGTACGTCGGCTTCCTCACGAGCCCCGAGGGGCAGGGCACCATCGACAGTTACACCGCCAACGGCTCGCAGCTGTTCTTCCCGAACGCGCTCTCGGAGGAGCCGAACTTCGAACAGTACGTCCCGCAGGGGTACAGCGCCGAGGAGAGTCAGTCGCTCTCGCGGCGCGACAAACAGTATCTCTACTGGGTCGAACACCACGTCCCGGCGGATTATTAGTCGGGTGCTACCTCAGACAGAACCGTGATTCCGGCCTTCGGCGATCTGAACCTGAACTACCTCGTCAGCGTCACCATCGTGTCGCTGTACGTGAGCACCGTCGCCGTCGGCATCAGCACGCTCGTCAGCCTCCCAGTCTCCGTCGGCGTCGCGTTCGGCGACTTCCCCGGAAAACGCCTCCTCACGACAATCATCAGCACCGGGATGGGCTTTCCGAGCGTCGTCGTCGGTCTCGTGGTCCTCCTGACGCTCTCGAACGCCGGCCCCCTCGGCGACCTCCAGTTGCTCTTTACGCCGCAGGCGATGATCATCTCACAGACGATTCTGGCGACACCCGTCGTCCTCAGCGTCTCCATCTCCGCCGTCGAGAGCGTCGGCGGCGACCTGCGCGACGCCGCCTTCGCCGCGGGCGGTACGAACACCGACGTGGGGCTACTCGTCCTCCGCGAGGCGCGCTACGGCATCGTCACCGCCGTCCTCGCGGGCTACGGCCGCGCCATCAGCGAAGTCGGTTCCGTGCTCATCGTCGGCGGCAACATCGTCTACCCGCCCGAGCAGACCTCCTTCACCCGGACGCTGACCACGGCCGTCACCGTCGAGGCCCGACGCGGGAACTACGAGACGGGGCTCGCGCTCGGCGCGGTGCTCCTCGTCCTCGTCCTCGTCGTCAACGCACTCGGCGGTCGCATCCGCGACGGAGGGCGGGCATGAGCGCGACGAAAGAAGCGACTGACCGCCTTCGCCTCGTCGCCGACGGCGTCTCTCACGGCTTCGACGGGAAGCCGGTCCTCGAAGACGTCTCGCTCACCGTTGAACCCGGCGAAGTGCTCGCCATCGTCGGCCCCTCCGGGACCGGAAAGACGACGCTGCTGCGACTCCTGGCGCTGTTCTCGCGGCCGAACGAGGGCCGAATCGCGCTCGACGACGCCCTCGGCGGAACCCACGGTGCGACCGACGGCGGCTCCGTCGCCACCGTTCGAGCGGACGGGCAGGCCGACGCATCGATGTCCGGGCAGGCCGACGCGTCGATGTCCGGGCAGGCCGACGCATCGATGTCCGGGCAGGCCGACGCATCGACGGACGGGCACGCCGACTCCGACGCCCGCGACGCGTGGTCGCTGTCGGACGAAGAGCGTCTCGGACTCCGGCGACGCATCGGCCTGGTCGCGCAGGACCGGTCGCTGTTCTCGGCGTCGGTCGGCTACAACGCCGCCTACGGCCTCGAAGTCAGGCGGTCGCGGTCGGCCCGGCTCCGCGCCTCGCTCGCGCGGACGGTCGGCGTCTGGTCGCCGCCGGACGCCGCGCTCGACGCGCTCGACACCGTCGGCATGGCAGACATGGTCGACAAACACGCGGAGTCGCTCTCGTCCGGCGAAGCCCAGCGCGTCGGCGTCGCGCGGGCGGTCGCGGTCGACCCCGACGTGCTCCTGCTCGACGAACCGACCTCGAATCTCGACCCGCGGAACACCGCCGTCATCGAGGACGCCGTGCGCGAGGCCAAAGCGCGCGGTATCGGCGTCGCGCTCGCCACGCACGACATGGCGCAGGCGCGCCGCGTCGCCGACAAAACGGCGGTCGTTCTCGACGGGACGTGCATCGAACACGGGCCCACCGAGCGCGTGTTCGAGTCGCCGCGCGACGACCGCGCCCGCCAGTTCGTCGCGGGCGAACTCGTCTACTGAGACCGAGGCGCTCGGGAGTGGTGGACTCATTACGGGGGCCCGCGAACGGGCGGTATGGACGGCGCGTTCGAGGCCTACCTCGCATCCGACGGCGTCACCTTCGGCGACGACGACGCCGACCTGCTCCGCGCGGTCGACGACTCCGGCTCCGTCAGCGCCGCTGCCGCCGCGCTCGGACGTTCCCGCGCCCGCGCGCTCTCTCGACTCGAAACGCTCGAAGGCGCCTTCGGCCCGCTCGTCGAGCGTCGACGCGGCGGGGCCGACGGCGGCGGGAGCGAACTCACCGACGGGGCCGGAGCGCTGCTCCACCGATTCGCGCGCCTCCGCGCGGCGCTCTCGGGGACGACGGGCGCGCGCGAAGCCGTGCTCTACGGCCGAGTCGCCGGCGTCGACGGCGAACTCGGCGTCGTCGACACCGACGCGGGACCGGTTCGCGCGCTCGTCGTCGGCGCCGACGGCCACGTGGCCGACGGGGTCGACCCACAGACGCCCGTGCAAGTGAGCGTCCGCGCCGACGCCGTGACGCTGCACGCGCCCGACGACGCGCCCCCGTCGGCGGCGACGAGCGCCCGCAACCGCTTCGAGGGCGTCGTCTCCGACCTCGACTCCGGCACCGCCGTCGCCACCGTCGCGGTCGATATCGGCGCGGACGTGCCGCTGTTCGCGCTCGTGACCGCAGAGAGCGTCGAACGGCTCGGATTGGGTGACGGTGTGCCCGTCGTCGCGTCGTTCAAGGCGACGGCGACGCGAGCGACGGTAGTCGACGACGAACGGTAGCGACTCCGTGGACTCGTCTTACAGTTCCGCGACGAGCGCTTCGAGCTCTTCCCGCGCCTCGTCGTCCACCGGTTGGTGCGGCGCACGGGCGTAGCCGGCGGGCGCGCCGCGGGCACGCATCGCCGCTTTCAGTCCGGGGACGCCGTGGACTGACGTCACCGCGCGGTTCAGTTCGACGAGACCGGCGTTCAACTCGCGGGCGCCCTCGGCGTCGCCCTCGCGGTGGCGTTCGTATATCTCGGCGCACGCTTCCGGGGCGACGTTCGCGAGGCCCAAGATGCCGCCGTCGGCCCCCGCGTCGAGCGCGTGCGCGGCGACGCTGCCGGCACCGACGAAGAACTCGAACTCGTCGCCGGCGAGTCGTCGGGTGCGGCCGAACGCTTCGAGGTTCCCGCTGGAGTCTTTCATCCCGGCGACGTTCGGGTGACCGGCGAGTCGACCCGCGGCGTCGGACGGGAGCGTGACGCCCGTGTACGCCGGGACGCTGTAGAGGTACACCGGAATCTCGGCGTCGTCGGCCACCTCGCGGTAGTGCGCTTCCAGCGCCGCCTCGTCGTGCGGGAAGTAAAACGGCGTGACGACGAGCGCGCCGTCGGCGCCCGCGTCGGCGGCCAACCGCGTCTGCCGCTTCGTCTCGCGCAGGCCGGGGTGGCCGGTTCCGGCGAGCACCGGCACGGAGGCCTCCTCGACGACGAGTTCGACGACCCGGGCGCGCTCTTCGACGCTCATCAGTTCGGCTTCGCTGTTCGACCCGCAGGGGACCAGAAAGTCGACGCCTCGGGCTTCGACCCAGGCGACGAGCGCTCTGAGCGCCTCCTCGTCGAGGTCGCCGTCTTCGTCGAACGGGGTCGCAAGCGGTGGTCCGATTCCTTCCATGGCGCCCGGTCACGCGCGGCGAAATTGTAGCTTTGGGTCGGGGTCGCACGGTCCGCTTTCTCCGTCGTCGCGGGCGGAAACGTGTCACACGTCTGAATGGCCGAATTCGGCGTCGTACAGCAGTCACACGTCCGTCTGACGCGGATTTAAGTCCGTCCACAGGCTCCGTTCATTCGGGCGCGTAGACGGCATCTGTTCCCATCCTCCCACCCGTTCGCGCCCGGATGCACGCCGAACCCCACCCGACTGCATCCGAGTTCGCTCCGGGCCGGCCGTCCCCCGCGACCGACCCCGGACCGACCACGTTTTCACGTACTCCGACTCGATTCCACTGCCGACTCGACTCCACTGCCGACTCGACTCCACTGCCGACTCGATTCAGGCGCTCTCGACCGCTGCGTCTCCGAGTAGTTGTCTGCGGACGTCTTCGAGTGACTCCTGCTCGACGATGAGCGCGACTCTGTCCCCGACTTCGACGGTCGTCTGCGGCAACGGAATCGTCATCGCCTCCCGGTCGTCGCCGTGAGCGTAGATGCGGGCGGTCGACGGCAGCGCTATCTCGCTGACTCGCTTGCCGACGACCGGCGAGCCGTCGGGGATGGTGACCGCCGACAGCTGGAGATTCTCGGTGAGCTCGCCGATGGCGTTGAAGTTCCCGCCCAAGAGAGCGGTTTTCGCGCCCGCCGCGCCGAGTCGCTCGGGGTAGATTATCTCGTCGACGTCCTCGGCGTACTCTTTGTATATCTCCTCGCGGTAGTCGGCGTCGATGCGGAGGACGGTCCGACAGCCGTACTCTTTGGCGATCATGCAGACCGCGTAGTTCGTGTTCAGGTCGCCCGTGATGCCGCCGACGGCGACGGCGTCGTCCAGTCCGGCGCGCTCCAAGACGGCCTCGTTGCTCCCGTCGCCCTCGATGACCTCGAACCCGGCCTCTCGGGCGCGTTCGACTTTGTCCCTGTCGTTCTCGACCAGAACGACTTCGTGGCCCTCTTCCGCGAGGATTCGCGCGGTTCGAGAGCCGACCCGACCGTACCCGACGATAACGAATCGCATGCCTCTGTATACCGCGCTCCGCCTCAAAAAGCTACGTCCCGTCCGCGACTCGTCGTCGCTCGTGTCTCGTCGTCGCTTCCGTCTTGTCGTTGCTCCCGTCTCGTCGTCGCTTCCGTCTCGCTGCCGCTCCCGTCTCGCTACCGCTCCCGTCTCGTCGCCGTTTCGTCTCGCCCTTGTCGCTCGTCGGTTCACCGTCCGCGCCGCTGTTCGAGTCGTCCGACGAGCGAGTCGACCGTCGCCGAGAGTCTGTGCGTACCGAACAGCGCGACGAGCGCCGCGCCGACGGCGTCGAAGACGAGGTCGGTCAGCGTGTCTTCGAGGCTGTACTGGACGAGAACCGCCTGGAGACCCAGCAGGTCGGTGACTCCGCGTACGCTGAACTCCAACACCTCCCAGAACACGCCGAAGGCGAGTGTCACGACGAGAACGAACACGGAGAGAAACGGCGGCGGGAAGTACACCACTCGCGTGTGCTCGTCGATGGCACGTACCGTCGCGTAGCCGACCCCGGCGACGACCGACGCCGACAGCGTGTGCGTGAGGCTGTCCCACCACGGTATCGCGGTGTAGAGACCGAGCATCCCGAGCGAGTGCAGCGAGACGGCGAGCGTCACCCAGAGCGTCACGCCCGCGCCGAGGCTGATGTCGGTGTCGCGTTCGAGCAGCGCCGGCAGAAACGTCACCGCGAGCGCCATCGCCGCGTTGACGACGACGCTGAGGTTGCGTCGGGCGACGCCGACGACCAGCGCCCCCGCGATGACGAGTTGGAGACCGCGGCTGAGTCGTCGTTGTCGACGCACCGACAGTGGGAACAACGCCATCGTACCGTGTTCTCGCTCCCCGGCTTAAACGGTGTTCCGTCGGCCGACGAGCGCGGTTTCCGGCGGAGACGCGGTCGTTCGCCCCCGCCGTATCGTGCGCCGCGTTCCCACGGTTCCCGACACGGTTTTTGTCTCGTACACCTTACTCGGGGGCGATGATGGCCACCACGCACGCCCTGATAGGGGTGGTGCTCGCGCTCGTCGTCGCTCCCGACGGCGGTCTCCTCCCGGTCGCAGCCGCCGGTCTCGGCGGACTGTTCCCCGACTTCGACCTCTACGTCGACCACCGAAAGACGCTCCACTTCCCGGTGTACTTCTCGCTCGCGGCGTTCGTCGCCGCCGTCGGCGCCGCGCTCGTCGCGTCGCCGGTCGCGCTCGCCGTCGCGCTGTTTCTGGCGGCGGCGGCGATCCACTCCGTGATGGACATCTTCGGCGGCGGCCTCGAACTCAAACCGTGGGAGGCCACCTCCGACCGCGCGGTGTACGACCACTTCAACGGGCGGTGGCTCGCGCCCAGGCGCTGGATTCGATACGACGGCGCACCCGAAGACTTCCTCCTGGGGGCCGTCTTCGGTATCCCGGCGCTCCTGGTGCTCTCGGGCACCGCGCAGACGGTCGTCGCCCTCGCGCTCGCCGTCTCGGCGGCGTACTCCCTGCTGCGGAAGGCGCTCGTCGAGGTGGCAGAGCGCCTCGTCGGCACAGCACCGCCGGAACTGCTCGTGTACGTCCCCGAACGCTTCGTCGAGGACTTCCGGTAGACGGTCGTCGATTACCCGATTTCGCGCTCGCAGAACGTGAACCGCCAGCGTTCGCCGTCCGAGAGCCGCCGTCCGCCGACCGTCCACTCGTCCACCGACTCGTCGGTGAGCGGCCGCGCGACGAGGTAGTTCGGACTCGTCACCCGCGAGAGCGGCCCCTCGTCGTTCCGGGCGAAGCCGTACTTGCCGAGCAGTCGCTCGGGGAGCGCTTCGCCGAACACCGACAGCAGGTCGGCGTCCTCGTTGTCGGCGACGACGCGCGCGAGCAGCGCGTCTACCGCGTCGACCCACGCCTCGCCGCCGGTGAGCGGAGCGACGTCCGTGACGTGGACGACGGCCGAATCGAGACCCAGCTGCGTGCCGACGACGAACGCGGCGACGGGACTGCCTCTCCGCTCGGCGAGGAGCGTCTCGTACTCGAACCGCGGGTTCGCGTACCGCCAGGCGTAGAACTCGGCGTCTCTGTCCGCGTGTACGTGCGAGAGCGGCGACGCGGCGACGAGGCCCGCCAACTCCTCGGCGGGGACGCCCGTCTCGCGGCGAACGCTCACGTCGGCGTCCGCGGGGGTGCCGGTCCGGAGCGAGAGATATCCCCGAGTCGCCGCCGTCGCGAGTTTGCCGAGCGTCTTCCCCGCTCGCTCCCCGCCGAGCGACGCCAGTGCGGTCGGGTTCTGCACGCGGTAGTACACCGGGAACTCGCGCGTGACGCCGCGGTGCAGCGACAGTCGCTCGCCCAGTTTGTCGAGCGCGCCGAGCACCGCCTCGTTGGGAAAGCCGATGGAGACCTGCGGCTCGCGGGTCGCGTAGTGGTCGTAGACGTGGGTCACCATCTTCGAGAACAGACCCCGCCGGCGGTGGTCGGGGTCGACCATCGGGTCGACCTGCACCACCGCGAGGACGCGCTCGTCGCCGGCGCGGAGCGGAATCGGGACGCTCGGGCGCGCGCCGACGATTTCGCCGTCGCTCTCGGTTTCGGCGACGGCGACGGGGGTCTCGTCGAGGTACGGGTTCTCGACGTAGCGCCAGTCGAACCAGTTCGGGTCGGTGCGGTCGAACACTGTCTCGTAGAGCGACAGTACCGCCTCTCGGTCCGTCGGTTCGTACTGCCGTACGCGGTAGCTCTCGCGCTCGTCGTCCTCGTCGTCCATCTCGTATCGCCCTTACGTCGACTGCTGACATAGTTGCACGGTGCGACTACCCTTTCTGTCCGAGAGTAGAGGCCCGCTACTGGCATAAATGTCAACTTTAACCCACTCCTTAGTTAGCGGACGCTCGCGGAATCCGTGTCGTAATCTCGTAACGGACATCGTTCTTTTACCCGACTTCGGCGAAACGAGGGTGTGATGCACCCTGGCGCGTTCTCCCCCGCTGCACGGTCCGGTAACGCGGCGCGCGTGTACGACGAAACCGCCGCCGAGCGCGGCGACGCACTCGCCCTCGAAACCGGGAACACGCGGTACAGCCACGCCGAACTCAGCGACCGGTCGGCGCGGCTCGCCGGGGCGCTACACGAACGCGGCCTCGACCCCGACGACCGGCTCGGTATCTTCCTCTCGAACCGTCCCGAACTCGTGCTCACGGCACTGGCCGCACTGAAGGCTGGACTGCCGTTCTCTCCGGCAAATCCGCAGTTCACGGCGTACGAACTCGCCTCGCAGTTGGACGACAGCGACGCCGAGGCGCTCGTCACCGAACCGTCGCTGCTCCCGAAGGTCGAAGACGCGCTCGACCGCCTCGACGCCGACCCGCTGGTGATTCTCGTCGGCGACGAGCAGCCGCCCGACGCCGGCGGAACCGGCGTCGACACCGTCGCCTTCTCGGCGCTCGACGCCGAGCCCACGATGGTCCACCGCGATGACGACGACGTGGCGATGCAACCGTACACCAGCGGGACCACCGGGGAGCCGAAGGGCGTACTGCTGACGCACCGAAACCTGCGCGCACAGTCGTTCATCGCCTTCGAGCGCTCGGCGCTCCGCGCCGACGAGGAGCGGTTCCTCTCGGTGTTGCCGCTGGCGCACATCGCGGGGTTCGTCAACCGGACGTGGCAACCGCTGATTCGCGGGGCGACCGTCTACCTGCGGGACCCGAGCGAGTGGGACCCCGAGGCGGCGATGGAAACCATCGAGCGCGAGCGGATCACGAAGTTCGGCGCGGTGACCGCGATGTACGTCGACCTCGTCAACCACGAGCGGTTCGGCGAGTACGACCTCTCCAGCCTCGAAGAGGTGATGGAGGGCGGCGACCGGATGCCGTCGGCGGTCCAGGAGCGCTTCGAGGCGACGGCGGGCGTCGAACTGTTCGAGGCGTACGGGCTGACCGAAACCGGCGGCGGGACCCACGTCGGTTTCGGGTCGACGTTCGGTCCGCGACTCGGCAGTATCGGTCAACCGCTTCGGGCGACCGACTGCAGGGTCGTCGACGACGAGGGCCGGGAGGTACCGCCGGGTGAGACGGGCGAACTGCTCGTCCGCGGCCCGCACGTGTTCGAAGGCTACTACGACCGGCCCGAGGAGACGGAGGCGGCGTTCACCGAGCACGGCTACTTCCGCACCGGCGACGTGGCCCGCCGCGATGCGGACAACTACTACGAGATCGTCGACCGGAAATCGGACGTCATCGTCACCGCGGGCTACACCGTCTACCCGCGCGAGGTGGAGAACGCGCTGTACGAACACCCGGACGTCGTCGCCGCCGCCGTCGTTGGCGTCTCGGACGAGCGCCGCACCGAGACGGTGAAAGCCTACGTCGTTCGCAGGCAGGGCTCGGCCGTCGACGCCGAAACGCTTCGGGAGTTCTGTCTCGAACGCGTTGCGCCGTACAAGCACCCGCGGACCGTCGAGTTCGTCGAGGAACTTCCCCGGACACACAACAGCAAAGTTCGGCGCGTAGAGCTGCGGGAGGGGACGTAGTTTGAGAGGCTCTCAAACTCACGCGTCACTCATCGCTGTCGTCCGTCTCGCGAGTTCGTGAGAAAAGCCTAGGCCGGGATTTGAACCCGGGCTCTCGTCCTTACCAAGGACGCGCTTTACCGCTAAGCTACCCAGGCGCTTGCTGCGCATTCAGTCGTTTGCCCGATTCGTCTTTAGGCGTTTCGATTCGGCTCAGCTATCGGTAGGCGATGCCACGGGGTCGTCTTCCCCGCTGCCGGTCGCCAACCGCTTGGCGGCCGTCTCGGACAGGGTAGAGGGAACGGGTGGAAACGCCGTTCCGTGTTCGGCGGCGAGTTCGTCGGCGTACGTCGAGAGCGACTCCGGCACCGACTGTCCGACCGCCGTCGCGCCGGCGAGCACCGCGAGGTCGAGTACGTCGGCCTCCAGTCGACGGTCGAATGTTTCGGTCTCGCGGTCGGACTCGCCGTCGTCGACGCTCGAAGCCGGTCGACGACCGAGCGTCTGGTCGCGTCCGAACGCGCGGACGGTGTCGACGGCGCGCGTCGCCGCCTCCGTCCGCGCGAGTACGAAGAAGCCGCGAGCGACGAGTACGTCGGCGGCGAGAACGAGCATATCCGCCTCGATACCCGCGATAAGGTCGCCAGCGCCGTTCTGTCGCGCCGAGACTCCGTCGGCCCACGGTTCCTCTCGGGCGAGGTCGCGAGTGAGACGGAGGCCCTCGTAGATCAGTTGGACACCGGCGGCGCGTTCGGCGAGCGCGTCGGCGTTCACGTCGGGGTCGAGCGCCCGCGCGCTCCCCAGTGCGAGCGCTCCCGGCAGCATCGAGGCGTCCGCCAGGCGCGCATCTAGCGCGTCTAACAGTTTCGGAGGGTCGATATCCGAGAGCGCTTCGCGCGCGGCATCGCGGGTCCGCACGGCGTCGTCCATCAGTGGACGGTAGCGACGGGAAAGGCAAAGACCTTTGGAAACTCCCCCGCAGAACCGGTATGGTTCGCTTCACCGACCGCGAGCGCCTCCGCGTGGTCACCCTCGACCGACCCGAGCGGCGCAACGCGCTCCGCCCCGAGGACCTGGACGCGCTGGAGGCCGCGGTCACCGGTGCCGACGCCGCCGACGTTCCGGTCGTCTACCTCCACGGCGAGGGACCGGCCTTCTGCGCCGGAGCAGATTTGGACGTGGTCGCCTCGCTCTCGGACCCCGAAGCGTTCGCCCGCCACGGTCAGCGCGTCGCAAACGCCATCGAAACCGCGGACTGTGTCGTCGTCGCCGGTATCGACGGTGCGGTCCGCGGCGGAGGTGTCGAACTCGCGTTGGCCTGCGACCTCCGCGTGGCGACGCCGGAGGCGACGTTCGCCGAACCCGGCGTCCGCTTCGGGCTGTTCGGCGCGTGGGGCGGGACGGTCCGTCTCCCGCGGGTGATGCGCGAGGGCGACGCGCTCGACTTCGCACTCTCGGGGCGCGCTATCGACGCCGAGGAAGCACTGCGGACGGGGTTAGTCTCTCGAATCGAGGAGGAACCGCTGGCGGTCGCCGAACGCCTCGCGGCCAACGAACCGGACGCACTGGCAGCGGTGAAAGCGCGGATGCGAGACCGGCGGGGGAGAGACGCACAGGAGGCCGCAGAGGCGGAGGCGTTCGGCGACCTCGTGCGGGCGCACGCCGCCGACATCGCGGCGGACAGAGGGTGAGATTACAACTCCAGCGCGTCGGGCGCGGGCGGCATCGACCGCTTGTGAGCGCTCTGAGCGACCAACTGTTCGACGCGCGCTATCTGTGATTCGGTCACGTCGAGGTGCCGCGCCGTCGCCGCCGTCGACAGCGGGCCGTCGACGTGCAGCGCGAGAATCGCGTCGAGCGCGTCGTAGCTGATGCCCATCTCCTCTTCGTCAGTTTGTTCGAGCCACATCTCGGCGGAGGGCGTCTTCGTCACGAGGTCCTCGGGGACGCCGACGTGGGCGGCGAGCTGGCGAACCTGCTGTTTGTATAGGTTGCCGATGGGGTTGCAGTCGACGGCCTGGTCGCCGTACTTGGTGAAGTAACCGGTCATCGCCTCGCTGCGGTTGCCCGTCCCCAGGACGATTCGGTTCTTGTGGTTGGCGACGAAGTAGCCCAGCACGCCCCGAGTGCGCACGTAGACGTTCCCGGCGGCCATCCGGTCCTCGGCCGCCTCGGGGAAGGCGGCGAAGAACTGCTCGGCGATGGGCTGAATCTCGATTACGTCGTAGGAGATTTCGAGCATCTGCGCGACGCGCTCGGCGTCGCTCATGTTCTCCTCGGTGTTGACCGAACTCGGCATCACGAGGCCGTGGAGCCCCTCCTCGCCGAGCGCCTCCACGGCGAGGTAGGCGGTCAGCGTGCTGTCGATGCCCCCCGAGAGACCGAGCACCGCGCCCTCTGCGCCGGCGTCGTCGACGACGCTCCGGATGAACGAGACGACGTGTTCGCGCGTCGCTTCGAGTTCCTCGTCGGAGAGGCGGAGGTCCAGCGGTGCAGTGTCGTCGAGAATCGGCGTGTCGCTACTCATCGGGTAGTCGTAGACGCGTCGGTGACTAATAGGCATCTCTTCTCGGGATTTGCTGGACGCACGTCCAGTTCCGCGAAACGCTATCTTGAAGTGTTCCCGTCCGGTACTTTCGGCCGCACTCGACGCAGTGAGCGCCGATGATTCACTGAACGCAGTCCGTCGAGGTACGGTGCGAACGCAGTGAGCGCCGATGGTCCAATGGTAGGACAGTGGCTTCCCAAGCCACCGGTCCGGGTTCGATTCCCGGTCGGCGCACTCCCTTCGGTCGTTTGCCGACCGACGTTCACCTCGCTTCGCTCGGTGAACTCCCAGTCACTCCGTGTACGGCTTCTCGATGTCGGGATCGGCAGTGATGAGCGCGCTGATCCGCCGAGTTATCGCGTCGAACACCGTGATGATGGGCGAGAGCGCCCGCTCGACGAGCCGGATGGGTGACGCGACGCGTAGCGACCAGTTTTCCGCGTTGCCGAGCCCGTAGGCTTTCGGGACGATTTCGCCGAATATCAGGACGAGACAGCTCGTGAGAAGCGTCGTCGCCGCGATAGCCACTCCGGGCGGGAGATAGCTGGCGATGAGAACGGTCACGATACTCGAAATCGCGATGTTCACGACGTTGTTGCCGACCAGCAGCGTCACCAGCAGCCGATGCGGGTCGTCGCGCAACGTCCGAAGCAGTTGCGCGCGGCGGTCTCCCGTCGTCGACTGCTGCTCTACCCACTCCGTCGACAGCGAGAAGATGGCCGTCTCCGAACTCGAAAAGAACGCGCTGCACACGAGCAAGACGCCCGTCGCTACGACTCCGAGAACTGCTACGGTCGAACTCTCCATAGCCCGCTCTTCTAGTCGTGCGTGAAAGAGCCTATCGCCGTCCTCCGTTCGGAGGGTCGACGCGGCCGAGTCCGTGGTGACCTGCACGTGGATCGACGCCGAGGCCGGTCACCGAACGACGAACCCGCGGTCACCGAACGACGTACCCGTCGTCTTTCATCGCCCCGACGACCAACTCGTCGAACGCCGTCGCCATCTCCGGGGCGAGTCGCTCCACCGCGGGGTCCTGGTCGTGGAACTCGACCGTCCGTTCGCCGGCGTCGACGAACCCGTATCGTCGCCCGTACTTCTCGCCGTTGTTGCCGTAGGCGAGGACGGTCACGTAGGGGTCGCGCCCGTCGTATCTCCCGATTTCGTGAACCACCACCGTTGCGAACTCGGTGAGGTTGGTCGCGTAGTTGCCGACGACCAACCCGCGTTCGAGCGTCTCGCGGTCCCACTCGCGGCGCTCGCCGGTTTTGATACTGCGGCCGACGACTCGCTCGGGCGTTATCTCCTCGACCTCCCACTCGTCGATGCGCGCGGAGGCGACGTCGCGGTCGGCGTTCTTGATTCGGTCGCCGACGCGGACGCCGAGATACACCGCCCGTCCGGGTCGCCACTCGACGCGAATCTCGTCGGGGTCGAGGTAGACGCGCGCCTCCTTTCCGGCGATGGTCCGCCGTTCGATTCTCGTATGACTGTCGATGTCTCTCAGCGCCATGGTGTCTCGGAGGCGCGCTGAGGATTTAACCCGCGCGCCGGACCGGTTTCGAGAGTGCCGGGTCCGCGCTGTCGACGTTTCGGCCCGCCGCGCTATCCGAACCACGGCGCACCGGCCGCCTCTCGGCCGCCTCCGTCGACAATCGCTCGAAGCTCCGCCGTCGCCGGCTCGTCGTACCAGAAGCGTCGCCGCCACCACGGACCCTTTCCGGAGTCGTTCGACAGTTCGGTGACGAGGCGGTTCGCCGTCGCCCCCGCCTCGCGCGAACTCAACGGGACGACGCGCTCGAACAGTCTCGACTTCTCGTCGCCTTCGACGAGCACCTTCGCGTCGAACGGGTCGCGCTTGACGTGGGCGTTCTCGGCGAATCGCTCCCGTTCGGTCGACGAGAGCGCCTCGTACTGCTCGCCGGTCACCGCCCGACGAACGCGGAACTCGCCGATGAGGTAGGTCCCCCAGTCGTCGTCGACGACGCGGTCCGAGGTGGGTGCGCCGCCGTGGAGACTCAGCGTCGCGTAGAAGAACAGCGAGTCGCCCGGCGACAGCTCCGAGAGCGGTCCGGCTTTGACGCCGTGCTCGTCGCCGTAGGTGTGCCGCGTCGCGCCGTGAACGCCCGCGAACGCCGGGTCGAGATGGACCGACGTATCGAGCACCGACTCCGGGAGGTCGAAGCCGAACGAGAGGTCGCCGTAGGTCGGCACTCGCTCGCTCGTCCCCGCTCGCTCCGGAATCGGGACGTACTCGAACCGACCGTCCGGATACACCGGTCCGCGGAAGCCGGGGAGGTTCGTGTTCGCGGCGACGTTGATGGCGATACTCCGAGTCACGCCGTCGCTACGGGAGCGCCCGGTAAAGAGTCGTCCGGTCGCTCACCCAAGCCGCTGGGCGCAGTTGCGGCAGAACGTGAACGTCGTGTCCGCTTCGTTCTCGACGCCGCAGTGCGGACAGATGCGCTCTGTCGCCGACTTCCGGAACGCCTCCGTCGTCGCCGCCGACATCGCCGGACTCAGGCTCGCGGCCGCGGTTCGATCGTGGGCCATCTCGCGCTCTGCGGATTCGTCGCCGCTCCCGCCGCGCCGCGCGATTGCGCTGTCGGCCTCGGCGAACGCGCCGCCCTCGCCCCCGAGATATCGGTAGACGAGCAGTTGGAGCACGACCAACCCGAGCACGTACACGAGTATCCATCCCCACAGTGCACGCATACTGTGCTATTTGTCATCATGGGACTTGTGTCTTCGGTTTACTTATAAACGAACGTCGCCGACGGCGCGCCGACAGCCGGCCGTAGTGGAGTCGAGAATAGCGGACGAGGGTCGCCGAGACGCGACGAAAGCGGCTGTCGAGCGAGACGAGTCCGTTCGACCGAATCGGCGGTCGTTACTCCGCTTCGGGGAAAAAGCGGACGACCCTGTCGTCGCCGTCGCGCGGCTCGCCCCGCCCGTCGCGGTTGCTCGTCACGGCGTAGAGGTGGCCGTCCGGACCGGTGAACACCGTCCGGAGCCGACCGAACTCGCCCTCGTACAGGGGTTCGTCTTCGACGACCTCCGTACCGTCGATGCGGAGGCGGCGGAGGTGTTCGCCGGCGAGCGTTCCGAAGAAGAAGTCGCCCTGCCACTCGCGGTACGGACCGTCGTAGAACGTCGCGCTCGCGGGGGCGATGGTCGGGGTGTACTCGGTGATAGCGCCGGTGTACTCGTCGGTGCTCTCGGTGCCGCCGACCTCCGGCCAGCCGTAGTTGTTGCCCGCTTCGAGCACGTTCACCTCGTCGTTCTCGGCGGGGCCGTGTTCCGTCGAGAAGATGGTCCCCTGCCGGAAGGCGAGTCCCTGCGGGTTGCGGTGACCGTAGGTGAACACCTCGTTGTCGAAGGGGTTGTCCGGATGCGGCTCCCCGTCGAACGTCAACCGGAGCACCTTCCCGTTGAGCGAGTCGGTGTCCTGCGCGCGGTCGCGGTCGTTCGCGTCGCCGACGGTGGCCAGGAGGCTGTCCTCGTAGACGGCGAGGCGACCGCCGTCGTGGATGACGTCGCCGGGGATGTCGTCGACGATGGGCTCCCACTCCCAGCCGTTTTCGAGGTCGTGGCGGACGATACGGTTCGTGAACTCGTACTCGCCGCCGGAGTACGTGTGGTACGTGTACGCCGCCGGTTCGTTCGGGTGAAACACCAGCCCCAGGAGGCCGCCCTCGCCGTCCTGGACGACGTCGTCGACGGTGAGCAGTTCCTCGGGGTTGCCCTCCCCGTCGGGGATTCGGACGATTCGCCCGAGGCGCTCGGTGAGGTAGAGGTCGCCGTCGCGCCACGCCGCTCCCCACGGAATCTCCAGCCCCGTGACCACCGTCTCGTGCTGGATGGTCTGCGGCGGCGGGGAGGTGGTCTCGGCGTCGTCCGTCGACGGCTCGGCGGAGTCGTTTCCGGGCGGGTCGGAAGTGGTCGGGTCGTCGAGGCAACCGCCGAGGGCGACGACGCCGGCGAGGCCGAGATAGGTCCGTCGGTTCATAGCCGAATATCTGCTTTCGCTAACCAAAAACTATCGCAAGAAAATCACGTTTCGACGTTCAAACCTCTCCGAACGTCGAGGGCCGAACGCTCGGCTCAGTTCGACGACTCGAAGTCGCGTCCGAACTCGTCGAACACGTCGACACCCTCGGGGAGGTCGTACGGAATCTCGCGCTCGGCCTGTCGGTTCTCGCCGCCGGCCTCCAGCGGTTCGGCTTCGTCCTCCCACCCCGGCTTGATTTTCACGCTCTTCGCGGGCGTGCCGACGGCGACGTGGTGGGCGGGAACGTCACCCTGTACGACCGACCGCGCCCCGACGACGCTGTTCTCGCCGACTCTGCAGCCGGCGCGGACCATCGCGTCGTAGGTGACGCGCGCGTCGTCCTCGACGACGGTGTGGAAGTTCTTCACCGCGGTCTGGTCGACGATGTCGTGGTCGTGGCTGTAGAGGTGGACGCCGTCGGAGATGGAGACGCGATTCCCGATAGTGAGTTTGCCCCGGTCGTCGAGGTGGACGTCGTCGTGGACGACGGTGTTGTCGCCGACGCGGATGTTGTGGCCGTACGTCATCGTGATGCCCTTGAACAGGCGGAGGTTCTCGCCGGCCTCCTCGAACAGGTGGTCGGCGAGCATCTGTCGGAACCGGAGGGCGAACTCCACGTTGTCGGCCATCGGCGTCGCGTCGAACTGCCGCCAGAGCCACTGGAGATGCTTCGAGCGCTTGAACTTCTCCTCGTCCTTCTCGGCGTAGTACTCGGACTCCAACGTCGAGTTACACGGGTCGTACCCCTGCAGGCGGACGCGCTCGGCGTTCGATACGTCTTCGCCCGCCTGCCAGCGCTCGTACGCCTCGCGGTCGCCGTAGAGGTCGATAAGTACGTCTTGGACCACGTCACAGGTGTCCTCCTCGCCGGAGAGTCGTTCGTCAACCTCGTCGATGAAGGCTCGAACTCCTTCCTCGGCCGCGAGGGGGAGCGAGATGTGACGTTTTGTCATCGGACCAATTTGGCTATCATCGCTCAAATCGGTTCGGGTGTGTGCGCGCCGGGTCAGACCACGCGAAACCGGGAGATACACTCTTGTCGAAGCGGATTCTCATCGAAGTCATGCGCAGACGGCGATTCTCGCGGGGCGTCGTTTCGGTCGCGGTCGGCACGGTTCTCGCCGGGTGCACTGACAGTACCGCGACAGATAAGCCGACCGCCGTCGCACACGAGCGGGCACCGCCTTCGGAGAAGTCGAGAAAGGTACTGCTGCAGAACGACGATACCAGTCGCCGTTCTCTCTCGCTCTCCGTCGCGTACGCCGGCGAAACCGTACTACACACCACCTACGAGTTAGAGCCCGCCGAGATGCGCGACGACAACAAAATTCCCGGAACGGACGAGACGACTCCCTTCGTCGACGCGACGGGAACGTACCGAATCGACGCCGAAACGAGCTCTCGCTCGAAACGGTGGAAGTGGTTCGTCTCGAACAAATCGAGAAACGGACAGCTACGTATCACCGAGGACGGCGAACTGACGTTCTCCGAAGTTCCGCAGCTGTAACCTCGCGTCGAGCGCTATCGGGAGAGATTAGAGCCTGCATCCGACAGGCTACAGCATGCAAGACGACTCCGAGCGGCGTTCCCCGGCCGAGGACCGCCGCACCCCGGCGTGGACCCGCGACCACGCCGCCGGCATCGAGCGCTCCGAGGACACCGTCGCGCCCATCATCTACCCGCCGGAGGCTCCCGTCGATCCGGACCTCCACATCTGGGACACCTGGTTCCTCCGCGAGCGCGACAACTCCATCGCCGAAATCGACGGCTACCGCGTCATCTTCGCGCTCACCTCCTCCTCGGAACTGCTGCCCGGCAAGCGCCACGACGTGGCGACCATCCGCTACTTCTACTCGCGCGACGGCGAGAACTGGGAAACCGGCGGCCCCGTCTTCGACGTCGACGAGAGAGGACCGCTCGGGTCGCGGCAGTGGGCCGGGAGCGCGCTGTACGACCGAGGCGAAGACGACGAAGGAACCGTCTACGCCTACTACACCGCCTCTGGCCGCCGCGGCGAGGAGGAACTCACCTACACGCAGCGGCTCGCCGTCGGCCACGGCGGCACGATAGAGGCGGACGAAAACGGCCTCCGCATCGAGGGGCCGTGGACCCACGAAGTCCTGCTGGAACCGGACGGCGAGTACTACGAGACCGAGAGCCAGTCGCGCGGAATGATCTATACCTTCCGCGACCCGTGGTTCTTCGAGGACGACGGCACGACTTATCTCCTCTTCGAGGCCAACACGCCGGTTCCCGAGGGCTCCGACACCTGCGGCGGTAACGCCGCCCAGCAGGAGTTCAACGGCAGCGTCGGCGTCGCCGAGTCGCCGACGGGCGACCCCGCCGACTTCGAACTCCGGCCCCCCTTACTCGACGCCGTCTGCGTGAATCAGGAACTCGAACGCCCGCACGTCGTCCGCCGCGACGGGCGCTACTACCTCTTCATCTCCAGTCACGACCACACGTTCGCGCCCGGCCTCGACGGCTACGACGCGCTGTACGGCTTCGTCGCCGACTCGCTGCGCGGCGAGTACGAACCGCTCAACGGCTCCGGGCTCGTGCTGACGAACCCCGCGAACGCGCCGTTTCAGGCGTACTCCTGGCTCGCCTACGACCACGGCGATGAGTTGCTCGTCACCTCGTTCTTCAACTACTTCGAGTTCGACCGGCCGAGTCTCGACGAGGTCGCGGTGCTCCCCGAGGCCGAACAACTGCGTCGCTTCGGCGGGACGCTCGCGCCGACAGTCCGGCTGAAACTCGACGGTAATCGGACGAGGGTGGTGGGCACGCTCGGCCACGGACACCTCCCGCTGCCGGACGAGAAGCTCCCGGAGCCGTGGTGGGAACGCGGCGAGGAACTGCCGAACGAGAGCGAGTACGGGCGGCGGACGTAAGCTGTCAGAGCCGCCGACTCAGGACCGTCGTCGCTTCCCGGCTGGGAACGTCGCTTCGAGTTCCCACACCCTCGCCGACCGGAGCGTCGCGCCGCCGCCGACCGCCGCCAGCGACACGCCCTCCGCGTCGTCGCGCGTCGGATAGACGCGGCTCGTGAGGCACCGGCGCTCGTTCGCGAACAGTTCCAGAACCGAGCCGTCGACGAACGCGCGAAGCGAGAGCGAGTCCCCCTCGACGGGCATCCGTTGTTCGCCTTTCGCCGCCGGACCGTGGCTCGACGCCGAGCGGTCGACAACGACCGACTCGCCGTCGTATCTGATCACCGTTCGCTCCGAGAGCGCGGGCGACTCGAACACGCCGAGTTCGAACGTCGCACCCTCTTCGAGCGCGACGTCGAACGCCAGTTCGTAGCTGTTGCCCGTCACCCCGAGCGCCCGGCGCTCGCCCGCCGACAGCGACACGTCGCCGGAGAGCGCGCTCCGCTCGCGGAGGCTCGCCAGTTCGGCGGCCGGTCGCTGGACGATGTCGCCTCCGGACACGTCGAGTTCCCGCGGCAGCGACATCGCGCCTGACCAGCCGGCGCGCCACTGCGCGTCGAGGTCACGGGCTTCGGGGAGCCACCCCCACGTCAGCACGCGGCCGTCGGGCGCGCGAAGCGACTGCGGGGCGTAGTAGTCGCCGTAGTCGAGCACGCCCTCGTTCGTCGGGGCGAAGTCGGGCGCGTCCAAATCCGCCTCGCCGACGAAGTAGATGGTCCGGTCGTAGTTCGAAACCTGCAGAAGCTCTCCCTCCTCGAACGTCAGCAGCTCCGGGCACTCCCAGACGGTTCCGGGGTCGGGCTCCTCGCGGCCGAACAGCGGGCCGACGTACTCCCACTCGTCGAGGCTCTCGCCGCGGTAGAGCAGCACGACGCCGCCGCCGGACTGCGAGCCCGCGCCGATGAGGTGGTACCAGACGCCGTCCTGTCGCCAGACGCAGTGGTCGCGGAACTCGGCGTCCCAGTCGTTCGTCGCCAGCACGGGCGGGTCCGTCGGCGCAGCCTCGATGACGGGGTTCTCGGCGTGCTTGGTCCACGTCCGGAGCTCGTCGTCGGCTGCGGTCGCCAGACAGGGCAGTTGGACGCGACCGCGGCCTCCGGTGTACAGGAGCCTCGGCGTTCCGTCGGTGTCGACGACGGTGCACCCCGACCAACAGCCGTCGCGGTCGGGGCCGTCCGGCGACGGCGAGAGCGCCACCGGTTCGTCGCGCCAGTCGACGAGGTCCTCGCTCGTCGCGTGCCCCCAGTGAATCGACCCGTGGAACGGCCCCGCGGGGTTGTACTGGTAGAACAGGTGATACCGCCCGTCGTGGTAGACGAGCCCGTTCGGGTCGTTCAGCCAGTTCGCGGGTGCGGCGAGATGGTATCCGGGTCGGTGGTGGTCGTCGGAAAGCGCCGCCCGGACCGTCTCGAACCCCTCGGTATCGTCGGGTCGTTCGGTGAACGTCGGCCACCGGTCGGAAGAGAGCGACGCCAGTAAGTTCCGTGCGAACCGGTCGCGTTCGCGCGTCTCGCCGCTCTCGCAGTCGAACTGGAGATGCTCGCCGACACCGGCGACCGCCCCCGCGCCGACGCGCCACGACAACAGCGACTTGTGACCAACCAACAGGTCGTCGCCGCGCAGTGAACTCCCGAGAACCTGCCCCCGTTCGGGGACGAGTGTCTCGTATCGCGCGAACTGTCGGCCGTCGTCGGGCGACGCCAGGTGGAACCGGTCGTCGAACGACTCGAACACCGGGTGGTCGGCGTAAAGCGCCTTCCGCGCGAATCCGGCGGGTTCGTGAACGTCTTCGACGCCGACGGCGTCCGGGCGGACGCTGTCGATGCCGAGGGGTTCGACCGCGGAGAGGGCGCGAAGCGAGAGAAGTACTCCGCCGCCGTCTTCGAGAAACGAGTGGATGCGTGGAGCGCTCTCGCGGACCACCGCCGGCCCGTCGTCGAGAGGCGCGTCGCGGTGCCACCAGACCGCGTCGTAGGCGCCGAGGTCGACGGCCCCCTCGGCGACGGCGGCGAACGAGACGATATCGGCGGTCGTCGCCGCCTCCGCGCACCACTCGTACGCCGCCCGCTGCTCCGGCGAACGGTCGGTTACGTACACACACGCGACGCGTGCTGGGAGCGTGTCCATCCTCTACGACTGACGTCGCTGGGCGATTAAGCGTTGCCGACTCCCGTTGGCGACCGGACGCGCTCCCGACCTGACTGTACGAGGGTTCAACAGACGGTAAGGCGAACGCCTCGGGGACGTACTCGCCGCCGGATAGTCGAGCACTCTCCCCTGGCGGGTGCCGGAAGCTCAATCGGCGGCCTGTTCGGCCTTGCGGGTCTCTTCTACTCGCAGCGGGTCGGCCGTCGAGGTCGCGGTGACCAGTCGCAGGACCTGTCCCGCGTTCGTGAGGAGTTTGTTCTCCGCCTTCCGGAGGTGTTCTTCGTACGTCGAGCGAGCGACGGCCGTCTTGCCGGCCAGTTCCCGGAGGGAGGTCTTCCGCGGTTGCTCGTAGTACCCGCTTTCCAGCGCTAACTGGAGTGCCGCTAACTGTCGGTCGGTGAGGTTCTCGAACAGCTGATTCGCCGGGGCTAACATGCTGTGAGGTATCTGCGTCTCCGAAATCGAGGTTTTCGAGAGCAACTCGATTTCTCTATCGGCTCGCAGGTCACCAAGTAGGTCCCGAATGTCTTCGCTGTCGAACGCGACCACTGTGTAGTGCTCCCATCCCTGGCGGTAGATCGTCGGCGACTGGTACAGGCAGTTGTGCTCCTCGAAGCGGTCGATGATGGACTCCTCGAGCGAACAGAGACAGGACTGCGTGACGACGTGATACCCGCTGTCGTCCTCCGACTCGTGCAGGACGGTCCCGATCTGGCCGATCTCCTCGAGTAACTCGTCGGTCGGCGTCGTCTCCGAGGAGATTTCGAGCACCTGGCAGTCACTCAGCGGCCACTCGCGTATGGTCAGGTCCGGGTGCCGTTCCGAGATCTTCCGGTACGGACACTCGTGTTCGACCCGAATCGAGGCCTCGTACAGACTCATGCGAACGATTTCGGTCTGGTAATGATTAAGGGTGCCGGCCATGTCCGGCAGCGCCTATATGCAAATACGAATCTTATCCGGGAACACCGATGCGAGAGCCACCGGCGGAAGAACTCGACGAACAGCTACGAGACGGCGACGGTAAGCCGCTCGTCCTCGACATCCGTCACGAAGACAACGAGGAGTCGCGCGTTCCGGACAGTCTCGGCGTCGGCGTTTGCGACGAGCGAACACCGTCCGAGAACTCGCGTCGAACGCCCGGAGCATCCCGAGAGCGCGTCGAGCGGACGAACGTCGGGCGGGAATCAGCCCCGTCGACGAGTCGGCCGAACCGGGTCCCAACAACTGCGCGACTGAGTGATTCATGAGTACGGAAACCGAACTCAAACAGGGCATCCGCGAGCACCTCGGGCAGTTCTCGCTACACGTCCTACTGGTGTTTGCGACGGGCCTGACCATCGGGTCCGAGCGCGCCGTCGTGCCTGTGCTAGGTCGTGACGTGCTCGGCGTCGAGTCGCTGCTCGTCATCGGCTCGTTCGTCGTCTCGTTCGGGTTCGTCAAGGCGCTGCTCAACCTCTACGCCGGCAAGTGGGGCGGCGAATACGGCCGCAAGCCGGTGCTCGTCCTCGGGTGGGCGACTGCACTACCGCTTCCGGTCATCCTGATCTTCGCGCCGAGTTGGGGCTGGATCACCGTCGGAAACATCCTCCTCGGCATCAACCAAGCGTTGACGTGGAGTATGGCGATCAACGCCAAGATAGACATCGCAGGTCCCGAGCAGCGAGGGCTGGCCGTCGGTATCGACGAGGCGTTCGGTTACAGCGGCGTCGCCGCCGGTGCCTGGGTCACGGGGGTCATCGCCGCCCGGACGAGTCTCCGACCCGAGCCGTTCTACTTCCTCGCTGTCGTGGTCGTGTTGGCGTTCCTCATCTCGATCTTCCTTATCAAGGAGACGGTCCAGCTCGCGGCGGTGGAAGTCGACGACGACGACCACCACGACGCGAATCTCCCGTTCATCGAGGTCCTGAAGCGGGCGACCTACGGAGACAGAACGCTGTTCGCCGCGGCACAGGCGGGTCACATCGAGAAGTTCGTCGACACGCTGTTCTGGCTCGCCGTCCCACTGTATCTCACCGGTCGGGGGCTCGGAATCGCGGCTGTCGGGCTCGTTATCGGAATCCACAGTGCGATGTACTTCTTTCAGATCGCAACCGGTGGCCTCGCGGATCGGATTGGTCGCCGCCCGCCCGTCGTCGTCGGCATGTTCCTCGCCGGCGCGGGTATCCTGGGAATGGTACTCGTCGAAGGGTATCTCCCGTGGGCCGTTCTCTCGGGCGTTTCCGGGCTCGGAATGGCGCTACTCTACCCGAATCTGATGACCGTTCCGGGCGATGCGGCTCATCCGACGTGGCGTGCGACGGGGATGGGCGTCTACCGGATGTGGCGTGACGCTGGCTACGGAGTCGGTGCGATCCTGATCGGACTCTCGATGGAGTTCGTGAACGTCGAAGCCGCGTTCTACACGACGGCGCTCCTGATGTTCGTCTCCGGCGCAATCGTCTACGTCTGGATGGAAGAGACCCATCCCGACTTCGGGACTCACGAGCCACCCGCTCCGGCTACTGAACCGCCAACTCGTGTCGTGTCTGAGGACTAGTGTTGTGGCCCGGGCCCTTTCTGGACTCGTTCGTCCTCAGTCTGTTTTGTCACGTCGGGAAATCCCGGCTGTCGAGAACCGATGCGGAAAACCCGTCCAACCGAGTCGCCGAAAAGAGCTGTTTGTAGAACCGCGGACCGGCCTTCGAGAGATTTCGTATCTCAGTATGTGGTTTACTCCTGGGTGCCCGCCGACGACGGCGACGGTCGCCCTCGACCGCGAAACGTCGACGGCACGTCGGTTCTGCCGGTTTCGACGGTCGAACCGGTTCCGATAAGTGTCGTCTCACCTTAGCTCGCGGTATGAACTACCGAACGCTGGGCGATTCGGGAGTGGAAGTGAGCGAAGTCGGCTTCGGCGCGTGGGTCGTCGGCACCGACTGGTGGGGCGACCGAACCGAACAGCAGGCCATCGAGATGATCGAACACGCCCTCGACCGGGGGATCACGTACTTCGACACCGGCGACGTCTACGGTCACGGCGACAGCGAGAAACTCGTTGGGAAGGCGCTTTCGGACCACCGCGACGAGGTGACGCTGTCGACGAAGATCGGCTACGACTTCTACAACCACCCGCAGGCGGGCCACGGCGAGTTGCCCAAGCGGTTGGACCCCGAGTGGATTCGAACCTGCGTCGAACGGAGCTTAGACCGGCTCGACACCGATTACGTCGACTTCCTCCAACTGCACAACGCGAACGTCGACGAAGTGACGCCGGAAGTGGTCGAGACGCTCGAATCGCTGCAGGAGGAGGGAACCGTCGACGCCCTCGGTTGGGCGCTCGGCCCCTCTATCGGGTGGCTCGCGGAGGGTGACCGCGCCGTCGAACTCGACTTCGACGCCGTTCAGACGGTGTTCAACGTGTTCGAGCAGACTCCCGGACGCCACTTCCTCGACACCATCGCACGCGAGGGGGCGGACACGTCGGTCATCGCCCGGGTCCCCCACTCCTCGGGACTGTTGAACGAACAGGTGACGCCCGACACCGAACTGGATGCCGGTGATCACCGCGGGTTCCGCCCCGACGAGTGGTACGAGACGGGATGGGAGAAGGTCGAAGCGCTTCGGTTCCTCGAGCGCGACGGAGAACGGACGATGGGCCAAGCGGCGATTCAGTGGCTACTCAGCCACGACGCCGTCGCGTCGGTGACGCCGACGTTCCGGACGGCGGACGACATCGACGAGTGGGCGGCCGCCTCCGAGACGCCGCCGCTCTCCGAGGCGGAAGTCGAACGCGTCGAGACGCTGTATCAGGATAACTTCGGCGTATCCCGCGACGACGGCATGGATAGCCTTCGCTCCTCCGTCGACGGTGCGGACCTGGTCGGCACCGGAAAGCAGAACGCCGGGTTGTAAACCCTCTACTGCGATACGAATTCTCGAAGAACGAGCAAGCGACGTTCCGCCTGT
Organism: Haloprofundus halophilus; assembly: GCF_003439925.1. Taxonomy (NCBI): domain Archaea; kingdom Methanobacteriati; phylum Methanobacteriota; class Halobacteria; order Halobacteriales; family Haloferacaceae; genus Haloprofundus; species Haloprofundus halophilus. The sequence goes on from NZ_QQRR01000002.1 coordinate 133,797, forward strand.
ACTATAGCGACCACGGCCGCGACTTCGAACTCGACGACATCGCCGAAGACGCCCGGCCGAGAGCCGCCCAGTGCGACCTCCGGTGAGGTAGCAGACCACTTCGACTCTCGACGAACGCGGTCTTCGAACGGCTCCGTCGCGGACGGACGGATCTCGTCGCAAAGACACTCTCGCTGTTCTCACTAGGTCGGACGGCCGTCGAAGGAGCGCGACGCGCCGCGTTCGCGGTTACTTAATACCCTCCCACACGAGGCCCCGGTTATATATCGTCGGCCATTATAGTAACTAACTGACAGTATGTGGTCCAGCCTTCAGCGAAGAACGAGCGTCGCTACGTGCTCGGTGAAACAGTTCGGTCGGCACCTCGACGTCGACCACGCCTCACCACAGTAATGTCCGCGAACGACCCCGAACGATCGCTCTCACCGTCGACGGTGTTCGAGTTGCTCGCCGACCCCTCGCGCCGGGGCGTGCTGTACGCCCTCTCCGAGTCGGACGACGGTATCCGGTACGAACGACTCGTCGACGGCCTCCTCCGTCGAGAGATCACACCGTTCGACGACCGACGCCGACTCCGCCTCGAACTCCACCACACCGTGATACCGAGACTGACCGCGTCCCCGTTCGTTCAGTACGACCGCCGGACTCGCCGTCTCCGACTGACCGACCCGCAGTCGGAACTCGAACCGTATCTCGAGTTTGCACGGTCGATGGACCGTTCCCGGTAGTCGCGTGCTCCGGCCATCCGCATCCCGCTCTCGCACCCCTCCGTTTCGCTTCGAATCGGACGGCAGGCGACGGTGCGTGCGCTCACCCACCCACTTTCACTGCGCACCCTCGACAACCGTCGGAAAGTAATACGTTCATCGACGTCGTCGGTATCGTATGACCGACTCACACGTCCACGTCTCGGTTTCGGTCGTCGCCGACGGCGAGACTATCGGCCGGTACGACTCCGACTCGCAATCGACCGCGAACGCGTCGGAGACGACAGAAGACGCCGACGAGCGGGGTCGAGCCGCCCCGGCCGAAACGACCGAAGCCGCCGAGACGCACCAGGCGGTCGAGACGCCCGAAACGGACCACGAACCGGACGCCGATGCCGGAACCGATTCTGACGACTCCGAATCGGACGCGGCGGCGACGTTCGAGCTGTACCGCGACAGAGCCGACGAGTGGCGCTGGCGGCTCCGACATCGAAACGGCAACATCATCGCCGACGGGGGCGAGGGTTACTCGTCGAAGGCGGCCGCGAAAAACGGTATCGAGAGCGTCCGAAGGAACGCGCCGGGAGCGACGCTCGTGACGCGCTGAGCCGACTGGGTCGTGCGACTCGACCGAATCAACCGGGTCGTCTCAGGCGAGGAAGACGTGTCGCGGTCGGTCCGCCAGCACGTCGCGGCCCCACTGGACCGTCTCGCGGAACTCGTTGCTGCGGAAGAAGCCCATCGCGTCCTCCTTCGAGCGCCACTGACTGGCGATGAACATGTCGTCTTCGTCCTCGACGTTCACCATCAGGTCGGTCTCCTGGTGGCCCTCCATCTCGTCTAAGAGGCCGCCGACGGTGCCGAACTTGTCGACGAACTCCTCTCGGTGGTCGGATTTGACCGTGTAGAACATCCCCATCGTGCCGAACCCGGACTCTTCGCCCGCGCGCGAGACGATGCCGGGGAGCTCCGAGAGGAAGCCGGCGGCCGTCTCCGCGGCGCTCTGGGTCTCCCAGATGCTGACGACGGCCGACCGACCCCGCTCGTTCGCCTCGTAGACGGCCGTCTTGACGTGCGTCCCGTAGTGTTCGAAGTTGCCGCGGAGGCCGTCGACCTCGTCGAACACCTCGTCGGTGTCGGCTTCCGAGTACAGCACCGTCGCGTACACGTCCTCGCCGTGGGGCTGTCCGGCGTAGATGTTCAAGTCGGTGAGTTCGCCGCGAATATCCTCGTCGTCCGTCGACTCCTTATCGTGGCCGTCGTCACCGTGGTGGCCACCGTCGCCGCCGTGGTGACCACTGTCGCCGCCGTGGTGGTGACCGCTGCCCTCACCGTGACCGTGGTGTCCGCCGCTCTCACCGTGGTCGTGACCGTGGTGGTCGCCAGCGCCGTCGTGTTCGCTCGTCGGCACCGGTTCGCCGTCGAGGTACGCGCCGAGGTCGGTCGGCGGGAAGCGTCGCCCGACGTAGAACTGCCCGAACTCGCCGTAGCGAGACGACGCTTCGTCGAAGCGCATCTCGTAGACGATATCCTTGATGTCGGTCGGGTCGCTGCCGAACAGGGTGACGCCCCACTCGTAGTCGTCGAAGCCGACGCTAGAGGCGATGACCTGCTTGATTTTGCCCGCGTACTTCCGTCCCACGTCGCCGTGGCCGGCCATCAACTCGGCGCGCTCCTCGAAGGAGAGGTCGTACCAGTTGTACTCCTCGCCGCGGCGCTTGCTCATCGGGTAGAAACTGACGTACTCGTCGTCGGGGATGTCGGGCTTCATCTTCCCCTCGATGTAGCGCCGGAGACCCTCGTCGACGGCGTCTGCGCCCTCCTCGAAGTACTCGTCGGAGACGTAGCCGCTGACTTCGGTCACCGAGACGTACGACGTCGGTTGGTCGGTGAACCCGGCGAGCGCGGTCCGCTCGAAGCGGCGCTCGGCGGTCGACAGCGCGTCGAGCGTCGGCCGGAAGTGCAGTACCAGGAGGTCGGCTTTGTGACCGACGACGGAGAACACCGCCGACGCGCCCGCCTCGTCGTCCTCGACTGCTTCGTGCGACTGGAGGTAGTCGACCGCTTCCTCGACGGCGCGGTCGCGCTCTCGCTGGGGTGCGTTGCGCCACGCGTCCCAGTCGATGCTCCGGAAGTCGTGCAGCGCGTACCACCCTTCCTCGGTCTGCGGCGCTCGTGGCATGCCCCGACGTTGGACCCCGTCGACTAAGGGCGTTTTGAGTCGCGACGCGGAGAGCCGCCCCCGCACCTGATTTCACCCCAACTGGTTTTACATCAGAGAGCGTCGGTCGAGCCACTATACGATGTCCTCTACGACCGACGACCCGACGGGTGCGACTCTCTCGTACCGACACATCATCGAACGGGAGATGGAGAACGCGCTCACCGAGATGCACCGCCCGGTGAAAGGCGTCGCAATCTCCGGGTTCGCCGCGGGTCTCACGGTGAGTTTCGGCGCGCTGTTCATGGGGATGGCGCTGACGTTCCAGCCGAACTTCGGGTCGACGCTCGCGAAGCAGCTCACCCTCGGCGGCGTCTCCGCCGTCGGCTTCCTGTTCGTCATCATCGGACAGACCGAGCTGTTCACCGCGCACACGACGATGGCCGTCCTGCCCGTGCTGACCGACCGCGCCTCGGTCCGCGACCTCCTCGAACTGTGGGGGGTCGTTCTCGCGGCCAACCTCGTCGGCTGTCTCTGTTTCGCCGGACTCATCGCCGCCCTCGGCCCGTCGATGAACATCGTCGACCCGGCGGCGTTCGGGTCGATGGCTGAGGCACTCCTCCCGTTCCCGTGGTGGGTCATCACCGCCAGCGGTGTCGTCGCCGGGTGGCTGATGGGGCTCCTAACGTGGCTCGTCGCCGCGAGCCGAGACACCATCAGTCGGGTCGTCATCATCCTCGTCGTCGCCGCGACTATCGGATTCGCGCCGTTTCACCACGCGCTGCTGGGGACGACGGAGGTGCTCGCGGCGATGTTCCTCGGACAGGGCGTCACGCTCGGACAGTTCGCGCACTTCCTGACGTGGACGACGCTCGGTAACGCCGTCGGCGGCGGCGTCTTCGTCGCGCTGCTCAACTACGGCCACGTCGCGCTCGCGGGCGACGACGTCGATGTCGACTACGATGCCGGGTCGACGTCCGGGTTCGGCGACGACACGACCGACAGGGAGTGACACGACAGCTGTTTGACCGACCAGTCGAAGTCCTACTAACCGAAACGCTTTCACAACGCCACCCTGATGGGCAACCAATGCGGAAAAGCGGCCCACCGAAAGGCCTCATCTCGTATCTGGTTCTGGAGTTGTTGGGCGAGAGACCCCGGTACGGGTACGAGATTCTCAAGGAGATACGCGAGATAAGCGGCGGACACTGGGAACCGTCGTACGGTTCCGTCTACCCGATTCTCTACAAGTTCGAAGAGAAAGGCTGGGCCGAGCGGGTCGACCGCGAGGACGAACCCGACCGGAAGTACTTCGCGCTGACCGACAGCGGCCGCGAAGAGCTCCGCGAGAAGCGGGTCGAAACCGGCGGCAAAGCCGAGGAGTTCGCCGACGTCATCCTCGGCTTCTACCACGTCTACGTCGCGTTCGCCACCGACGGTCGGTTCGACGTCGAGAGCCCCGAGGAGGCGTGGCAGTTCGACGAGACGTTCAGTTCGTGGATCATCGAGCAGTTGATTCGCCACCACGAACGCGACTTCGAGACGTTCGAACGAATCGACGACACACCCGCCGAGTTCTACGAACGCTACGGCATCGACTTCGAGTCGTAAACGCCCGAACGAAGCAGCGACGGGAAACGAGAGGCCGCCCGCTCAGGAGAGCAGTTGCGGCCCGAACATCAACAGCAGGAGACTGACGAGCATCAGCAGACCGATGCCCGTCGTAATCGTGCTCGTCAACTGCTGTTTTCCTTCGACCGGCAACCGCGAGACGACCGCCTCGGTCGAGGTGCGGAGGATGCGGCCCCCGTCCAGCGGGAACGCCGGGATGCAGTTGAAGAACGCGAGGTTGAGATTTATCCACCCGACCCAGAAGAGGACGTTGGCGAGGACGAAGACGCCGCCGCCCAGCGCCGCGAGCGGACCGCTGATGGTGTAGAAACTCGTGTTCGCGGCGACGAAGCCGGCGAAGTTGGTCTCTAACCCCGGGACGACCGTCCCCGCGAAGGGGAGAAAGAGGATGAACAGCACCTGCGAGAACAGTCCTCCCTGCACGTCGCCGCCGAGGATACCGAGGAACTGCTGTGCGGGGTACGAGACGACGCCCAGGCTGTTGACGCTGATGCCGCTGAGTTCGGGCCCTTGCGTCACGCCGACGAGGCCGCGGTCGGTGCCGTCGTTCGCCGGCGCGAGCGTCACGGTGTACGTCTGCAGTTGTCCGTCGACGTAGGCGGTCACGTTCACTTCGTCACCCGGTTGTCCGCCGTCGAGCGCCGCCTGTACGTCCGAGTAGTCGAGCGTCCGTTCGCCGTCGATGCTCGTGACGACGACCTGTTCGCCGCCGGGGACGTCCGTCTGCTCGCTCAGCGGTCCGTCCGGCGAGACGCCGAGAAGAACGCCGATCGGGCCGGTCACGTTCGACTCCTCGCCGCGCTGGTCTTCGACGGTGAGCGTGACGACGGGGTCGTCGGAGACGGCCTGACGCAGCCCGGACTCGGTGTTGACCGTCGTTCCGTCGACGGCGACGATGGTGTCGTTCGTCTCGACGCCGGCGCTGCCGTCGGCGGCCAACGGCGAGTTCGGCGACATCGCGGTCACCAGAAGCGAGCGCTGCACCGTCCGCTCGGTTCCGTCCGCGAGCGTCACGGTCACGTTCGCGGTGTCGCTCTCCTCGAGCGCGTTCTGGAGCTCCGCGTCCGAGGTGACGTTCGCGCCGTCGAAGCCGACGATTCGGTCGCCGGCGTCGATTCCGGAGGCGGCGGCCGCCGAGTTCGGGAACGTGCTGCCGACGGCCGCACCGGGCGCCGCCGCGATTGCGCCGGTCACCGGACCGAACAGCAACACCAACGCGATAGCGGTGACCGCGAGGTTGTTCGTCACGCCGGCGGCGAACATCCGGGTCCGTCCGCCCCGACTCGCCTTCCGCTGGCTCTCCTCGTCGGGTTCGACGAACGCGCCGATGGGGAGAATCGTGAAGAGGACGACGCCCATCGACTCGATGTCGATGCCCTCGACCCGGCAGAGCAGGCCGTGGCCGCCCTCGTGGACGACGAGGCCGACGAGCAGGCCGAACGCGATCTCGGGAGCGACCGACAGCGGGAGGAAGTCGTTGACGCCCGGGATGACGAGGACGTTCCGCGGGGCGTTCACAGCCGTCGGCGCGGGGGGATTCTGGAGGATCTGGACGCCGCGGAGCACGAGGAGGACGAACGTGCCGAACATCACGACGAGGGCGATGCCGACACCGACGTTGCTCCACGCCCGCCAGAACCGTTTCGGTGTGGCGAGCCAGTCGAGAAACGCGCGGCCCCGACGCGTGTGTATCGTCATCAGGGGACCTTGCATCTTCACCGAACTCGGGAGGACACCGAGCTGTCGCAGGACGAGGGCGAGTACCGTGTAGAGGATCACGCCGATAAGTATCCACAGCAGCGTGTTCATTGGCCCAAGAAAGGGATGGTAGCGGGAAAGACGTTCGGATTGTATCGGCGAGTCGCCGCCGCCGCAACGACGGCGCCACGCTCCCCTCTTCGGCCGACGGGGCCGCCCCGCACTGCGACCGCCAACAGAAATCAGCTCTCTCGACTCTCCGCCTCACTCCTCGCGCCGAAGCCGCTTCACCACGAACGCCGCTTCGAGTTCGCCGAGGAACTCGCCAAGGCGCGGTCCCTGCGTCTGGTCGAAGAAGAGCAGATAGCCCGCCTGGAACAGATCGCCGGTCTGCACGTCGTGCGCCTTCGCCGCCTCGTAGATTTCGCCCTGAATCTCCTCGCCGGTGTGGCCCTCTTCGACGAAGTCGGCGAGGTCCGAGAGCGCGGCGGCCACGTCGTCGTCGAGGTCCACCTCGGGCAGTTCCGTCTGGAGGCGGTAGTTGTACTCGTTGTCCATCCGCTCGGCCCACGTCCGGGCCTTCTCGACGCGCTCCATCGCGTCTTCTACGGCCCACTCGGGCGTCTCGTCGGTGATGTGACCCTCGTTCTTCGCCATCTGTACCCGGAGTTCGGGGTCGTCGACCATCCCCAGCACCGCGGCGAACGTGTAGGGTAGGCGGACCCGGTCTTCGCGAACCTCGTCGACGAGGAGCGGGTATGCCCGGTCGGCCAGCGCCTCGATGTTCTCGTCGGTCTCCTCGCCGAAGTAGACGCGCTCGAAGCGGTCGAAGTCGTTGACGAGGAGGTCTAACCGGCGCAGGTCGAAGTCGCGCGCGCGGCGCGGATTGAGCGCGAAGAAGTACCGAAGCACCTCGGGTTCGGCGAGTTCCAGCACCTCGGCGACGGTGACGATGTTGCCCGCCGACGAGGAGAGCGGTTCGCCGTTGAGCGTGAACCACTCGTACGTCATCGGCACCGGGGGTTCGATACCGAGGACGTTCCGCGCGATGTCCTCGCCGCTGGGCCACGAGCCCTCGGCGTGGTCCTTGCCGAACGGCTCGAAGTCGACGCCGAGCACCTGCCACTGGGCGGGCCACTCGAAGCGCCACGGGAGTTTCCCCTCGCGGAACGTCGCCGTCCCCTCGTGACCGCAGCCGGAGATGGTGTTGTCACCTGCGGTCATGTCGGTGCAGACGTAGTCGACGGTGCCGGCGTCGAGGTCGATGGCCGTGACGGTCTCGGTTATCTTCCCGCAGTTTCCGCAGACGGGGTTGAACGGGACGTAGTCGTCGTCTACCTTGCTCTGGTACTCGGAGAGCACTTCTCGCGCGGTGTCGGCGTTTTCGAGCAGGTGCCGGACGACCGGTTCGAACGTGCCGTCCGCGTAGAGTTCGGTGTTCGATATCATCTCGACGGGGACCCCGAGTCGCTCGGCGTCGGCCTCGATGAGCGCCGCGAAGTGCGCCGCGTACGACTCGGCCTCGCCGAACGGGTCCGGAATGTCGGTGTACGGTTTACCCAAATTCTGACCGAGCGCGCCCGCGTCGACGTCGCCGAGACCGACGATGTTCCCCTCCTTGTCGGCGAGCTTTCGGGGGAGCTTCCGGAGCGGGTCCTTGTCGTCGCTCGTGAACACCTGCCGGACCTCGTAGCCGCGCTCTCGGAGCACCTCCGCGACGAAGTAGCCGCGGAGAATCTCGTTGAAGTTGCCGAGATGCGCGACGCCCGAGGGCGAGATGCCGCCCTTGACGACGATGGGTTCGTCGGGGTCGCGCGCGAGAATCTCGTCGGCGACCTCGTCGGCCCAGAACGCGTGGTGGGCGTCGTCACCCTCTTCCCGCCCACCTTCGTCGTCGGCGGCGGTCGTCGGTTGGTCGTCGACGGTCGTCGGTTCGGTGTCGTCGTCGACGCTCATCGCTGGGACCAGTACGTCGGTTCGGTGCCCGCGCCCGCGGGAACGATGTCGGTCCCCTCGTGGTCGCCGCGGAGCACCGCGCGTTCGAGTCGCTGCGGTTCGGTGCCGTCGAGGACGATGGTGCGCATCCCGGCGCGTTCGATGAGTTTCGCCGCCAGCAGGTCGACCGGTGCGGAGGAGCCGGCGTCGGTGCTCATCGGCGCGATGACGCCGACCAGTTCCTCGGGCGTGAGCTCCTCGAACTTCTCGGCGCCGTCGTCGCTTCGGGGGTCGGCGCTGTAGACGCCGTCGACGCTCGTCGCGTAGACGAGCAGGTCCGCGTCGACGTACTCGGCGAGCGCCGCGGCCACCGCGTCGGTGGTCTGTCCGGGGACGACGCCGCCCATCACGGAGATGTCGCCGCGACGGATGGCCTCGCCCGCGTCCTCGTAGCTGTGCGCCGGAGCGGGGTTGACGCCCGCGCCGAGGCCGGCGATGAGCAGGCGCGCGTTGATGCGCGTCACGTCGATACCGATCTGGTCCAACTGGACCTCGTTCGCGCCCAGGCCGCGCGCGGCGTCGATGTACTCGCGAGCGACTCCGCCGCCGCCGACGACGGTGCCGAGTTCGCAGCCCTCGCGGGCGAGTGACTCGATTGCGGCGGCGTGGGCCTCGACCCGGCGGGCGTCGAGCTCCGGCGCGAGGACGCTTCCGCCGATAGAAATGACGACTCTCATTGCAACCGGGTTGCTGGGATTCGGTCTTAAGGGTTATCAACTCCGCCACGTTCCGCGGTGCGAGAACACCCGTCTCGCGTGGTGTCGGTTCGCCCCCGAGCGTCGTCGACGCCTCGCTGAGCAACACTAAAGCCGTTCGGTCCCCCGTCTTCCGGGTATGCGCACACTCTGCGTCGTCGGTCCGGGCGCAACGACGCTCACCGAGCGACTCGCCGCGCGACTCGACGGCCGCGTCGCGACGGTCGAACGGCTCCCCGACGGCAGCGACCCCGCACCCGACTCGGCGGCGTCGTACGGTCTCTCCGACGACGGCGTCTGGGTCGGCGCGGGCCGCGACCGCTCGCGCGACGAACTGCTCGACCACCTCGCCACCGACTACGACTTCGCGCTCCTCGCCGGGTTCGAGTCGAATCGTCTACCGACGGTGGTTCTCGGCAGCGAGTCGGCGCCTGACGACAGTTCGCGCGCTCCGCTTCTCTCGGCACGGTCGCTCGACGAGGTCGACCTCGACGACCTCAGTTCCCGTATCGAGGCGCTCGAACCGTACGTTACGCTGGAATCACTGGTCGAGCGGGTCAAGCGGGACCCGCGCGCCGATCGCGCCGGTGCGATTGCGACGTTCACCGGTCGCGTGCGGGCGAAGGACGCGGACGACGACCCGCGGACGACGCGGCTGACGTTCGAGAAGTACGAGGGCGTCGCCGAGGAACGACTCTCCGAGATCAGACGCGACATCGAAGCCCGCGACGGGGTCGAACGCGTACTGATGCACCACCGAACGGGCGTCATCGAAGACGGCGAGGACATCGTCTTCGTCGTCGTCCTCGCCGGCCACCGAACCGAGGCGTTCCGCGCCGTCGAAGACGGCATCAACCGTCTGAAGGACGAGGTCCCCATCTTCAAGAAGGAGACCACAGTCGAGTCGGACTTCTGGGTTCACGACAGATAGCCGCTACTTTCGTGTCGAGGCAACATTCTCCTCGTTCGACCACTGTTTCGGGGCGGTTGGGAGTGCTAAAAGCCGCTATTGTCGCCCGTAAACGGTCCAGCAACCAGCTAATCTGACCTTTCTTTTTTGTATTATAGATATCGAATAATAGGCTCAAAACCACTTGTAAAAGTTCTAAGGGGCTGAAAAAACGTCGTAAAACGAATCCTTTGCGTCGCTTCAGCCTGAAAGAGGCCGAACTGTGGCTAACGTTCCTGCCTTTATAACATCTCTACCGGCCATGTGGTGAACGAGGTCAGAACGAAAATGAGCGCAACAGCAAACCCCTCCACCGACGGACGCTCGAAAGAGACCCGACTCAAGCAGTATCTCGTCGAGAAAGCCCAAGACGGGGAACTGTACTTCAAGGGTAAGTTCATCGCGGACGAGGTCGGTCTCTCGCCCAAAGAGATCGGCGCGCTGATGGTGAAACTCCGCGACTCTACCCACGAGCTCACCATCGAGAAGTGGTCGTACACGAGCGCGACCACCTGGCGCGTCGCCCCCACCTCGTAAGCGTAACACCCCGGTCCCCGCGACCCGTTTCGGCGACGGTCCTCGCCTTTCGACACCGCTCGCGAACCATGCAACTCCTTCGTCTCCGGACGACGGCGGCCTACTTCCCACCACTCCGCTGACGACACGCACCGCCTCTCCCGTCGCCGATACACGCACTTCTCCCGACGCTGATACACGCACCTCTCCCGACGCCGACACACCCGGCGTCGTCGGGCCTTCGTCGGCATCGACACCGGATTTATACTCCTCTGTGCGGTAGACGTAGTATCAGATGGACGAGGCCGATAGCCCTCCGTACGGCCCCGCGGCCGCCCCCGCAGACGGTCCCTCGCTCGAACAACTCGGCTCGGTGTTCTACGTTCGTGAGGTACGTACGGACGACGAAAGACTGCTGTACTACGGCGAGTCGCTCGTCTCGCGCCGCTCGCTGCTCGAAGAGGTCTGGCCTTCGTTCCGACAAGCGGGCTACGACGTTCGGCTCGCACGGACGAACGACGGACTCGACGTGCTCGTCGCCGAACCCCTCTCGGTCGGCCTCGAGGGCGTCCCCTGGAAGAACCTGTTGCTGTTCGTCGCGACCGTCACCTCGACGCTGTTCGTCGGCGCGTACGCGTGGTACTACATCCCCGTAAGCCAGATTCAGGAGAACCCGCTGGTCGCGCTCGAAGCGTGGCCCTTCACTGCCGCCGTGCTCGGCGTCCTCTGCGCGCACGAACTCGGCCACTACGTGATGGGTCGCTACCACGGCGTCGACGTCTCGCTGCCGTATCTCATTCCCTTTATCTTCCCGTTCGGCACGATGGGCGCGATAATCCGAATGCGCGGGCAGATGCCCGACCGGAAGGCGCTGTTCGACATCGGCGTCGCCGGGCCGCTCGGCGGGTTGGCGGCGACGGTTCTCGTCACCGCTATCGGCCTGTCGCTCGACCCGATCACGATTCCCGAGCGCGTGTTCGTCGGGAGCACCGAGGTCATCCAGTTCAACAACCCGCTGCTGCTGGACCTCATCGCGACGTTCCTCGGCCAACCGAGCGACTACAGCTATCCGCAGACGGTGAACCCGGTCATCATCGGCGGCTGGGTGGGGATGTTCTTCACCGTGTTGAACCTCTTGCCGGTCGGTCAACTCGACGGCGGCCACATGGTCCGCGCGATGCTCGGACGGAGACAGGAGACCGTGGCGACGCTCGTTCCGCTCGGCCTGTTCGGCCTCGCGGGCTACCTCTACTACGTTCGCGACCTCGGCCTCCAGGAGTCTGTCGGCCTGTGGGCCTTCTGGGGGCTGTTCTCGCTGTTCATCGCCATCAACGGCCCCGCCCACCCCATCGACGAGTCCGGTATCGGCTGGAAGCGACAGCTCGTCGGCGTGTTCACCTTCGCGCTCGGCCTGCTGTGTTTCATGCTGGTGCCGATTCAGCTGATGAGCGCGTGAGAGTCCGAGAGCCGGGGAGCCGAGACGCTCGCGTCGGCGGCGCTACGCCGAGTGCGTGTACCCGCGGTCCGGAAGCGACTCGTCGTCGAGTGTTACCCCCGCACTCGACTCGGTGGCGCGTCCGATGCGTGCGACCGGCACCGGTGAAGCCGACGTCGCGCGGTCGAGCGCGGACTCGGGGAGCGTGAACACCAACTCGAAATCCTCGCCGAAATGAAGCGCCGACTCCCAGTAGTCGCTCTCACCGTCGGTCGCGTCCTCGACGGCGGTGTCGACCGGAATCGGCGCGGAGTCGAGCGCGAACCCGCAGTCGCTCGCCTCCGCCAGCTGGTGGACCGACCGCGCGAGCCCGTCGCTCGAATCCATCATCGCCGTCGCGTAGTCGGCGAGTACCGCGCCCGCGGTCACACGCGGTTCGAACCGGAAGAGGTCGTTGCCCCGCTCGATGTCGCCGCGCTCGAAGGAGCGAAGCGCGGCCGCCGACCGCCCCAGCGTGCCGGTGACGCAGAGCAGGTCGCCCGGCTTCGCGCCGGACCGAAGCACCGGGTCGTCCGTCCGGCCGATGGCCGTCGTCGCCGTCGTGAACTCGTCGTGCGTGTCGAGGTCGCCGCCGACGTACTCGGTGCCGACGAGTTCGCAGACGTCGCGGGCCCCGCGGACGAACGCACCCAGTTCGTCCTCGTCGAACGTGGGCGCGGCGTACGCGGCGACGGCCGCCACGGCGTCCGCGCCCATCGCGGCGACGTCAGAGAGCGACGCGCCGACGGACCGCCACCCGGCGGTGTAGCGCGTCGTTCCCGCCGGGAAGTCCGTCGTTTCGTGGAGCATGTCGGTCGTCACGACCAGTCCGTCGACGACTGCGGCGTCGTCACCGGCCGCCGGGAGTTCCGCCGCCAACGTTCGCAGCGCCGTCCGCTCGTCCATGCTCGGCCTTTCGGCGTCGGCGCGAAAAAGCCACCGAGGCGTCCGGCGTCGCGTTCTCGTGCGAGTCGATCGCACAGTACCACGGCTACCGCGTCGGAAGCGAGGCGTAAGTTATCGCTACCACTGCTGTCGGTTCCGGTGGCTTAATGCCGGCAGTTGACGTTCGGGTTGATATGTCTACGGAGAACCTCCGGGCCACCGTGCTCGGCTTCGCCGGTGCGTTGGTGGTGTTCGCGGTTCTCTTCTCGTTCATCGGCGTCGACGACCTCGCCACGCAGTTACAGAACGCCGACATCCGGTTCGTCGCCCTCGTCGTCGTCGCGACGCTCGGTTGGCTGTTCGCGTGGGGGCTGTCGCTTCGGACCGTCCTCTCGGTGCTCGGCGTGGAGATTTCGGCGCTGAAGTCGTTTCTCGTCTTCTCGGGTGCGATGTTCTCGAACAACATCACGCCGTTCGGACAGGCCGGCGGCGAACCGGTGACGGCGCTACTCATCTCGCAGACCTCCGACGCCGAGTACGAGACCGGCCTCGCAGCCATCGCCAGCGTCGACACGCTCAACTTCGTCCCGTCGATAACGCTCGCGCTCGCGGGTGCCGTCTACTTCGCGACGGAGACGACGCTCGGACAGAACCTCGAACTGGCGGTCATCGCCGTTGTCGTCCTCGCGACGGCGGTCCCCGGCCTCGTCTACGTCGGGTGGCAGCGGCGGTACCAACTCGAACACAAAGCCGTCAGCGTGCTCACGCCCGTCATCCGACGCGTCGCCGATTTCGTCCCGCGGATTTCGAAACCGACCGCGGAGAGCATCGAGGGGCGTATCAGTCGCTTCTTCGCCGCCATCGAACGCGTTGCGACGAACCCTCGCGGGCTGCTGCTGGCCGTCTCGCTCTCGGCGGCCGGCTGGCTCGCACAGATGCTCGGTCTCTGGCTGGCGTTCCACGCCGTCGGCACGCCCGTCTCGCCGTCGATTATGCTGTTCGTCGTCCCGATCGGGGCTATCGCGGGCGTGACACCGCTCCCCGGCGGCGCCGGCGGCATCGAGAGCGTTCTCCTCGTGCTCCTGCTGGCCGCGACGGGCCCCGCCGTCACGCAGTCGGCGATTCTGGCGGCCATCGTCATCTACCGCGGTGCGGTGTATTGGCTGCCGACGCTCATCGGTGGCGTCGTCGTCAGCGTTCTGGGTCTCAACAGCGCCTGACCGCCGCTCGTACCGGGACCGAAAAGCCCGCTGGATAGGGGCGACGACGCCAATACGATGCTTTTAAACAGCGCTACGCAGAACTCGTAGCCATGGTAACCCTCTATGACGTTCCGGCGGACGACCTCATTCAGGAGGTCGCCGACCGACTCGAGGACCGCATCGAACAGCCCGACTGGATTCAGTTCGCCAAAACCGGCTCGAGCCGAGAGCTCCCGCCCCAGAACGACGACTTCTGGTTCGTTCGCGCGGCCAGTGTCCTCCGGAAACTCGCCACGAAGGGTCCGTTCGGCGTCGAACGTCTCGCCGTCGAGTACGGCGGCCGCAAGCGCGGATCGACGCGCTACCGCGTCGCCAAAGCTCACACCGACACCGGCAGCAAGAAGATCATCCGCGTCATCCTCCAGCAACTCGAAGAAGAGGATCTCGTCGAGAGCGCCGGCGGCGACGGCCGGCGTATCAGCGACGAGGGCCGCGCGTTCCTCGACGACGCCGCCGCCTCGGCCTTCGAGTCGCTCGACCGTCCGGAACTCGAACGCTACGCGTAGAGGATACACACGCTTTTTCAGAGGTTCGAGACCGCCAGCCGTCTGGCTGTCCGTAATCGTTTTCTGCCGCGCGCGAAAAGTTCGTGTATGAGCGGAAATCCCGACGACGAACGGCTCGACGAACTCCGTCGAGAACGCCTGCAGGAGCTCCAAGACCAAGCGGAAGGCCAGCAGCAACAGCAAGGCAACGAGGAAGCCCAGCAAGCCGCCGAGGAGCGCGCACAGGCGCAGAAAGACGCGATTCTGCGCCAGTATCTCACCGACGGCGCGCGGCAGCGTCTCAACGCCGTCCAGATGAGCAAACCCGACTTCGCCGAACAGGTCGAACAGCAGCTCGTCGCGCTCGCACAGAGCGGCCGCATACAGTCGAAAATCGACGAAGAGCAGATGAAACAGCTGTTGAAGGAACTCCAGCCCGACAAGAAGCGCTTCAACATCCGCCGTCGCTGATGGAACTGGCCCTCCTGTACAGCGGCGGCAAAGATTCGACGCTTGCCGCCCTCACGCTCGATTCGTTCTACGACGTGCACCTCGTGACCGCACACTTCGGGTTCACCGACGACTGGACGCACGCGAAGACGGCCGCGGAGACGCTCGGTTACCCGTTCGAGACGGTCGAACTCGACGAGAACGTCGCCGCCGACGCCGTCGACCGGATGCACGCCGACGGCTACCCACGAAACGGCATTCAGCAGGTCCACGAGGCGGCGCTGGAGGCCGTCGCGGGACTCGGCTACGACGCTATCGCCGACGGCACGCGCCGCGACGACCGCGTTCCGACCATCTCGCGCGCGCAGGCGCAGAGTCTCGAAGACCGTTACGACGTCGACTACCTCGCGCCGCTGTCGGGATTCGGTCGCCGGGCGGTCGACCGACTCGTCGAGGAGACGCTCGACATCGAGGTCGGTCCGAGCGACACGGTTCCGAAAGCCGATTACGAGGGCGAACTCCGGCAGTTGCTCGTCGAAACGTACGGCACCGACTCGGTCGGCGAGGTCTTCCCCGAACACGAACAGACGTACGTCCACGGGCTGTTAGACTGAACGCGGCAGTCGACGGGTTGTCCCGCCGGCGGCGCGCGCCCTCGCTCTCCGAACCCGGAACGTTCGACCCCCGGAACACCGTCGAGGGGAGGCTTCAGCCTGAACGTACCCGCCCGATATCGGGTGCCTCTATCGGCGGTAATCGAACCGCTCATGTCGTCGTAGACGCGAGCGGTAGCCGTGACTTCGGGAATCTCGTACTCGCTCGTCGCGGCCGTCGTCTGGGGCGTCTACCTGTTCGTCCTCAAACGGTACTTCGACGGGATTCCCGGTTCGGTTCTCACCGTCCTCGTCAACGTGGCGGCGATCGCCTGGTACGTTCCGGTGCTTCTCACGTCCGTGTCGCCCTCGGAGACGCCGTCGTTCGCGTCGCTCGGCGTCGAGGCGCTGGGCGTCCTCGTCGGGACAATCTGCGCGACGGGCGCGGCGTTTCTCATCTTCCTCCGGGCGCTCGACGCGGGCGACGTCTCCTACGTCGCGCCGATAAACAAGGTGGTCCCCGTGTTCGTCCTCCCGATAGAGATACTGCTGCTGCACGAGCGACTCGCGCCGATTCAGATGCTGGGCGTCGTCGTGGCGACGCTGGCCGTCTACGTCGCTAACTACCGGGGAGGACGCCTGGCCGACCCGATCCGTGCAGCGTCGTCGTCGACGGCGGCGCAGCTCGCGCTGTTGAGCGCCGCCTGTTACGCCGTCAGCGACGTGGGAAAACGCGTCGTGCTCCAGGAACTGAGCCTCCAACCGCAGCTGTGGGTCGTCGTTCTACTCGGCGGCGTCACGGTCGTCGTCCTCCCCTTCGCAGTTCGGTCGTGGTCCGACGGCGCGCTCACGCGACGAACGCTCGGCGAACTCGTCGTCGGCGGGTTCCTCGTCGCGCTCGGCGAGCACGTCACGTCGTTGGCGTTCGCGGCGGTGCCGGCGAGTATCGCCTCGCCCATCATCAACACGCAGGCGGTGGTCGCCGTCGTTCTCGGTGGCGTGCTCCTCCGCGAGGAGTTCTTCGGGACGCGACTCGTCGCCGCGGCGCTGGCGGTCTTCGGCGTCGGCCTCATCGCGCTCGATTCCGGGACGTTCGGTGCGGCTCTCGGCTGGTTCTGAACGCCGATTTCGAGCGGCTATTTTGCGTGGCTAACAGGCGACTCCGTCTCGGGTCCGCAAGCGGCGCGTCGCACACCCGCCTCGGCCGCGTTGCGTCGAATCGTCAGTACACCCGCGGGAGTGGTTCCGTCACCGTATTTGAACGTTCACTCCCGTCGTTCGCCCGACGAAAGGACAGGCTTCAAGCGACCGCTCCGCAAAGCACCGTGCATGTACGACCGACTCAAGGGGTTTCGTGACTTCTACCCCGACGAGATGGCTCCCCGACGGGAGGTCATCGACACGCTGGAGGACGCCGCCGCGCGGTACGGCTTCCGCGAGGTGGGAACGCCCGCGCTCGAACGGACGCAGATGTACGTCGACAAATCCGGCGAGGAGATCGTCGACGAACTCTATGCATTTACCGACAAAGGCGGCCGCGAGGTCGCGCTGACGCCGGAATTAACGCCGACGGTCGCGCGGATGGTCGTCGCCAAACAGCAGGCGCTGTCGAAACCCATCAAGTGGGTCTCTACTCGTCCATTCTGGCGCTACGAGCAGGTCCAACAGGGCCGCTTCCGGGAGTTTTACCAGACGAACGTCGACATCTTCGGTTCGTCGGAGCCAGAAGCCGACGCCGAGATTCTGGCCTTCGCGGCCGACGCGCTGACCGACCTCGGTCTCTCAGCGGAGGACTTCGAGTTCCGCGTCTCGCACCGCGACATTCTCGGCGGTCTCCTCACCTCGTTCCGCCCCGACGTCGACACTCGCGCAGCCATCCGCGCCGTCGACAAGCGCGCGAAAGTCGACGAGACCGAGTACCTCGGGCTTCTCACCGACGCGGGTCTCTCGTGGGACGACGCCGAGCAGTTCGACGCCCTCGTCGCGGGCGGCGACCTCGACGAGATCGCGGAGTTCGGCGGCGACGACGTGGAGACGGCCGTCGACAACCTCCGCGAGGTGCTCGCCGCCGCCGAGGACTTCGGCGCGCGCGAGTACTGCACCGTCTCGCTGACGACCGCCCGCGGACTGGACTACTACACCGGCGTCGTCTTCGAGTGCTTCGACTCGACGGGCGAGGTCGGCCGCTCGGTGTTCGGCGGCGGGCGCTACGACGACCTCATCGAGAGCTTCGGCGGCCAGCCGACGCCCGCCGTCGGCGTCGCGCCCGGCCACGCGCCGCTGAACCTCCTCCTGCAACGCGCGGGCGTCTGGCCCGAGGGAGCGGCCTCGACTGACTACTACGTCCTCTCGGTCGGCGACACCCGGTCGGTCGCCAGCCGCGTCGCCCGCGACCTGCGCGCGGCGGGCAACACCGTCGAGACCGACGTCTCGGGGCGGAGCTTCGGCGCGCAGATGGGCTACGCCGACAGCATCGGCGCCGAGACGGTCGTCATCGTCGGCGAGCAGGACCTCGAGAACGACGAGGTGACGGTGAAGGAGATGGAGAGCGGCGAACAGACGACCGCGCCCGTCGACGACTTCCCCGGCGACCGCGACGCGCCGCGGTACGACGACTACGTCTGAACGGCGGTCCGCGGGGGCGCGTGTTCGCTCTCCGAGTCGTAGACGAGAAACCAGTTCTGGGAAATAATTATGTTTCGATTACACGTATCGCCGACGGATGGTCCTCTCGCATCCGACTGCCCTCCTCGTTCGGTGGCTCCACGTCGCCGGGGTTGCCGTCGCCGTCGGCGGTGCTGCCCTGACGTGGGCGGCGAGTCGCCGGGCGGGTTCGACCGGCCGCGCCGAATCCGCACACACCGCTCTCGCCGTCGCAGAGGCCTACGAGTGGCTCTTCTGGGGCTCGCTCGGCGTCGTCGTCGCCGCCGGTGTCGGGAATCTCGGTTCGCTCGGACTCGGTGTCTCCGCCTTGGAGACGACGTGGGGGACGACGCTCGCACTCAAGCTAGCGATACTGACGGCGTTTCTCGCGGGGTCGGCAATCCGGACGCTGTGGATATCGTTCGCGGCGGGGCGACCGAGTGACGACGCGATCTCGGTTACTCGTCTCCGAACCGTCTACGGCGTTACGACCCTCACGCTGCTCGCACTCGTCGGCTTCGGGGAGGTGCTAGCGCATGGCTGAGCCGCCGGTTGACGAGTGTACCAGAGGACGGAGCCGACACGAACCGGACGCAGAGACCGAAGAGAGACCACCGCTCCCCGCGCTGGCCGTCTGGGGTCTCGCGACGTTTCACGTCACGGCGCTGGTGGTCGTTCTCGTCGTCGCGCTCCACGTCGCCGGGCCGCTCGGAGAGCTCCTCTCGGGGCTGAACACCGCGGTCGGACTGGGCGTCTTCGCGTACCTCTGGGCGCTCACGTGGTGGACCAACCGGCGCGCGCTCGCCGGCGCGTGGGACGGAGACGGGTTCGACTCCCGAGCGGCCGCGAAACGGGCGACGCTCTGGGGCGGCGTCACCGGCGTCTGCTTCCTCCTCGCTCCACTGGTGGCCTCTTCGGCTTTTCTGGTCATCGGGGGTGCGTCCGTGCTCGCGGTGCTCGCCATCGGACTGCTCGCGGCGCTCGTCTCGGCCGTCATCGGCGCGCTCGTCGGCGGCGTGTTCGGCGCCGTCGACGTAGTGCTACTGCGCGCGGTCGACGCCGTTCGCGGTCGACCGTAGCGCGACCGACCAGCAAACACACACGTATCTCCGTGCTGTAGGCCTCCATGGTGATCTACGATGTACGATACGATTCTCGTCGCCACCGACGGCAGCGACCCTTCGGAGGCGGCAGTCGACCACGCGCTCGACCTCGCGAAACAGTACGGAGCGACGCTCCACGCGCTCACAGTCGTCGACACGAGGGTGTACACCGACGTCGACATCCGGGCGACGCCCGTCTTCGACGCGCTCGAAGAGCAGGCGCAGGAGACCGTCGACGCCGTTGCGGAAGCCGGAGCGGCCGTGGACGTCCCCGTCGTGACGGCCGTCGAACACGGCTCTCCCGCCAGCGCCATCGTCGACTACGCGACCGGTCACGACGTCGACGTCGTCGTCGTCGGCACGCACGGCCGCCGCGGCGTCAGGCGCGTGGTGCTCGGGAGCGTCGCCGAGCGCGTCGTCAGAAACGCCCCCGTTCCGGTGTTGACCGTCCGTGACACCGAGAGTGAAACCGACGACGCGAGTCGTCCTCGTTAAAGTTCTCTCGTCCGAACGGTCGGCTATGCGCGCGTTCCGCCTCGCCTACGACGGCCAGCCCTACTACGGCTTCCAGCGCCAGCCCGACGTGCCGACGGTCGAGGGGGCCCTGTTCGACGCGCTGGCGAAACTCGGCGTCTACGACGAGACGCGCCATCGGCCGTCGGGCTACGCCGCCGCGGGACGTACCGACGCTGGCGTCTCCGCCGTTGCGCAGACCGTCGCCTTCGACTGTCCCGACTGGTGTACGCCGGGAGCGGTCAACAGCGAGCTCCCGGGAACTGTCCGCGCGTGGGCTGCAGCCGACGTTCCCGACGACTTCCACGCGACGCACGACGCGACCCGGCGCGAGTACACGTACCACCTCTACGCGCCGTCAGGCAGTGGACGCGACGGCGGCGATGGCGACGACGCCGACTACCCGACGCCGGACCCCTACGCCGCCGTCGACGACGACCGAGCGCGGGCGGCGCTCTCGGCGCTCTGCGGCGAACACGACTTCGACAATCTCACGCCCGACGACCGAAACACGGTTCGAGAGCTGTCGGGGTCGCTCCGGCGCGACGGCGAGTTTCTCGTTCTCACCGTCTCCGCGCCGGGGTTCGCCCGCGAACTCGTCCGCCGGGTCGTCTCGCTCGTCCGTATCGTCGGCTCCGGAGCGCCGACGGAGCGAATCGAGCGAGCGTTCGCCGCCGACTCGCTGGAGGGCCGCGAGGGAATTCCGCCCGCACCCGCGGGCGGGTTGGTGCTCACCGACGTCGACTACCCGGGCGTCGAGTTCGAGCGCGACGAAGACGCGATAACGACAGTGAAAGAGGTGTTCGGCGCGTCGCGCGTGGAGAGCGCGGTCAGAACGCGCGTCTGCGAGACGGTGCTCGACGGGACGAGAGCGTAGTCACTCCCACTCGGCCGGCCAGAGGTCGGCCGCGCGCATCCCCACCTCGAAATCGTTCTCGCGGAACGTGGCGGCGAGGTCGTCGAGGTCCAGTCGCGGGGCGTCCGCCGTCGCCAGGTCGTCGACGAGCAGCGCCGTGAGGATGGCGTGCTCACGGATGTTGCGGTCGTCGACCTTGTCGCGGGTGTCGGCGTGGGTGTGACCCCAGCCGCGGCCCCGCTCGCCGCTGTCGCTGTGGAGTTGGAACGCGGGGACGCCCTCGCGCACGAACGGCCAGTGGTCGCTGAACGGGTGCGGCGCGTCGTCGACGTTTATCGGCTGACGGGTCGACTCGTCGATTCGCTCGGCGGCGGCGCTCATCGCGTCGGAGTTGTGCGTGAGCGCGACGAGGTTGCGGAACCGCCCCGCGCCGTCGACGTTGACGACGGCCTTAATCCCGCTCAGGTCGGTCGTCTCCGCGACGCGCTCGGCACCCAAGAGCCCGATCTCCTCGCAGCCGACGCCGGCGACGCGGACGCCGACGTCGAGGTCGACCTGCGCGAGAATCCGGGCGGCCGTGACGACGGTGGCGATGCCGCAGCCGTTGTCGAGCGCGCCTTCGGCGATGTCGTGGGCGTCGTAGTGCGCGAGCAGGAGCAGTTCCTCGTCCGTGTTCGGTCCGACGTGCCCGACGACGTTCTGACTTTCTCCCGGTGTGGTCTCGGCTTCGACGGCGATGCGGAGGCGACCGGTCTCCCCACTGTTGTTCGCGGCGTACTCCTTCAGCCACGCGCCGGTCTCCTTACTCACGCCGACGGCCGGGACCGACCCCTCGTCGCCGAAGGTGAGAGAGCCCGTGGGCGGTAGCTGGCCCTCGATGTGGTTGACGAAAACGAACGCTTCCGCGCCCGCCTCGACCGCACAGCCGTACTTCTCCATCCGGTGGATGAACCGGCCGGAGGGCGTCGTGGTGCTCGCGACGACTATCTTCCCGTCGACGTCCTCGGCTGCTATCTCGTCGGGCGTGCCGTAGCCCACGTCGACGAGTTCGGCCTCCACGTCGCCCGACGGCGAGTACGGAAGCGCGATGGCGTCGAACGGCCGTTCGACGGGTGCGGTGAGTTCGAGCTCGGTCCACCCGCGGGTCCACTGGTTCATCTCGAACGTGTCGAGTCCGACGTCGTCGACGCCCGCGTCCTCGAACGCGTCGGCGACGAGGTCGGCCGCTCGTCTCTCTCCTGCGCTGCCGCCCATCCGGTCGCCGAGTGCGGTGAGGTCGGTGATGAAGTTCCACGGCCGGTCGTCGGTCCACGTGCGGCCAATCGCGGCGGCGAACCCGTCTGTCGTCTCGCTGGCGTTCCCGGCGTCGCCCGCGCCTGCCGCGTCGCCCGGCGTCGTCTCCTGTTCGGACATAGCCCGCGGTTGGGCACACCGTGGCATAGGTGCTCGGTTCGCGGAAGTCGCTGTCTCGCCTCGGCTCCGTCGTCCGCCGCTCTCCCGTCCGGCGTTCCTGTCACCGAGAACTCCTCGGCAACTGTTGCCGTGTTTCGACTTGGCAAAGTTTACCCTCGCACCGGCTAACCTCCGACCATGAGTTCGGTTCCCGAACGCGGCGACATCGACGAGGAGTACAAGTGGGACCTGGAGAGCATCTACGCCTCCGACGACGACTGGAACGAGGCGTACGCGGATGTCGAGTCGCGCATCGACGACATCGCGGCCTACGAGGGTCGAGCGGCCGAGGACGCCGAGACGCTGTACGAACTGCTCGAACTGCTGGAATCGGTGATGCGCGACGTCTCGAAGGTCACCTCCTACGCACAGCTCCGAGCCAGCGAGGACACCCGGAACCAGGAGTACCAGGCGCTGTCGGCGCGGGCGCAGTCGTTGGCGGCGAACGCTCAGAGCGCCGCCAGTTTCGTCGAACCCGAACTGCAGGAACTCGACGAGGACGACGTGCGAGCGTACGTCGACGACGAACCCGCGCTCGCTGAGTACGAACACTACTTCGACGACGTGCTCCGGGCGAAGCCGCACACGCGCTCGAAGGAGGTCGAAGAACTGCTCGCGGACCTCTCGGAGGTGATGGGCGCGCCGAGCGACTTCTACTCGATGCTCGCCAACGCCGACCTGACGTTCCCGACGGTGGAAGACCCCGACGGCGACGAGATAGAGATTTCGCAGGGTAACTTCACGAAGCTCCAGAAGCATCCGAACCGCGAGTTCAGACAGGAGGTCCACGAGCAGTTCTACGACGAGTGGGAGGACGTCCGCAATTCAGTGGGTAGTTCGCTGAAAAACAGCGTCAAAGCCGACGTGAAACTCGCCGAAGCCCGTAACTACGACACCGCCCGCGAAGCGGCGCTCGACGGGCCGAACGTCCCCGTCGAGGTGTACGACAACCTCCTGGAGACGGTCCGCGACAACCTCGACAAACTCCACCGACACGCCGACCTGAAGCGGCAGGCGCTCGGCGTCGACGACCTCCAGATGTGGGACCTCTACATGTCGCTGACGGGCGAGGAGGGCCCCGAAATTAGCTACGAGCAAGCGAAGGAGTACGTCGTCGAGGCCGTCGCACCGCTCGGCGAGGAGTACCAACAGCGGATGGCCGAAGGATTAGAGGACCGCTGGGTCGACGTGTACGAGAACCGCGGTAAGCGCGCCGGGGCGTACTCCTCGGGCACGTACGACACCCAGCCGTTCATCATGATGAACTACCAGGACGACATCACCTCGATGTTCACCCTGGCGCACGAACTCGGCCACTCGATGCACTCCGAGTTGGCGAAGGACGAACAGCCGTGGCAGTACGCCGACTACGAGATTTTCGTCGCCGAGGTGGCGAGCACGGTCAACGAGACGCTTCTCACCCACTACCTGCTCGAAAACACCGAGAGCGACGAACTGCGCCGCCACGTCCTCGACGAGTACCTCGAACGGTTCCGCTCGACGCTGTACCGCCAGACGATGTTCGCCGACTTCGAACTCCAGATTCACGAGGCGATCGAGGCGGGCGAACCGCTCACCCCCGACGCGTTCGACCAACTGTACGGCGACCTGAAAGCCGAGTTCTACGCGCCTGCCGAGGTCGACGACCGCATCGCCCGCGAGTGGATGCGCATCCCGCACTTCTACTACAACTACTACGTTTACCAGTACAGCACGGGCATCAGCGCCGCCGTCGCCGTCGTCGAGCGCATCCTCGACGAGGGCGAGGACGCGGCCGCCGACTACCGCGAGGCGCTCGCGATGGGCGGCAGCGCGTACCCGATGGACGTACTGGAGACCGCGGGCGTCGACATGACCTCGCCCGAACCCATCGAGGACGCGCTCGGCGTCTACGGCGACTACCTCGACCGCGTCGCCGAGTTGCTCGACCTCGAATAGCTGTTAGGTAGCGGGTCTTATTTTGCTGTGGCTTGGCTGAAAATGTAGATTCAGTTCATCGACTTTGTTACTCCAATCCGAGCGCTGCCGCGACTATCGTAGCAATAATCAGTAACGCAATCACGCCACCCGATAGCCATGAAAAGGCAGGGGATGACGCCAATGATGACTGAATATCAAAGGCAACCGTGATTAGTGGTCCAGCGAGGACGAAGAGTACAAAGACGCCCATGATAGTTTGTGGGTCAGCCTGGCCCCGTTGCATTCCGCTCACGGAGGCGTTTTGGCTTGCTAACTGTGTTCGTTGTCGTGGTGTGTCTTGTCTATCTACCATTGCGAGAGAAAATATTCCTGGAGAGCATAAAAAGCAGAGAGACCGTTCAGAGTTGCTCTAACCCCAGTTTACAGTCATCAAGAGTCCCCCTTATGCGCGTAAACCCAACGTCAATACTTTTGTTTGTCTGCTATTTCAAGATGTTATGGCGCGGATTCCCGATGAGTTCTGTGAGGAGTTTGATTCAAAGGGGGAGACTTTCTTCAAGATTGCAGAATTGTTGTACACCCACCCCGACCGACGGTATACACAAGATGAACTCGCTGAGAGGATGAATTGCTCAAATACGACTATTAGCACACACACCCGCACTATGGTTTCTGAAAAGTGGCTGGACCGTCAAGATAACCAGACTACATTTGCATGGAATTCAGAAACTCACAATCCAGCCAGTACTGAGGGAACTACTGCTATCAGAAGGTTCTACGCGGACCTCTGGAATCTTCTGAAGAAACACTCCGATACGGTCCCCGGTACATTCGCCCTTTTCGGGTTCGCTATGTTTCTCGGGGCCATTGTAGTGTTCGCGTTTTTTGTGGGATATTCGTTGAATTTCACTCAGGAGTCTTCCTTCCCACCTGTAGTTTATCTCGCAATTACCGCTGGATTGCTCCTCACCGGTTTTATTGTGACCATCCTTTCCCCGCTGCAAGCTGAGTTAAATCGAGTCGTCTTCCGTATCCTTCCGGATAACCTTTCGCAGAAAAAGAGGTGATTGTATCTCAGACTCTCCTTTCTCTTGCGTTGACTCTATTCTTGCCTTCTATTCAAATATCCGCATCTCATTAGAGTCTCCTCCATCTTCCGGATTGTTGTCTGTTAACATCCATCACTTAAACACCTCTTACGCGAAATAAGCCATTAACAAATATTATCATTATCAATCATTACCTTTATTGCTCATTTCCCAGTCCCTCCTGGTGCGGTGAATCAGCATGGCAGTACACGTACACCCCACGACCCGCACAGCGCCCGACTATCGAACCGACAGCCGACCGATTCAGCGACCGAGACCACCCATATGACCTACACCGACCCGACGCGACGCGACCAGAATACGAGAACCGACCGCCGAACGCCGCAGACCACCATTCGAACCACTTCGATGCGACCTACTGAGAGCGAGGCGGACGCGCCGCTGGTCCCCTTCATCCAGACCGACGAGACGACCGACACGCGACGCGAGTTCCGGACCGAGTTGACGAGCCTGAAGCGTCAGATTACGCGTCTCGAACGCGCATTGGAGCGGCAGAAGCGACCGAGTGAGACGACTCGGCAGGAGGAACGACGATGAGTCAGAACGGCGAAACGCCGCCGGGCGATAGTGACGAGCGGCCCACCGGCGACGCCATCACGACCCGCGACCTCGACAACCCGATGGGCCGCGAGTTCAGGCGCAAATTAGACGAACAGCCGTACGTGTTCGCCCCCGGCCTCTATCACGCCCTCGACGCGCGCCTCGCCGAGATGACCGGCCACGACGCCGCCTACATGAGCGGTTACTCCACAGTGCTCGGCCAGTTCGGCTTCCCCGACCTGGAGATGGTGTCGATGACCGAGATGGTCGAGAACGCGAAGCGTATCGTCGACGCCTGCAACATCCCGGTCGTCGCCGACTGCGACACCGGCTACGGAGGGGTTCACAACGTCCGCCGGGCGGTCCGCGAGTACGAGAAGGCCGGGGCCGCCGCAATCCACATCGAGGACCAGACGACGCCGAAGCGCTGCGGCCACATCGCGGGCAAGCAGATCGTCTCCCGAGAGCAGGCCCGCGCGCGCTTCGAGGCCGCCGTCGACGCCAAGCAGTCCGAGGACACGGTCATCATCGCCCGGACCGACGCGTACGGTTCGGCGAACGGCGACTGGGAGGAACATCTCGAACGCGGGCGCATCTACGCCGACGCCGGCGTCGACATCGTCTGGCCGGAGATGCCGGACCCGAGTCGGGAAGACGCGATTCGCTACGCCGAGGAGATTCACGAGACGCACCCCGACCTGACGCTGGCGTTCAACTACTCCTCGTCGTTCGCGTGGTCCGAGGAGGACGACCCCCTCACGTTCGCCGAACTCGGCGAGTTGGGGTACGGTTACATCTTCATCACGCTGTTCGGCCTCCACTCGGGCGCACACGCCGTCTACGAGGACTTCCAGAAGTTGGCCGAGGACGGCGAGGAGGCGCAGTTCGATCTCGAATCGCGCTACCTCGGGCACCCGACGGAGTCGCACCACGAACTCTCGTTCGTCGACCGGTATCAGGAGACCGAGATGCGCTTCGACGCCGAGGCCCGGTCGCGCATCGAGGAGTCGGCGGGCTACAGCGAGGAACAGACCGACCCCATCGGAACGGAGGGGGGCGATTAGATGCCCGACGTCACGCTGCGCCGGAGCCAACTGGCGACGCCCGGCAGCGACCCGAAGATGATAGAGCGAGCGCCCGATTCGGGGGCCGACGAGGCGTTTCTGGACCTCGAAGACTCGGTCGCGCCGAACGAGAAGATAGACTCGCGCCGAAACGTCGTCGAGGGCCTCGTCGACTACGACTGGAGCGAGACGCGCCCGTGCTTCCGGATGAACGGCGTCGACACCCAGTGGTGGTACGACGACGTGATCGAGGTCGTCGGCGAAGCGGGCGAGTACCTCGACAGCATCATGGTGCCGATGGTCCACGACCCGGCCACGGTCAGAACGGTCGAGAACCTGCTCGCGCAGGTCGAGGCGAACAACGGCCTCCCGGTGGGCGAAATCGGGCTGCAGACCCAGATCGAGAGCGCCGAGGGGATGAACAACGCCCCCGAAATCGCCGCCGCGAGTGAGCGAATCGAGTCGCTCGTGTTCGGTCCCGGCGACTACACCGCCAGCGTCGGCGCGGCCGGACTCACCATCGGCAGCGGTGAGAACTACCCGGGCCACTACTGGCACTACCAGCTGGCTCGACTCGCCCACGCCGCGAAGGCGCAGGGGCTCCAGCTCATCGACGGGCCGTTCGCCGACATCGAGGACACCGAGGGATTCCGCGACTCCTGTCGGCACGCGAGTCTGCTCGGCTGCGACGGCAAGTGGGCAATCCACCCGAGCCAAATCGAGCCGGCCAACGAGGTGTTCGCTCCCGACACCGAGGAGGCCGAGAAGGCGCGGCGCATCGTCGACGCCTACGAGACGGCGACCAGCGAGGGCCGCGGCGCGGTCTCCGTCGACGGCGAGATGGTCGACGAGGCGACGAACAAGATGGCGAAGAACGTCGTCGCTCGCGCCGAGCAGGCGGGCGTGCTCTAGCGTCGGCGGCGTTCGGAAACCCGAAGCTCTCGGCCGCTCGCCGGTTTTCGTGTAACTTCGCTGCCGAGTTTCGTGACCCAAAGGCCCATTTACGCGCATCCCCATGGTTCGGGTAGATAATGTCTCGGAGTCCCTCGCTCCCCGACCGCCCCCGGCTCGACCTCGACCCAGAGATGTCGGACGCCGAGCGGCTCGCCGCGATGCAGAAACACTTCGCACGCATCGTCCAGGTCAACGAGGAGTTAGACGAACGGTTGACAGAAGCCGACGACCGGATGGGCGACCTCCAGTCGGAGGTCGACCAGTTGAAACGCCGCAACGACACCCTGAAGAAGGCGTCTCTGTACCTCGCGTCCGTCGAGGAGGTGACCGGCGACGGCGTCGTCATCAAACAGCACGGCAACAACCAGGAGGTGCTGACCGAGGTGTCGCCGCAACTGGAGAACAGACTGGAGGCGGGCGACCGCGTCGCCATCAACGACTCCTTCGCCGTCCAGCGAATCCTCGACGACGAGACCGACGCCCGAGCGCAGGCGATGGAGGTCGACGAGTCGCCCGACGTCGCCTACGACGACATCGGCGGCATCGAGGAGCAGATTCGGGAGGTCAAAGAGGCCGTCGAGGACCCGCTGGCCTCGCCGGAACTGTTCGAGGAGGTCGGCGTCGACCCGCCGTCCGGCGTGCTCCTCTACGGCCCGCCGGGCACCGGCAAGACGATGCTCGCCAAAGCCGTCGCCAACCAGACCGACGCCACCTTCATCAAGATGGCCGGCTCCGAACTCGTCCAGAAGTTCATCGGCGAGGGGGCGCGACTGGTCCGCGACCTGTTCTCCCTGGCCGCCGAGCGCGAACCCGCCGTCATCTTCATCGACGAGATAGACGCCGTCGCCTCGAAACGGACGGACTCGAAGACCTCCGGCGACGCCGAGGTCCAGCGGACGATGATGCAGTTGCTCAGCGAGATGGACGGCTTCGAGGAGCGCGGCGACATCCGCATCATCGCGGCGACGAACCGCTTCGACATGCTCGACGAGGCCATCCTCCGACCGGGGCGGTTCGACCGCCTCATCGAGGTGCCGAAACCGAACGAGGAGGGCCGTCGGCGCATCCTCGAAATCCACACGAGTCGGATGAACGTCGCCGACGACGTGGACCTCGAAGCGCTCGCCGACGACCTCGACGGGTTCAGCGGCGCGGACATCGCCAGCCTCACCACCGAGGCGGGGATGTTCGCCATCCGCGACGAGCGCACCGAAGTGAGAATGGAGGACTTCGAGGACGCCCGCGAGAAACTCGTCGAGACCGACGACGACCCGGTCGGCGAGTTCACCGACTACCAGTACTAACCACCGACCTGTTTTCGCAAGCGCTTACTTCTCGCCGCCTCGTCTTCCGGTAATGAGCACGATTCGCGTCGTGAGCGGCGTCGCCACGGGCCCGACGCCGATGTCGTCGTACGACGCCGCCCTCGCCGAAGCGAACATCCACAACTACAACCTCGTCGCCGTCTCCTCCGTCGTCCCCGCCGACGCCGACGTGGAGTACGTCGGCACCGCGCCCGACCTCGGCCCGGCCGGTGAACGGCTCACCGTCGTTGAGGCGCGCGCGACCGCCGCCGGACCGGGTCGCGTCTCGGCCGGCCTCGGCTGGACGACCGGGCCCGGACCGGGGCTGTTCTACGAGTCGGCGGGCGAGACCGACGCCGAGACCGTCCGCGAGCGGGTGACGGCCGGTCTCGACGCCGGGCGCGACCTCCGAGAGTGGACGTTCGAGGAGGAACGCGTCGAAGTCGCGTCCGCGGAGGCCGACTCGGGCGAGTACACGACGGCGCTCGTCGTCGCGGCCTACGGGGAGAGCGAACCGATCCTGTAGGTTTGCTCCTGCCGACGCCTTTTTAGTCGGATACCGCCTAAAGCGGACGATTGAGTTAGTATGAACGGAAACACCCCCTTTGCGGGCGTTCCGGACGCCGTCGACACCGACCAGCCGAGCCTGTCGACGGAGCTTACCGGCGACGAGCGCCAACAGCTCCGCCGAGCGGTCGCCAGCATCGTCGCCCAGACCCGCGAGTATCTCCCCGACGGCTACGCTATCGGCTCCGAGCTCTCCTACGACTCGAACGGTCCGCGAGCGACCGTCGCCGTCCACCCCCCGGCGGGCCACGCCGTCAGCGCCGGATTCACCCCCGACGTCGACGACCTCGAATCCGGCCTCGACGACGACGACCGCCGCGAGGTCGCCCGCGGACTCGCCGCGAGCGCCGCGATGCAGGCGATGGCCGCCGTCGGCGACGGCATGACGCCGACAGCGCGATAAACAGTCGTTCAGGTCTTCTCTCCGGTATCCCGACCGCCGAGAGCGTTCTCTCGGCTCGTCGGTCACGTCACAGGAGAGAGGACGCCGCGCGACGCCGCGTTTTCGCTACCGTCGATATCTGCCGTGGCTCTTCGCACGGCGTGCGCCGCCCGGCGGTCGGGTCGTGGGGTCGACCGGCGAATCGACAAACAACCCGTACCCTACCAGCGTCGCGGCGACGAGGCCGCCGAGTGCAGCACCGTGTGCGAGCGAGAGTGTCGACAGCAGTCCGGCGAGGAGGCCGGCCAACAGCAACGTCGGGATGAGTGCCAACAGCAGGTCGTAGCGCGAGACGCGCGTCGTCGGAACGGCGGTACTACCGGGTCTGTCGATTTTGACACTCATTACTCACCACCTCACGAGACAGTAACGGGAGCGGACTACTAAAATTTCACTTCACGTCACGCACTCGTGACCAACTGGGTGGTTTTGCGTAACGTACGAACCGTCACCGCCGCAGTCGTCACG
Source organism: Haloprofundus halophilus (assembly GCF_003439925.1). Taxonomy (NCBI): domain Archaea; kingdom Methanobacteriati; phylum Methanobacteriota; class Halobacteria; order Halobacteriales; family Haloferacaceae; genus Haloprofundus; species Haloprofundus halophilus. The sequence continues at coordinate 164,234 of NZ_QQRR01000002.1, forward strand.
TCTCGCCGGCTACTCGGCGGTCGATTCGACCGGTCTACTTCCCCCAGAACGGGTCGCGCCGGCGGTGTTTGTCGAGGTACCCCTGTAGCGCCTCCAACTCGTCGCCCGGAATCTCGCTCGACAGTTCCTGTTCGAGAATCTTCGCGTGTTTCTCGGGGAGTTCGACCCACAGTTCGTCGCCCTCGTCTATCTGGCGGCCGACCGTCGGGCCGTCGATGGCGACGCTGACGCGGTTGCCCGCGCGGACCTGTTTGACGTCCTCGCCCTGCTCTTGGATGCCGGAGAGTTGGCCGACTCGCGTCGGCTTGTCGCCGTCGAACTTCACGACGCGCATGTTGTTCTTCAGGGTGCCGGACATTATCTCGACGCCGACGACGGCGGGGTCGTTCTGACGGAACACGTGGTCCTGGAGGATGCGGAAGCGCGCCGGGCGGACGATCTTGTCGAGCACCGTCTCCTGCTGGGCGCGCTTGCGCTCGTCGACGAACGCCTCGTACTCCTCGATGAGTTGGTAGATGACGTCGTCGTCGAACAGTTGCACGTTACTGTGGTCGAGTTCGTCGTCGGCGTTCGGCAGCACGTCGACGTTGAACGCGAGGATGACCTTGTGTTCGTCCTCGCGGGCGGTTCCGGCGACGGCCACGTCGCGCGGGGCCACGTCGCCGACTTCCGCGCGCAGAATGGGAATCTCGGCCTCTTTCAGCGCGTTCGCCATCGCCTCCAGACTACCGAGGGTGTCGGCTTTCACGACGACGCCCTCCTCTTCGGTGCTGACCTCTATCTCGGCGAGTTCGGCCTGGACGTCCTGAATCACGTCGTCGACGTCGCGGCTTCTGACGACGCGCACCGGGGCGCCCGCCATCGCCTCGTCGAGGTCGGGGGCGGCGATCTTCACACCCGCCGCGGCCTTCACTTCGTCGACGCGCTCGAAGCGTTTCTCGGTGCGAATCTCGGCGAGCGGTTGCGGTTGCAACAGCGCACGAATCTCAGTGACGATGGGGCCGTTGGTGCCGCCGACGACGATGGTGTCGCCCTCGCGGACGGTGCCGTCGTACAGCACCACGTCGAGCGTCGCGCCGAAGCCTCGCTCCTCCTTGACTTCGAGCACCGTCCCCGCGCCGGGACCGGCGATGTCGACGGCCATCTCGGCTTTCATGTACCGCTGGGAGAGGCCCATCAGGACGGCGAGCAGGTCGGGAATCCCCTCGCCGGTCATCGCCGAGACGGGGATGACGCCGACGTTGTTCTGGAAGTTCTGGACGCGCCAGTAGAGGTCCGCCGACAGCCCTTCGTCGGAGAGTTGGCCGATTATCTCGTAGAGGTTGGTGTCGAGCATCTGTCGCGCGCGGTCGCTCTGACCGTCGTACGACGGCTTGATGGGCGACCCCTCCTGCGGGTTCCACCCCGGCGTGGTGTCGACTTTGTTGGCGGCGACGACGAACGGCGTCCCCGTCCGCTTGAGGATGTCGAGCGCCTCGACGGTCTGCGGTTGGAAGCCGTCGTTCACGTCGACGACGAGGATGGCGATGTCGGCGAGCGCGCCGCCGCGCGAGCGAAGCGTCGAGAAGGAGTGGTGCCCCGGCGTGTCGATGAACAGCAAGCCGGGCAAATCGAAGTCGTCGGGGTCGACGAGGCTGCCGGCCATCGCCGACACGGTGTCGAGCGGCACGGCGGTGGCCCCGATGTGTTGGGTGATCGCCCCGGCCTCGCCCTCGCTGACGGCCGACCCGCGAATCTTGTCGAGGAGGCTGGTTTTCCCGTGGTCGACGTGACCCAGAACGGCGACGATGGGTGTGCGAAGCGTCTCGGCTTGTGGTGGCTGGTCCGTATCTGACATGAAAATCGCCCCGGAGAAGTTCTCTTATCCGTCGAATATCGGGGACCGAAGTTAAGTGTTTCAACTCCGTCTGACGGTGATTTCATCGACGGAGAGACACACGAAAAAGAGACGTTCGTCTCGGTCTGGACGTTCGACGCGGCGGGCCCCGACAGACGCTCGTCAGACGACCCCGTGGCGTTTATGTGACCGGACTCGAATAGGCGGCTATGGCCGACATACTCGCCGAGAACCTCTCGGGCAAAGCCGTCATGGGTTCGGACGGAACCGAACTCGGCATGCTGTACAACATCACGATGAACCACAAGACGGGCGCGCTCTCGGACCTGCTCGTCACCCCCGACGAGGAGGCGCTCGGCGTCGACACGGGGTCGTTCGACCGCGACGACGCGGGTCGCTTCCGAATCCCGGTCAGCCACGTCAAAGCGGTGAAAGATTACATCGTCGTCCAGCGCTAGGTAGATGCAAGTCCTCGATTCTTCGGCGTTCATCCACGAGTACCACACCGACGAGCAGACCGCTTCGATTCCCGACGTCCAGGCCGAGTTAGAGGGCGAACACGCCTTCCGCTTCGACGCGATGGAGGGCGCGGGGATGCACATCCACATCCCCGCGGAGGGTGCCGTCGAGACGATCGGCCGCGCCGCCACCGAGACCGGCGACGCCGACGTGCTCTCGGAAACCGACATGCGGCTGCTCGCCACCTCTTTCGAGCTCGACGCGACGCTCGTCACCGACGATTACGCGATGCAGAACGTCGCCGAACACCTCGGCGTCTCGGTGAAGGTCATCGCCCGCGACGGCATCGACGAACAGCGCAACTGGCGGTTCCAGTGCGCCGGCTGCGGCCGCGAGTTCGACGAGAAACACGACCGCTGTCCCATCTGCGGATCGGACCTCACCCGGAAGAACCCGGCGTAGCCGCGACGCCGACCGACTGCGTACCGTTCTCTACGCGCCGAGAAGTTCCGTGTTCTACGCGCCGGGAATCAGTCCGGTCGCGATAGCGTACTGGCCGAGGAACTGGTAGGAGTTGAACAGCCCGTGGACGACGGCGACCACGACGAGGTTCTCCGTTCGTTCGTACAACAGCGCGAGCACCGCCCCGAGGACGAAGATGACGGCGATGCTCGCGACTCTGCCGCCGCTGCTGCCGACGAGCGCCAGCCAGTGGGCGACGGCGAAGACGGCGCTGGCGACGACGACGGCGACGGCCGGTCCGTAGGTGCGGCGGAGTTTCTCCTGGACGATGCCGCGGAAGATGAGTTCCTCCATCGGGCCGACGAACAGCATCGTCACCGGAATCATGTAGAGGAAGTAGACGGGGTTCTGCTGGCCGGTCGTGATGACCTGGTTGGCCGCCACCTGAATCCCGAGTTGCTGGATGACGACGGAGACGCCGACGAGCGCGGAGACCAGAATCACGAGGCCGCCGACCATCCACCCGAAATCCCGAAGTCCGGGGACGCGCCAGCGGACGATGTGCCACTCGTTTCGTCGGCTCAGGTAGAGGTACGCCGCGATGCCGAACCCGACGTACTGCAGTGAGGCGAGCACGGCGCGTGGTAGGGGTGTCTGCGTCGACACGCCGAGGAGTTGGAGCAACAAGACGCCGACGAGCGAGACGGCGATACCCACGGCGAACGCACCGGCGACGACGAAGACGACGTTCGCTGCGGCCTGTAGATGCGTCTGTGATCGAGAGGTCTGCGGGGATGGGTCTGACTGCATCTGCTCGTCGTACCTACTCGCCGACGCCGAATAGATGCACCGGTCGGGGATGCCGCCCCGAGGCGGAGCGAAGACCGAGAGGACCGCCTACTCGATTTCCAGTCGCGTCTTGTCGCTCACCGCGTCGGCCTCCTCGAAGTCGCCGCCGCCCAGCAGTCCGCGAGCGGCGCGCTTGCCCCACTCGACGGCGGGCTGGGTGAACGTCGAGACGTTCTCCAGTTCGCCGTACAGCACGCAGGCGGCCTCCATCCCGTAGAGCAACTCGCCGACGCCTCGCTCGTCGACGCGGTCGAGTTCGACTCGGACGTTGGGCTGGCCCGCCGCGGCGAGACTCGCCTCCGTCGCCTCGAACTCCGCGTCGAGCAGTTCGCCGAGCGTCGAGCCGCCGAGGTACGACAGCCCCTCCAACTCGGTCTCGGGAATCGGCCGGTCCTCGCGTTCGCGCGGACGGACGAGCGTGACCAGTTTGTCGTGACGTCCCGCCCGATACAGTTGGAGTTGCGAGTGCTGGTCGGTCGCGCCGAGCGCGCGCGCTGGCGTCTGGCCGACGCCCTCCTTGCCCAGGCTCTCGGCCCACAGTTGCGCGAACCACTCGGCGAAGTACTCCAACGACTCCGCGTAGGGCATCATCGCGTTGACCGTCGCGCCGCGGCGGTCGAGCGCGTAGGCGGCCGCGCCGTAGGCGTACGCGGGAGAATCGAACAGCGACCCCGAGAGTCGGTCGGCTTCGTCGCCCGCGCCAGCGAGAATCGCGTCGAGGTCGTGGCCCTGAATCGCCGCGCAGGCGAGGCCCACGGTGGAGAGCGCCGAGAACCGGCCCGGAACGCCGTCGGGCACCTTCAGTGCGGGCAGGTCGTGTTTCTCGGCCAACTCGCGGAGGTTGCCTTCCTCGCCCGTGGTGACGAACGTCCGGTCGGTCCAGTCGACGCCCGCCGACTCCATCGCGTCGCGGACGACGAGGAAGTTCGCCAGCGTCTCGGCCGTCGTGCCGGAGCGAGAGACGACGTTCACCGCCGTTTCGTCCAGCGGCAGGGAGTCCAACAGCGCCGTCGTCGCCTCCGGGTCGACGTTGTCGAGGAAGTGCGCCTCGACGTCGCCGCCGAGCGCCTCCGACACCGTTGCTGCGCCGAGGGCGCTGCCGCCGATGCCGACGGTGAGGACGGCCTCTGCGTCGCCGAACGGTTCGACCGCGGTACGAATCTCGTCGGGGTCGGTCGTCTCCGGGAGATTCAGCGCCGCGTAGCCGTGTTCGGCGTCGGCACGGCCCCGCTCGATGCGCTCGTGGGCGTCGGCGACGCGCTCGTCGAGGCGCTCCAACTGCTCGCGGCTCAGTCCGGGCGTCGAATCGAGGACGTTGCCGAGGTCGACGTACATGGCCGAACGCGCGCGCGCCGACACCAAAGGCGTTGTCTTCACCCGCGACGCGTTCGAGGTGGTATCGACCGACTCCGGACCAATCGGCTTAATCGCCCCCGGTCCCAAGCGCCGACGATGGCCGACGGTTACAACGGCGTCTTCGGCGCGTTCCCGTACGCCCTGACGCACTCGACCTCGTGGCTGTTCCGCCTCTACGTCGTCGTGAGCGCGCTCGTCGCGCTGTTTCTCACGCTCGTCGTCGCGATGGGACTCGTCGTCCTCATCGCCAACACGGCGGATTTCGGCGGCGGACAGCTGACGCTCTCGCGGTCGTTCTACGCCGTCGTCGGACTGCTCCTCGTCGCGCCGATTCTCGCGCCGACCCTGTTCGTCGCCCGACGACACCGACGCGAGGAGACCCGAGAGCACGAACACTACGATTTCGCACTCGGACTCGCGGGGTTCGTCTTCCTCACCTCGCTGTACGTCGGCGCGGTGATCACCGTCCCGCCGGACCTGCAGACGCCGGTTACCGGCCCGCTCGCGCCGCTCGTCGAACTCCTCTACGGACTCCCGCAGGTGGCCGGGTTGGTCCCGCCGCTCTCGGCGGCGCTTTTCATCTTCGGCCTCCACCGTCGGCTCCGGTGACGCGGCGAGCGTCTCCGGTCGACTCTGTCACGACGCCGCACACCGCCGAGACGACGAAACCGAAAAACGTCGCGGCGACTTATCGCTGGGCATGAGTAACGACGAATCGAAGGAAGGGACGTTTCTCGTCACCGCCGCCGACGACGAGACGGCCGTGTTGAAAGACGTCGAGGACGGGCAGGTCCACGCGCTGGCGTCGAACCCCGGTGTCGAACGACACGACGCCGTCGAGGGCGTCGTCGCGCCAGACCCGCCGATGAACGTCACGTGGCAACTCGTAGAGGTGAAATCGCGTCGCCCGCTCCGAATCGAGGAGAGCGACGAGTCGCCGACGACGATGGCCCGCGACGTCGCCGCCGACCAGCCGACGGGCGAACTCACCCGCCGCGAACGCGCCGGTACCGGCGAGATCCACGTGGTTACGGTCCCCGAGGAGACGACGGAGCAGGCCGTCGCCGACGTGCTCGACGACGAGGAGGGACTGCTGTCGCGGGCGGCGAGACTCGGCGTGAATCGGGTCGAGATACGCTCGTCGCCCGGCGTCGTCGTCGTCCGGTACATGCCGTGACGGCGTCGCGCGAACGGAGACGCGTCGCTCGTCGGGTTTCGAAAATGCCGAGAACGTCACGTCGGCGTCAGTTGCGCATCGACGGCTCGCCGCGCCGTCCGGAGAAATCGATTACTGGATGTGGCCTTCTTGGCGGAGCTGCTCGGCGTCCTGGTCGGTGTAGCGCCACTCGATGTTGGCCTTCTCGTCCTGCCAGTCCCACGGTTCGACGAGGACGACATCGCCCTCGTTGATCCACGTGCGGTACTTCATGCGGCCGGGAATCCGGCCCATGCGCTCTTTGCCGTCGTTGCAGCGGACGCGGACGTGGTTGCCACCGTTGTGCTCGGTGACGACCGCGAACAGCTCGTCGTCGTTGGGCATTCGAAGGTTTCTACGCCCGGTTTCTTCGCTCATAGCTTAAGAAGGATACGGAGACGGTTAAGACGTTTGGGGTCCGCGTTAGCGGATGTCACAGCGTGCCACGAGCGACGCGCGACTCCGTCGGTTGGGCGACCACAGCGCTCACCTCGTCGGTTAGGCGGCCGCAGCGCTCACCCCGTTGGCCCCGCTTTACTCTGCACGCGCCATCCGCCCTCCATCGTCTCGTCGCGTTCTGTGTACGCCACCTCCGTCTCGTCGCCGACGAACTCGCCGCCCTCGACGGCTTCGACGCGGAACGGGACGTCGAGGCTGTCGCCGCAACAGCCGACGTCGACGAACGTCTCGAACGTGTCGCCGACGGCGGCCGCGTCGAGTTTTCGCCGAAGGTAGCCCCGGTATCGGTCGGACGAAATCTGGTCGCGACCCCAGTCGCTGAGGTTCTTCGGGTGCGAGAGGACGACCCGCGTCGCGGTTCGTCGACCGGTCTCGTCTTCCGTCTGGTTGTTTCCGTCGTCCGTCCGGCTGTTTCCGTCGCCCGTCCGGCTGTTCCCGCCGTCCGTCCGGCGGTTTCCGTCGTCCGTGTGGGTGGGTTCGGCCATCGGGAGCCGTACGTGACCGACGCACAAGAGCGCACGGGAATTTAAGAAGGCTTATTCGACGCGCTGACTACCGCCCCGCATGGTCGCATTCGACGTACCGGAGGTCGATTACACCCGGTACACGAATCGCCAACTCGCGGCGGTTCCGCTCGCCGTCCTCGCGCTCGCAATTCTCGTCATCGCGGTCACGTTCGCGACGACAGGCGCGCCCGTGGCGCTCGGAACCGAGTTCTCCGGCGGAACGGAGGTGCGACTCGCCGTCGACGCGCCCGACGGACAGGCCGAACAGGTCATCCAGCGGGCGTTCGACGCGGACATCGAGTCGATTCAGTCCGTCCCCTCCGACGGGACGTACGTCGTCACCTTCGGCCCCGGCACGGACCCCGCGCAGTTGGAACAGACGGTAGAGAACCCGCCGAACGACGCGGCCCAACAGCTCGAAATCGAGAGTTTATCGACGGTGTCTGCGAGCTTCGCCGGCGATTCACAGCAACTCGCGCTCGGCGGCATCGCCGTCGCGTTCGTCGGGATGAGTCTCGTCGTCTTCGCGCTGTTTCGGACGTTCGTCCCCTCCATCGCCGTCGTCGTCTCGGCGTTCTCCGACGTGGTCATCCCGGTGGCGATGATGAACGCACTCGGCATCGAACTGTCGCTCGGGACCGTCGCCGCGCTGTTGATGCTCATCGGGTACAGCGTCGACTCCGACATCCTCCTGAACGACCACATCCTGCGGCGGTCGGGCGACTTCTACGAGTCGACGTACCGCGCGATGCGGACGGGTGTCACGATGACGCTCACGTCGCTGGCGGCGATGGTCGTCATGACTATCACGGCGACGTTGTTCGGCATCCAACTGCTGTCGGCTATCGGCATCATCCTCGTGTTCGGGCTCACCGCCGACCTGATGAACACGTACCTGCTGAACCTGAGTCTGCTTCGCTGGTACAAGTTCGAGGGGGTGAAGCGCTGATGGGCGCGCTCCGCGACAACTGGCGCGTCATCCTCCTCGTCGTCCTCCTCGCGGCGAGTATGGTCGCGCTGTTCGGCCCCGCCGGCGGGGCCGCCGGAGGCGACGGCGGCAACGAGACCGTCGGTAACGATACCGTCGCCGGAGCCAGCGACGGGCCGACGAACCTCGTCTACGGGCTGGACCTCTCCGGCGGGACGCGCATCCGCGCGCCGCTCGTCGGCGTCACCGCCGAGGAGGTCGAGTTCGAGAACGACTCCACGCCGCAGGTGAGCCGAAACGTCGCCGACGAACTCGACGGCGTCGACGTCACCGACGTGACGGTTCGTCAGCCGACGCAGGACCGTCCGGCGACCGTCGAGGTCACGACCCGAAACGTCACGACCGACGACCTCGCCGCGGCGCTCGACGCTGCGGGCTACGAGTACGGCGACGTCCGCGACGGCGTCACCGAGGAGACGCGCGAGCAGACCGTCGACGTCATCAGCAACAAGATCAACCAGGCGGGGCTCTCCGGGGGCTCCGCGCGGGTCGTCTCTACGTCGACCGGCGACTACTTCGTCCTCATCGAAGTGCCGAACGAGCAGCGCTCCGACGTGCTCGACCTCGTCAGCCAGCAGGGGCAGGTACAGGTCGAGGCTTACTACCCCGACGAAGGGAACGGCTCGACCGAGTACCGCCGCGAACTGGTGCTCGAACAGGGCGACTTCCAGGACATCGGCAACGCCGAGCAGGGTCAGGGCAGCACGCCGCCGAACGTGCCCGTCGTGATCCGCGAGTCCGAAGCGCCCGAGTTCCAAGAGAAGATGGTCGAGACGGGCGTCGCCGGCAACGGCGGCTCCGCCTGCACGTACGACGAGAACCCCAACGGCACCCAGCCGTGTCTGTTGACCGTCGTGGACGGCGAGGTAATCTACTCCGCCGGAATGAGTCCGGGTCTCGCACAGGACATGCAGAGCGGTCAGTGGGAGAACAACCCGCAGTTCGTCCTCCAGACGGCGAACTACTCGGAGGCGCAGCAGCTCTCTATCAACCTCCGCGCCGGCGCGCTCCCCGCGCCGCTGGACATCGGTCCGGGCGGCGAGGGGACCTCGTCGTACATCTCGCCGACGCAGGGTGAGAACTTCCGCATCAACTCGCTCATCACGGGCATCATCGCCGTCCTCGCCGTCAGCGGCGTGGTCTTCTTCCGTTACGGCTCCGCGCGCGTCGCCGCGCCGATGGTGTTGACCGCGCTCTCGGAGGTCGTCATCCTGCTCGGCGCGGCCGCGTGGCTCGGCTACCCACTGGACCTGGCGGTCATCGGCGGATTCATCGCCGTCATCGGGACGGGGGTGGACGACCTCATCATCATCGCCGACGAGGTGATGGCTGAAGGTGACGTCCGCTCTCGAAAGGTGTTCCAGTCGCGGTTCAAGAAGGCGTTCTGGGTCATCGGCGCGGCCGCCGCGACGACCATCATCGCCATGAGTCCGCTCGCCGTGCTGTCGCTCGGCGACCTCCGCGGCTTCGCCATCTTCACCATCCTCGGTGTGCTCGTCGGTGTCATCGTCACCCGTCCGGCCTACGGTGACATCCTGCGGTCGCTTCTGACCGACCGCTGAACGGGTTCCGACGCCCAGATTTCTCTCGGTTTTCTCGCCTTTCACCCGGTTTCGAGGCGGTTCTCGCCCGAACGTCTGATTCGACGCGACTTTTCGCCCCCTCGTCCGACTCGAATCCTATACGCACAAGGCGGTGGACGTAGAACCGGTGGATATGCACCTACCATCGCTCGGCACACCGGAAGGCGCGTTCGACTACCTGATGATCGTCCTCCTGGCGACGACCGTCTTCTTCGGCCTGTTCTTCGGCGCGCTCGAACTCGGCGTGTTCTGACTCGTCCGTCAGAACTCAGACAGCGCCGACTGCTCGGCGGCCGCTAGCACGTCGGCGCAGGTCTGCCAGGACGCCCGCGCACAGTCGGGGAGCGCGCCGTGTTCGCGGACGTACTCCCGCAGAAACGTTCGCGTCGTCGGGTCGCTCGGATAGCCGCTGCCGACTTCGCCGTACTCGTCGGCGATGGCGGCCACGCGGGCGTCGCGTTCGACTTTGGCGACGACGCTCGCGGCGCTGACGACCGGGTGAGCCTCGTCGGCGCGGTGTTCGGACTGCACGTCGATGGTCCGACCGCCGGCTTCGACGGCCGTTCGAACCCGGCGACCGAACCGCGCTTCGTCCACGTCGCCCGCGTCGACGACGGCGACGTCGCCGTTCTCGGCGGCGGCGGCGAGCGCCTCCGCCTGCGCGGCGACGGTCAAGCCGTTCATGTCCGTCTCCGGGTCGTCGATGCGCGCGGGGGTGACGACGGCGACGCCGACGGTCACCGCCGAATCCTCGCGGAGTCGCGCCGCGAGCGACTCCCGCCTCGCGGGCGAGAGCCGCTTCGAATCGTCGAGTCCGTCCGGCAGCGCCGCCGAGGGTGCGCGAACCGCCGCCGCGACCATCGGTCCCAGTACCGGACCCTTCCCCGCCTCGTCGGCACCGAGTTGCATGGTCGCGCCTCTCGCGGTGAACGCTAAGGTGTTTCCGTCCGCGTCGGTCGCCTGTCCACGTCCCGCCCGTCCGCGTCGGTCGCCTGTCTGCGTCTCGCGAGATACGACAAATACGGAGACTGTGTCAGTGAGTGAGTGGTATGACAATAATTTATTATGTCGCTGTCGTAGGAGGCCCCGCGGGAGGCGAGGTGTGTCAACCAGAGGTGGATGCTGTGGACCTCCGTCCGACCGCAGGTGTGTCAGCGTCCTCCCGCAGTCCGTCAGCACCCATGCGACGGCTAAGCGCAGCCGGTAATAATTCTTGCTATGATTGCGTTGGTATTAACTAGTTCTGCCGACTCGGAGCCGCCTCCGTCTCCGAACTACCGACGGTCGAGTAACAGGAGCGACGCCGCCGGAACGTCGGCACGCGGACGATTTGCGGGCGTCCACCCGTCGGCGGTACCCACCGAGTTGCTCATGAAGGTACGCTCGCGTGCGTGAGAGCGGATTCTCGCACCGTCCGGCGGCGTCTGCGTTACTGTAAAACGTGATAACTGATAATCGTGTTGACCATTATCGCGCGGTGAGACGTTGCTCGTCCGCGGCGAGCTACCTGAAGAACTCCTCGCGCTCGAACGGTTCGTCTTCGCCTTCGACGGCGAGCACGTCGAGGGCGGTGACGACGGCGGAGACGCCGAGCAGGTCGGCCAGACTGGGTTCGGTTCGGCCGTCGTCGCCGGAGACGAGTTCCTTGATGTAGAGGCCGCCTTCGCCGTGTATCTCGACCGTCGCGTGGCGGTCGTCGACCAGTTCGGCGCTCGCGTCGTAGACGTGCCGCGTTCGCGTGAGGTTCGCGCGTCGGTGGTCGACCCGCTGCGGCGTGTACTGTTCGATAGTCGCGCCGGTGAGTTCCTCGACGGCCTCCGAGAGCGCCGCCTCGCTCACGTCGGCGTCGAACTCGACTTCGGCGTGGTACGTCTTGCTCGCGTCCAGTCCCTTCACCCGTTCGACCATGTCGTGTTCGGCGAGGCGGAGTCCCTCGACCTCGACCTTTCCGTCGGCGAACGCGTTGATGTCGCCTTCGAGGCGCTCGACGTCGACGTCGCGGCGTCGGGGTTCCTTGATTTCGACGACGAACGGGCGACCGGTCCCGAGCATCAGCGCGTCGACGTCCTCGCGGCCCGCGCCGTGGAACAGCGCCTCGACGCCGTCCATCACGTCGAGGACGAGGGGCGCGCTCAAGCCTTCGACGCTGTCCTCGTAGAGGTAGCCGCTGCCGCCGCAGTGGTCGCAGGTCTGTCGACCCTGTCGACCGCTGCCGTCGCACTCGCGGCAGGGCCACTCGGTCTGCGGGATGTCGCGGACGAGCTTTCGGTACCGACCGTAGACGAACGCCGAGTTCACCTCGGTCTCGACGGTGTCGGAGTCGATGTCGAGGACGAACTGCACGTCGGGGCGCTGGAAGTCGACGACGGTGTCGGTGAGGCGGCCGAACCGCTTGCCGACCTCGCGGTTGAACTCCGATTTGAACGGCTCGCCGGCGTCTCCGGGGAGGCCGGCCATCTCCCGGAGCAGCGCCTCGTTCTCCTCGACGAGCGGCGGCGCTCGGGTGCCGACCTGGTACGTCTCGAACTCGACAGTCTCGCCCTCGCTTCCGTCGCCGCCCTCGACCGTCGCGGCGGCGCGCTCGGCCCACTCGTCGAACCGTCCGCAGAGCCCCTCGCAGACCCAGCAGTCGGCGGGGTCGACACTCTCGGGTTCTTCGTCGTCTTCCAACGCCGCGGCGACGCGGAGCGACCGGCCGCGCTCGGCGTTGGTGAGTCCGTAGCTTCGGTCGGCGAACACCCGGCCCAGACAGGCGTCGCAGAGCGGCCCGCCCTCGGTCAGCGCGCGCGCGTCGTCGAGAATTCCCATAGACGGTACTCGCGTCGGCGTTCCTTTCCGTCTTGCTATTCGGCGGCCGGCCTCGACGGGCATCCCCCGGGGCCGCTCGGCGACTCAAACGGTCGTTCACCATGTATCACGGTCCCGGATGAACCGCGGTATCACGACTGCGAGAAGCTTCTTGTGCCCCCGTCTTTTACGCCCGCTACCACCTATCGGAATGAGCCGCTATCGAAATCTCGCGTTGTTCCTGACGCTCTCGGTCATCTGGGGTACCGCCTATCTCGCAATCGACGCCGGTCTGGCGACGCTGCCGCCGGTGCTGTTCGCCGCGCTCCGCTACGACGTCGCGGGCGCGGCGCTGTTCGCCTTCGCGGTCGCCCGCAGCGACCGCTGGCGGCCGCGCACGTTCGCCGAGTGGCGACTCGTCGCCGTCGGCGGCCTGTTAGTCATCGGGCTGAACTTCGCGTTTCTGTTCTCCGGCCAGCGCTACGTCGGCGGCTCCATCGCCGCCATCGTCGCCAGTACCGCGCCCGTGCTGACGCCACTCTTCGCCCGGTTTCTGCTGCCCGGCGAGCAACTCGACGCGCGAGGCGCTGTCGGCGTCCTGCTCGGACTGGCAGGCGTCGTCGTCGTCGCCACCGGCGGGAGCACGCTCGGCGGCGACCTCGTCGGCATCGTTCTCCTCGCGCTGGCGGCGGTGAGTTTCGCGCTCGGGACGGTCCTCACCGAGCGCTACGACGCACCGCTGTCGCTGGTGCCGACGCAGGCGTGGATGATGCTCGTCGGCGCGGCGTTCCTCCACGCGGTCAGCGGACTGCTCGGGGAAACCCCACCGCTGGCTCTGTCGTGGACGCCGACCGCCTTCGCCGCGCTCGCGTACCTCGCGCTCGTCTCCAGCGCCGTCGGCTACGTGCTGTACTTCGACCTGCTCGACCGCCTCGGGGCCGTCGAAATCAGCCTCGTGAAGTACGTCGTCCCCGTCGTCACCGCGCTCGTCGGCTGGGCGGCGCTCGGCCAGTCGCTCTCCGCGGGCACCGTCGCGGGCTTCGCGCTCATCGTCGGCGGGTTCGCGCTGCTGAAAGGCGGCGACGCGTTCGACGAAATGGTTCGCCTGCAGGCGCGCGTCGGTCGCGGTTACGACGCCGAGAACGTCTACGTCCCCGACAGCAGCGCCCGGCGTAACACGGCGTTCGGCGACGACTGAGGAGACTGACGCAAGTCAACTGGGAACCTCGTGCGGTGAGGTGCCTCAACCGTCGTCGGCAGCGTCCGGCCCACCCCGATGTTCGGTTCGAGCGACCACCACGCGGTGTTCGGATTGACGACAGGTCACGGTTACGCCGAACTCGACGGTGCGCAGTTTCCTGTGCGGAGCTAATCGACCAGTCGACGACCCCTACACGAGCGGGCTCGCATCGTCACCGAACCCGCTTCCGTACGTCTCAACGACTTCCGTAACGGTGACCTCGTACGCATCGTACCACTCCGTCCACCGCTGCTTCGCGCGTTTGTGGTCCGCATCCGCTCCAAACGACTCGAGCGCGTCCGACGACTCCCAGTAGTAGACGACGAGAACCTCCTCGTCGTCCGGCGCGTGCCACGTCTGCTTGCCCAGATATCCCTCCGTGTCCTCGGCAGCCGCCTGTATCACGTTGTTCAACTCGTGAAACTCCGCATCGTACTCGCCGGGAGCGAGGCGGAACGTTACCAAATACATCTGGACTATCCAGTCGTCCGCGGGAACAAGACGCTTCCCCCCGCGAGCAGACGACGGTTGGGCCCACCGACTCGCCGACCCATCGCTGAGGCGGGTTTGGGTCTCTGGCCACCCTCGCCGGAAACTCCACACCTATTTTCCGCGACTGAGAACAGCCCTCTGAACGCTTCTCTAAATCGAGGTCGAGAGGTTCCGTGGTGAGTATTCGATGACACGACACGACAACCAGTCCGACAGGAACCGATTCGCGACCATCGCAGTCGGCGCAGCCAAAGCCGAGACGCATCCTCGCGGGGATGGAACGAACGACGTCGTCCCGCCGCTCCACCTCTCGACCACGTTCGAGTGGACCAGCGGGGAGGACGCCAACGAACACGACTATTCGCGCGAGAGCAATCCGACCCGGGCAGCGCTCGAAGAGCAGTTAGCCCGCCTCGAAGGCGGCGAACACGGATTGGCGTTCGCCTCCGGAATGGCCGCCACGTCGACGACGATGCTGTCGCTGGTCCCCCCGGGAGGCCACGTCGTCTCCTCGGACTCCGTCTATAGCGGAACCGAAAAGCTCCTCACGGAACACATGGCCGGACATCTCGGCGTCGACGTCGATTTCGTTGACGTCCGCGACCCCGACAACGTCGCCGATGCAGTCGACGCGAACACGGACCTCATCTGGGCAGAGACACCGTCGAACCCCTTGATTCGGCTGTGCGATATCCGAACGATAGCCGATATCGCCGACGACCACGATGCGCTGTTCGGCGTGGACAGCACCTTTGCGAGTCCGTACTACCAGGCTCCACTCGAACTGGGTGCCGACGTCGTCGTTCACAGCACTACCAAGTATCTCAACGGGCACTCCGACTCGATCGGCGGAGCCGTTATCACCGACGACGGGGAGGTTTTCGAGCGATTGGCGTTCGCACAGCGGGTCGGGCTCGGGAATATGCTTTCGCCGTTCGACTGCTACCTCGTTGCGAGAGGCATCAAGACGCTGCCCGCGCGGATGGAACACCACGAGAAAAACGCGACGGCGGTTGCCCGGTTCCTCGAAAGCCACGACCGGGTCGCTCGTGTCCGCTATCCGGGTCTCGAAAGCCACCCGCAACACGGTCTGGCGAGCGAGCAGATGTCGGGGTACGGCGGAATGCTCTCCTTCGAGTTCGACGGCACACTCGTCGAACTGGAGGCGTTCGTCGAGGGACTCGAACTGTTCACGCCGGGAGCGAGTCTCGGTGGTGTCGAGAGCCTCATCGAGGTACCGTCGCTGATGATTCCCGACGAGTTCAGTCGTAGTGCGGACTCAGCGGAGATTCCCGAGACGTTGGTCCGGGTATCCGTTGGTCTCGAAGACGCCGACGACCTCTGCGAGGATCTCCGGACGGCGCTCCCGTAACCTCGGCCCCGTTCGTCGTACCCGATTGCTGGGTCGACCGACGTGGATGCGAGTGACGAACTGCTGCAGACACCCCTGCATTCAGTACGCCGTTAGTATCGACCGAAACGTAGTCTACGCCCCGAAAACTGGCGAAATCGAGCCGGTGAGCTGTCAGACCAACCGCCCCACGAGCCACAGCACCGCCAGCGTCGACACGACACCGAGCGCGAGCAACAGGACGAACAGCCCGCCCACGACGACTGTGAAGAACCGTCGGTCCACCTCGCCCGCTTGCGGGTCGGCGCGGCGCGCCTCGGCGAGACGGACGTTTCTGGCGTTCGCCTTCCACACCGCGTCGAAGAGGTCGCCGACGACGGGGACCGACCCGACGACGGCGTCGACGGCGAGGTTGAACAGCATCCGAAGCACCGTCACCTTCGGAACCCCGAGGTAGGCCGCCTCGGCGACGATGTACGCCGACACCGCGGTGATTGGAACGTCGCCGACGACGGGAATCAAGCCGATTATCGGGTCGAGACCGATGCGGTAGTTCGTCCCCGGAATCCGAATCGAGTTGTCGAGGAGGCGGCCGAGGCGTCGCAGTCGACGGAGCGTCTCCGCGTGCTCGGCGACTCGGCCCGCTGATTCGAGGCCGGTTGCAGCGTCGGCACTCTCGACGGCGTCGGGTCGTGTTGGCTCCGCCGCGTCGTTCACACGAGCGACTCAACGCCGAACGCCAAAACGTCTCGGCGAGTGGCGTTCGAACTCACCGGCCGTCGCGCCGAGCGGTCGTTACCGACAGCTCTGCTCGGAAACTAGCCGAGCCGCGAGACCAGTCGCGCGAATCGAGACGGAAGCGTCCGGTGCCGCTTCGCCATAATCACCGAACTCGACGATTCTCGACCGATTTGCTCGGGGAGCGACCCGACCAACGACCGTCGGAACAGGCCGTCGGACGCCGCACCGAGAACGACGAGGTCACAGTTCGAGGACTGCTCGACGATGGCGTCGACGGTCGATCCGCTCTCGAGTATCTCCTGGGTGATCGTCGACACGCCGACGAAATCCGCGATGACGCGGGCGAGTGTCTCTTCGCGTTGTCGTTGCTGTTGCGTCGCGTCCCCCGGTGCGTGGACGGTCACGACGTGAACCGCCGCGTCGTGGACCCGTGCGAGGGACCCGGCGACAGTCGCCGCCAACTCGGTGTTCGGTCCGCCGGCGACGGGCAGTAAGATTCTCTCGAGTTCCTCGCTGCGGTCCATCCGTTGGACGAGCACGTCGCAGGACGCGTCTCGAAGCACTTCGTCGAGGTGCGACCCCAGAACGAGGTCTCGGCGACGGGGGCGGCCTCGCCACCCCACGAGAATCGTCCGAACTCGTCGGTCTTCGGCGGCGCTGAGGATACCACTCGATATCGAGCGGGCGAACCGGATGCGACTGGAGACGTCGAGTTCGGGGTCGACCAGGTCAGAGGCATAGGTGAGAATCTCGCGTTCGTCGTCGACGAGTCGTTCACCTTCTGAGAGCGGCAGCTGGTCCGGCACTTCGACGACCGTCAGGAGTTCGAGTGCGAGTTGCTGGTCGGTGGCGAGGTCGGCGGCCGTCGAGACTAACTGGTCCGCCGTCTCCGGGTTCGCGATCGGAACGAGAATCGACCGTTCTCTGGAACGCGTCGACCTCATCGGCTCGCGCCCCTCTCGTACTGCGTGATTGGTGTGAGATGTCGCCGCTTCGTCGGAGTCTCGTGGAACATTAGCTCAGGAATCGGTCCAAGGCGGCGTGTTGGTCCTCGTCTCCGACCGCCACGAGAACGTCGTCTCCGTGTATCGTCTCGTCTCTGCTCGGGTTCGAAAGCGTTCGGCCGCCGCGCTGGATGGCGATGATGGAGACGCCGGTTTCACTTCGTATGTTCGAGTCGGCGATTGTCTGTCCGGCGACCGGCGAGTCGGACGCGACGTGTATCCACCGAACCCGGCTCTCGTCGAACACGTCTTCGAGGTCCTGACCGACCGGCTGAAAGTACGTCCCGTTGAAGATGCCGGCCAACTTCTGTGCCTCCGACTCGGACAGCTCGAAGAGCTTGTCGCTGTCGACGCCTCCATCTCCGTTCCAGAACGTCTCCCGAGTGCCGTCGTTGTGCAGGACGATGACGAACTCACCGTCCTCGTCTTCGAACTCGA
This sequence comes from Haloprofundus halophilus, assembly GCF_003439925.1. Taxonomy (NCBI): domain Archaea; kingdom Methanobacteriati; phylum Methanobacteriota; class Halobacteria; order Halobacteriales; family Haloferacaceae; genus Haloprofundus; species Haloprofundus halophilus. Next base: position 181,981 of record NZ_QQRR01000002.1, read on the forward strand.
CGTTGTACCGGATACCGATTCCCGGTAGTTGCGTTTCGCGGACTCTCATGGGGTCACGTTCGTTCGGCCCGGATATGTGTGTTCGGCCCGCCCGAAACGTGTCCGATTCGGTCGATACGTGTACGACCCACTTCGGGCGTGTTCGTCATCGAAACTCGGTCTCGACGTCGAGGCGACGCGCATTCTGCGAGCGGACTTCGTCGGGAGTCGCGTGTTCGTCGAGTATCGCGCGGATCTTCTCCAGGAGCCGCTCGGACGCGAGGAAGTCGGGAACGAGTACGTAGTCGGCACCTCGTTCGAGCAACTCGACGGACTCGTCGACGCGGCCGGCCCGAAGGACGACGTCGGCGTCGGTCTCGAGGTCGAGAATCTGTCGGGAGATACGTTCATCGGAAACCGTCGAGAGTATCAGCTTCGCGTTGTCGACGTTGACTCTATCCCAGGTCGATTCACTCACGGCGTCGCCGAAGAGGTGATTCTCGTGTTCGGTCGCGAGTCGGTGACGGTCGGGATCGTGTTCGACGACGACGAACGGCTGCCCCTCCGCTTCGCACGTCCGGGCGGCGAGCGTCCCGAGTCGCCCGTAGCCGACGACGACGACGTGGTCTCGAAGCTCCGGGTCGACGGCGCTGCGTGCCTCCAACTTCGCGTGCGACGACTGAAGCGGCACGACTCGACCGAGCAGTCGGTACAGGTCGTCGCCGTACTGCCGCGTCACCGTCGACGTGACCATCGTCACCGCCGCGACGAGGATGATTGCCTCGAACAGCGCCTCCTGGATACGGCCGAGTACCAGCGCCTGGATGGCGATGATGAGCGCGAACTCACTCACCTGGTCGAGTCCGAAACTCGTGAGCGACGCGGTGCGGGGTTCGTACCCCTGATACAGCAGCGCGTAGATCGTCACGAGCGGTTTGAGCACGACAATAGCGAGCACGAGGACGCCCGCGAGCGCGAGGACCCGCGGCGACGGAACCGCGACCAGACTCCCGAGCGTGACGAAAAACACCGCCGCGAAGAAGTCGTCGAACGACTCGAGTCCCGCTTCGAGCGCTAACTTCCCCGGGAACTCTCGTGTGACCGCCAATCCCGCGGCGAACGCACCGACGACGATCGAGACGCCGGTGAACTCGGCCAGACTGATGAACCCCAAGAGCAGGGCAACGCCGGTGAGGATGACGAGTTCGTCGGAGTCTCCCGACAACGAGACGAGCAGGTCGAAGAGGTAAACGCGGACGAGTGCGGCGACGATGAGGATGACGACACCGTAGCCGAGTTTGAGCGCGATTCCGTCGGGGGTGAACGCTTCGGCGCTCAGTACGAGAATGAGCACGACGGCGAACAGGTCCTGTACGAAGTGAACCGAGGAGATGAGCCGTCCCTGGACCAGGTTACTGCGGATGTCGTGGAGCGCGAGTTCGCGGCCGACGAGCGACGAACTGAGCGCGGCCGCACTCGCGAAGTACACCGCGTTGAGCGAGTCGAGTCCGAGCAGTCGCCCGAGCGCGTACACGAGTCCCCCGACCAGAAGCACCTGCCCGGCAGCCACGTGTTCGCTGTCGCGGGCGACCGCCCGGAACCGCTTCGGATCGACTTCGACGCCGAAGGCGAACACGAGGAAGGCGATTCCCCACTGTGCCAGTTCCAGCGTCGTTCCCTCGGGGACGAACGGCGCGAGCGCCATCCCCGTGATGATGTAGACGGGGACCGCCGGGATGCCGAAGCGCGTCGCGACGAGCAGGAATATCGCGGCGACGATGAAGATCAGCGCGAGCGGCGTCAGCAGTTCAGCCATCGGTATCACCCTGTATCCAGCGCAGGTGACCGATGTCGCGTTCGACCCCCGCCCAGAACTCGTCGGGGTCGTGGACGTACCGACGGAGGTAGTCGGTCAGTTTCTCGCTCGTGAGTACCGTGCTCATGACGACGTAGTGAGCGCCGTGCTCGTACAGCTCTGCGGCGTCTTCCGCCGAGTTCGCCTCGGCGAACACCACGGTCTCGGGTCCGACCTCCGCCAGCAGTATCCGATTGATGGCCGGTTCGACGGTCGAACTCAACACGAACCCCGCGCGTTTGAGTCCCGCTGCGCTACGGATTTCGCCGTGCTTGAAGTCGCCGTAGATGTAGTCGTAGTCGGCAGCCTGGTGAATCTCGGCGTGGGCCGGGCTCCGGTCGACGACGACGACGTCGCCGAATCGCTCCTGGAGCAAGGGGAGGCCGGCGCGGATAATCTCGTCGTAGCCGACGACGACGGCGTGGTCTCGGTAGACGTGGAGGTCGACGTCTCGTTTCTCCTCGCTCTCGAAGCGCGTGAGGTAGGGTTTAACCCGCTCGTAAATCTCGTAGTTGTAGTTGATGAGGTACGTCGAGAGGCTCATCGTCACGATGGCCATCAGACTGAGATAGCCGAGAATCGACGCGTCGATGAACCCCTGCGTGACGGCGAGCGCGCCGACGACGAGCGAGAACTCGCTGACCTGCGACATGTTGAGACTGCCGACGAACGACGTCTCGGGGGTGAACTTCTCCTGGTCGATGAGATAGAAGATGATGAGGAAGTTTCCGACCATCAGCGCGGCCGACGCGACGAGTGCCTCCACCCAGTAGGCGAGGAGATTGTCCGCCGCCAACCGGAGCCCGATACTCGTGAAGAACACGACCATGAAGAAGTCGGTTATCGGCCGGATACGCTCAGTGAGTTCGCTGGTGTAGGGCACCTGCGCGAGGCTCAGTCCAGCGAGAAACGCGCCGACCTCCAGCGAGAGGTCCAGTCGCTCGGTTCCGACGATGAAGACGAACGCCCACGCGATTCCGACGACGAAGAACGCCCGACTGTCGTCGGCGACCGCCCGAAACAGCGTCGGGAGCAGGTACCGCGCGGAGAGATACGAAACGACACCGACACCGCTCATCAGAGCGAGTATCGTGGCGACGCTGACGACTATCTCCTGTGGATTCGAGAGCGACTCCGCGCTCAAAACCGCCAGGAGAATCACGAGATAGATGTCCTGTATGATGAGGACGCCGATATCGATTTTACCGGGGAGCGTCGCCAGTTCGTCTTTGTCCGACAGCAATTTCACGATGATCGGCGTTGCGCCGAACACGGTCGCGAGGGCGATGATGGTCGTCTCCAACAGCGTGAACCCGAGCGCGTACGCGACGACGAACGCGAGCGCCGTCTGCAGAATCGTCTGCCAGACGGCGACGTTGATTATCGGGCGGAGTATCTCTCGAACATCGTCGATACGCATCTTCATCCCGATGAGAAACAGCAGGAAACCGAGCCCGAGCTCGCTCATCAGCACGACGAGTTCCGACTGTGTGACGACGTCCAGAAAGACCGGCCCGAGGACGAGACCCGTGAAGATGTACGCGACGATGGTCGGTTGCCCGGTGAGACGAGCGACGTAGCTGAGAACGACCGCCGTCGCGATGATGATCGCGAAATCGGTCGCGAAGGGAGGTGGTCCAGACTGGAGAACACCGAACATAGAGAACATATTCTCCTAGATACTAATGAACGTATGGTATTATTGGAAAAAACACACGTAGGTGAAAAGTACTCGACCTTCTTCAAGATTTAGCCGACATCGCGGGCCAAATGCACAAAACCACGCACGAAGGTTCCTGCGGCCATCGAACCCCCGAAAGATACGAAGAAGGCTCTCCGATGGGAGCCGAACCCACCTCCGCCGGAATCGCCCGGCGTGCCCCACCGCTGGACCGCGGAGAGTGCGCGCCAGGAGCCGAGACGCGCTCACGCGTCGCGGACATCGCGCACCTCCGAGAGGACCGACACCCGTTTGACGCCGAAGCTGTCCAGCAACTGGGTTTCCAGCGCGGCGGCGTCTCGACGCGCCGTCGCACCCTCGCCGGCGTCCACGTCGAGTTCGACGACGAGCGTCGCACGGACTTCGACCGTCAGGTCGTTCAGGCCGGGCTGGAGGCCGCAGAGCTCGAACTCGTCGACGTTCGTCACGCCGTCTAGCTTTCGCAGTCGCTCGCGGACGGCCGTCCGGAGGTCGCCGGAGGCGTCGCGCGAGACGAACACCGTCAGGTCGGCTGACGCCGACACGGAAGGCAGTTTCTGCACTGACATGAAGGGGCCGGGAGGGAGTCGATTCCTCACCTGTCCGCTCGATGGACCGCTCTGGCCGCTTGAGCTACCGACCCCACCGCGCGAGGCGGCGGCTTCGGTCGGAAGACGTTTCGTCGGGCGACGGCGGACGCGGCACGCGCCGCGGTGCCGACACGCGGGTCCGAGACGCGCGCGTCGCTGCCGTCGATAGTCGCCGGAGAATGAACCGTGGGGTTCGACTCCGACGACCGCGCTGGATACGCAGACGCCGGGGGCGTCGCGCGCTCACGCGATGACGGAGTCGAACCGACCGTACGGCTTGGATGGGCCAGACCCAACTCCGGCGCAGTTGCCGGTGGACACACCGCTCGCCGGCCGCTCGGTGGCGGAAGTGGGCGACGTGGTGTGGTGGGTCTGGCTGAGCATCGTTCACCGTGCCCGCTTCTGCGGGCGCTTACGGGACACGTCACGCGGTTAATACATAAACGTTGTCGGTGTATGTCACGGTCTGTCATCCAACTCCCGTACACCGCGGTAACATCGCTGTAGCCGCTCATCGCAGTAGCCGCTCCCTCTCGCGCACGCGAGCGCGAAGGCCTTAGGCGTGTCCGGCACTAACTCCTACTTGGTTAGCTCCATGACACTAACACCGCCGACGGACCCGTCCGACGAGGGCGGCGACGTCCCCGAGTACGAGGAAGTACGCGTACCTGTGCTGGTCGTCGGCGCGGGGGCCGCGGGCGCGCGAACGGCCATCGAACTGGCCGAGCGCGGCGTCGAGAGCCTCGTCATCGGGAAACGCTCGCACGGCGACGCACACACCACGTGGGCCGCCGGCGGCATCAACGCGGCGCTCGGAAGCCTCGACCCCGAGGACGACTGGCGAATCCATGCCGCCGACACCTACGACGAGGGTCACTTCGTCAACGACCCCGACGCGGTCGAACTGACGACCAAGCACATGCCCGACCGCATCCGCGAGCTCGCCGAGTGGGGCATGCCGTTCGACCGGACCGAAGACGGCGAAATCGACCAGCGCTACTTCGGCGCGCAGTCGTTCCGCCGGACCTGCTTCGTCGGCGACCGAACCGGCGAGGCCATGCTGGAGACGCTCGTCTCCAGAGCCCGGGAGCTCGAAATCCCGTACCGCGAGAACGTGATGGTGACGCGTCTGCTGTCTGACGGCGCGCGCGTCCACGGCGCGGTCGCCTACGACATGGACGACGGCCACTTCGTCCTGTTCGAGGCGAATCACGTCGTGCTCGCGGCGGGCGGGTACTCGTCGCTGTACGACCGCCACTCCTCGCGCGACGAGGAGAACAACGGCGACGGACAGGCGCTGGCGTACGAGGCGGGCGCGGATCTGCTGGACCTCGAGTTCGTCCAGTTCCACCCGACGGGGATGGTCCAGGACCCCGGCTGGGAGGAGGAGTGGTCTGGTCGTCTCGTCACCGAGGCGGTGAGAGGAGAGGGCGGTCGCCTGTTCAACGTCGAGGATGGGCGGTTCATGGAGGACTACTCGCCGAACCAGATGGAACTCGACGCCCGCGACGTGGTGGCTCGTGCCATCGCTCAGGAGGTACGAGAGGGCCGTGGCACCGAGAACGGCGGCGTCTACCTCGACATCTCCCACCACGACCGCGAGTTCATCGAACGGCGGCTGCCGAAGATGTACGAGCGGTTCCAGAGCCTCGGTATCGACCTCGCCGAGGAGGCGGTGGAAGTCGCGCCGACGGCGCACTACTCGATGGGCGGAGTCGACATCGACTTCCGAACGGGGGAAACGCGCATCGAACGCCTCTACGCCGTCGGCGAGACCGTCGCGGGCGTCCACGGCGCGAACCGCCTCGGCGGCAACTCGCTGGCGGAGACGGTCGCCATCGGCAAACTCGTCGGCGAGCACGTCGCCGATGTCGTCGACGAATCGACCGACGGCGAGCCGTCGCTGCCCGCCGGGATGCGGACGCTCGCCGAACGCGAGTTTCGCGCGCTCGCCGACCTCGCCGACAGCGACGGCGACACGACGCCCGCCGAGTTGCTCGCTGAACTCCGCGGTGTGATGGAGGATGACGCAGGCATCCTCCGCGACGAGGAATCGCTGGAAGAGGGACTCGAAAAACTCGCCGCGCTGCGCGAGAAGACGACCGACCTCCGTCTCGACGGCGACCGGACGAGTCGCGCGTTCGAGGACGCGGTCGACCTCTCGTTCATGCTCGTCGTCGCCGACGGCGTCCTGCAGTCGGCGAAGCGCCGCACGGAGTCGCGGGGTGCGCACTACCGCACCGATTACCCCGAGAAACGCGACGAGTGGCGCAAGAACGTCCTCGCCCGCCGTGGCGACACGGGGATAGCACTGTGGGACCGTGCGGCCGGTCTGCCGAGCGAGGAGGTGCAGGAGGCGATCGACGAGGGTCACGAACTGGAGTACCACCACCTGGAGTAGTCGGAGTCGCCTCCGACAGTACGGCCGTCGGTGAGTCGCGCCGATGCTCGCCCCTCCTTCGACGCTCCACCACCCGTTTCACCCGTCGTGACCGGCGCTACCACACCGCGTTGCTTCCCCCTTCGCTGACCTTAATCCGTTCCGTCGCCGACGACCGACAATGACTGCCGCCATCGAAGTTCGCGATTTGCGGAAGCGGTACGAAGGGGTACAGGCGCTCGACGGGGTGTCGCTCACCGTGCCCGAGGGCTCGTTTTTCGGTCTCCTGGGTCCCAACGGCGCGGGGAAGACGACGTTCATCTCGATTCTCGTCGGTCTCGTCCGCAAGAGCGGCGGGACCGCGGAGGTGTTCGGCCACGACGTCGAAGACGACTACCGCGAGGCGCGCGACGCCATCGGCCTCGCCCCGCAGGAGTTCAACGTCGACCGGTTCTTCCCCATCCGCGAGGTGCTGGAGCACAAAGCCGGCTACCACGGCATCCCGGCCGAGGAAGCCCGAGAGCGCGCCGACGAGGTGCTCAAGCGCGTCGGCATCTACGAGAAGCGCGACACGCGCTTCGACTGGCTCTCCGGCGGGATGAAGCGCCGGTTCGTCCTCGCGCGGGCGCTCATCACCGACCCCGACTTGCTCATCCTCGACGAACCCACCGCGGGCGTCGACGTGCAGCTCCGCCACGACCTCTGGGAGCTCATCACCGAACTCAACGACCAGGGGACGACGATTCTGCTCACGACCCACTACATCGAGGAGGCCGAGCGCCTCTGCGACGAGGTCGCGATTCTGGACTCCGGTCGCATCGTCGCCGTCGACAGCCCCGAGGACCTGATGGACCGCGGCGCCGACCGCATCGAGATACAGTTGCGAAACCCACCCGCGGAGGCTCCGTCGCTCGCGGCGGGCGAGGGCAACGTCGAGAGCGTCGAACTCGAAGACAACCGCCTCGTCGTCACCGCCAGACAGGGCGGGTTGGTCGCGCCAGACGTCGTCCGCGAACTCGACCGCGAGGGCTTCGAAATCGTCGACCTCGAAATCTCGCGCACCTCGCTCGAAGAGGTGTTCGTCGAGATGACGCGCGGCGAGGAGACCGTCGGCGACGAGGGCGGCGACGAGAGCGAGGCCGAGAGAGCGACCGCGGCAGCGCCCGGCGCGGGAGGTGACCGCTGATGGCGGTGTTCCCGACCGGCTTCAAGACGCTGACGCGCCGCGAGATTCTCCGGTTCGTCCGCCGCCCGCGCAACACGTTCGTCCCGCCGCTCATCACCAACGTCCTCTACTTCTCGGTGTTCGGCGTCATCCTCGGCGACCGCGTCGGCCAGATCGCGGGCGTGCCGTACATCCTGTTCATCCTGCCCGGCCTCGTCGTGTTGGGAGCCATCTCGAACGCGTTCGAGAACGGCTCCTTCTCCATCTTCCACGGCCGGTGGAACGAGTACATCCACGAGGCGCTCACCTCGCCGCTGTCGTACTCGCAGATGGTGTGGGCGTACACGCTGTCGAGCGCGCTCCGCGGCGTCATCGTCGGTATCATCATCTCGGCGGTCGGCGCGGTGTTCACGAGCGTCGGCGTCGAGCGCCCGCTGTACCTCGTCGCGTTCGCCGTCGTCATCACGGTGCTGTTCGCCAGTTTCGGCATCGTCGGCGGCCTCTGGGCCGACGACTTCGACGACCTGACGATGATGAACCAGTTCATCCTCAGGCCCTTGGTCTTCTTCGGCGGCGTGTTCTACGCGCTGGAGAACCTCCCCGACGGCCCGCTGCAGACCGCGACGCTTCTGAATCCGATGTTCTACATGGTCGACGGCGTCCGGTTCGGCTTCCTGGGCACCTCCGAGGTCGACCCGAACCTCTCTCTGGCCGTGCTGTCGCTCATGGCGGCGGCGATGGTCGGCGTCAACACGGTGCTGTTCAAGCGCGGCTACGGGCTGACGGACTGAGCGAGTCACGGACCTGAGGAGACTGGTTCTCGACTGTCGTCGTCGACGACGGGTCACTGAAACGGTGTGTCGTCCAGCGTTTTTCACACTCGGCCCGGTACACTCGCGTGATGCACGACACGATTCTCGTTCCGACGGACGGCAGCGACGCGAGTCTGGCCGCCGTCGACGAGGCGCTCGCGATCGCCGGGCCGCAGAATGCGACGGTCCACTTCCTGCACGTCGTCGACGTGGGGACGGAGATGTCGGCGGCGGCCTCCGGACAGATCGCCCAAGAGCTCTCGGACACGCTCGAACAGCAGGCCGACGAAGCGCTCGACGAGGCCGTCTCGCGCGCCGAGGGCGCCGGCGTCGACTACGAGCGCGTCATTCTCGAAGGAACCCCCGACTCGGCCATCGTCGACTACGTAGAGGAGAACGACGTCGACCTCGTCGCTATCGGGGCGACCGGACGCTCCGGCCTCGCCGAAAAGCTCCTCGGCAGCACGACCGACCGCGTCGTCCGCTCCGTCGAGGTTCCGGTGCTGCTGGCCAGAGCGTAGCGCTTCGCGTCGAGCACCCCGTCACTCGCTCTCTGTTTCTGTCGCTCGCCCGCGCAGACGGTCAAGCGACTCCATCACGGGGCTGGCGCTCACTCCATGGACGATGACGGAGATGAGGACGACGAAGCCGACGAACGCCCAAAGCGAGTTCGCGGCGACGACGAGTTCCCGCTGTCGAAACGACGCGTGCACCAGCGCGTACGAGAGGTAGTAGAACGAGCCAATACCGCGGATACCGAAGAAGGAGACCACGGCGCGCTCGGCCGGCGGTGCGGCCGAACCGACGAAGGTGGCGACGCCGGCGAGCGGTCGAATCACGAACACGAGCGCGAGACCGAGCAACGCGAGCGGGAGCGTCAACGGCGCGAGGAGGCCGCCGGCGAGCGCACCGCCGAAGAGCACCAACACGGTCGCCAACAGGAGCCGTTCGACCATCACGGCGAAATCGTGGAGTTCGCGATAGTAGTCGTGTTCCCACTCGAAGTGTCGGAGTGCGAGCGCGGCGACGAACACCGCGATGAAACCGTACCCGCCGACGAGTTCGGTCAGCCCGTAGGCGAGAAACGTCGCCGCCAGCGCCTCGGCACCCGCGGTCACCTCCGCGAGGTGGAGCGTCGCCGGCGCGCGGAACACCGTCCGCGCCATCAGTTCGCCGACGAGGTAGCCGACGACGATACCCGCAGCGATTTTGTAGAGGACGTCGACGAGCACCCAGTCGAGGAGCCACGCCCCCTCGCCCGAGAGCGCGGCGGCCGCGACGGCGATGGCCAGGTTGGTGAACGGGAACGCCAGCCCGTCGTTGAGGCCGGCTTCGGAGGTGAGCGCGAACTGGACGGTCCCCCACTCGTGTTCCGGGGCGTGTTCCTCCTCTAACTCCGTGAGCGGCGCGCCGGCCCCGATGTCGGCAGCGAGCACGGGGTCGGTCGGCGCGACGACCGCTCCCAGCAAAATTGCCGTCGCCGGCAGGAGTCCGAGAACCCCCCACGCCAACAGAGCCACGGCCGCGATGGTGAGCGGCAGCGCGACGCCGAGCAGTCGCCACGTCGAACTCCACGAGCGCCAGTCGAACGGCCGGTCGAGTTTCAGTCCCGCCCCCATCAGCGAGACGATGATCACCAGTTCGGTGAGCCGCTCGGTGACGGCGGCGTTGCCGACGGGGTCGACGCTCGGAACGCCGGGCAGCGAAAACAGGACGACTCCGAATCCGACGTAAATCATCGGAAACGAGAGCGGTCGGTTTTCGAGAAGGCGGGGTAACGCGACCGCTCCGAGGAGCGCAAGCGCGACGATTATGAGGGTGACGTCGTAGTCGCTCATTCGAAGGGCGTACGACGAGGACCGCGAAAGAGGCTCGGCGAGTTCCTCCCGTCGACCACAGCTCCGTTCGTTCCCGTCGGATCGCCCGAGTGTTCGGGGCCGAACCGATGGCGCTCGTGGCTGAGACGAGTACTCGCTGGGAGGCGTCCAGACGGATGCTCGAACCTACGAGAGCGACCGCTCGGCGGCGTCGACGAGCGTCTGTACCTCGACGACGCGCTCCTCGTCGGCCGACTGGTACGCGGCTTCCGTGAGCGCGACGACCTGTAAACCGCCTTCGGCCGGCACGGCGGGCGACGCCCGCCCGGCGACGACGTCCGCGAAGTGCCGCATCTTGTCGCGCGTCACCGTGTCGAAATGCACGTCCTCTCGAATGCGGACCGCGTATCTGGTCGCGCTCTTGTGCTCGACGTAGAGCCGGTCGCCGGTGTAGACGAGACTCCCGCGCGACCCCCAGACGACGTAGCCCTCGCGGGGGTCCATCGAGGTGCCGTCGCCGGTCACGGCGATGCTCGCCGTCGCCTGTCGTCCGTTCCGGTCCAACCGGACCGAGAGCGCGGCGCTTACGTCGACGCCGGGGGCCGCGTACTCGACGGTGGCGGCGACGCTCTCCGGGTTCGAGTCGGTGATCCACAGCACGGCGTCGAGCAGATGTGACCCGGTGTCGTACAGTTGGCCGCCACCCGAGAGCGCCGGGTCGACGCGCCACGTCCCCTGATGCGGCGTGATCCAGTCCTGGCCGATGTGGCAGGCGACGGTGTGAACGTCGCCGATTCGTCCGCTGTCGACGATGTTCCTCATCGCTCTGAACGCCGGGTGGAAGCGTCGCTGATAGCCGATCTGAAGCGTCTGCCCGCACCGTTCGGCGGTCTCGACGAGCGAGAGCGCGTCGGCCACGTCGACCGTCATCGGCTTCTCCAGCAGCACGTCGATACCCGCCTCCAGACAGGCTGTCGCGTGGTCGTAGTGATAGGCGTGCGGCGACGCGACGACGACCCCGTCGAGTTCTTTCCCGCGTTCGTCAAGGAGCGTCCGGTAGTCGTCGTACGCCGGGGCCTCGAAGTCGCTCTCGAAGACCGAACGAGCGCCCGCGGAGACGTCGGCACAGGCGACGACGTCGACGTCCGCCAGGTCGTCGAGATAGTGTAGTTCGAGGTGACCCATTCCGCCGACCCCGATAGCGCCGATTCGTGTGACCATCTCGTCGTGAGAGACGACGACTGAAAATATGTTCCTTGTGAACGAATACCGTACAATCCGGCGACGAAGTAAGTCGGACAGGGCGGCGAGCCGGAGAGATGGACTCTGTCCGCGACTGCGCCGAGGCGTCAGGCTTCCGTTCGCGCCTCGAACTGCCGGCTATCCTGTTTCGAATCGAAACGCTTTGTTAGGCGTACGCACATCACCGACCATGAGCGCGACTGTCATCCGCAACGCGACGATTCACACGGCGACCGACGAGGGAACCGTCGAGGGCGACGTACTCATCGAGGACGGCAAAATCGCGGGCGTCGGCGAGGTGGCCGCGCCCGACGACGCCGAGGAACTCGACGTCGGCGGCGCGCACGTCACGCCGGGACTCGTCGACGCCCACAGCCACGCCGGGATGGCCGAGTGGGGCGAACCCGAGGACGGCGACTTCAACGAGGGTACCGACTCCGTGACCCCGCACGTCAGCGCCCTCGACGGCTTTCACCCGCGCGACGAGGAACTGAAACACGCGTTCCAGAACGGCGTGACGAGCGTCTCCGCGCGGATGGGCTCCGGGAACGTCGTCGGCGGCGTCATCTGCTCGATGAAAACGTACGGCCTGACCGCCGACGAGATGCTCATCAAGGAGGACGGCATGAAGGCCGCGATGGGCGAGAACCCCAAGCGGTTCCACGGCGAGCGCAAGGACCGCCAGCCATCGACGCGACCGGGCGTCGCCGCCACCCTCCGGCAGGCGCTGATGGACGCCGAGGACTACGTCGCTCGCCGCTCGAAAGCCCGCGAAGATGGCGAACCGTTCGACCGCGACCTCGGGATGGAGAACCTCGCCAAAGTCGTCGAGGGCGACCTCCCGCTCCGCGTCCACGCCCACCGCGCCGACGACATCGTGACCGTCTTCCGCATCGCCGACGAGTTCGGCATCGAGGACCTCTCCATCGAACACGCCACCGAGGGCCACCTCGTCGCCGACGAGTTCGTCGAGCGCGACGTTCCCGCCGTCTGCGGGCCCTCGCTGTACTCGGGCGCGAAGTACGAACTGCGCAACATCACGTTCGAGTCGCCGGGCATCCTCCACGACGCCGGCGTGAAGGTCGCCATCCAGACCGACGCCCCCGTCCTGCCGCAGCAGCACCTCGACGTCTGCGTCGGCCTCGCGGTGCGCGCCGGTCTCCCCGAGGAGGCGGCGCTCGACACCGTCACCCGGAACGCTGCGGAAATCCTCGGTATCGAAGACCGAGTCGGCACCCTCGACGTCGGCACCGACGCCGACATCGCCGTCTGGGACGGCCCGTTCTACGAGATCGAATCGAGCACCCGACACGTCTTCGTCGACGGCGAACACGTCTTCGACCGCGAACGCGACGACGTAGACCCGCGCGAGGAGTACGCCTGGTAGTCGACCGGACGTCGGCCGAGCGTTCGTCGTCGACCTGGCGGCGTTTCGCTCCGAGCCCTGACACCCGTCTCCGAGCCCTGACGCCCACCTCCGACTACTCACGCTCGCCGGACGACTTCTCGGCGGTGTGTGCGACTTCGAGGCCGAGCGACGGCAGCGGCGGTGCACCGTCGCGCCACCACCGGACGAGACCGACCACCGTCACGACGAGGCCGAAGGCGACCCCCGCCGTCAGTTCCAGTTGGAGGAAGAACTCGACGATGCTGTAGTCGTACTCGGGTTCGTCGACCGGAATCAGCGGCCAGACGAGGAAAGCCAGTACGCGGACGTTCCCCTGACCAAGTTGCCAGAGGACGTCGCCGAGCAGGTGCGAGGCGTACCCGACGACGAACGCGTCGCCGACGCGGCGACGGTCGAAGCGGCGAGCGACGAACGCCACCGCGAGGAGGAGCGGGACTGCGACGAACAGGGTGTGCGCGAGCGTTCGCCCGCCCGGAAGCACCTTGAACGTCCACGAGAGCGGTTTGTCGACGAGGTCGGGGAACTGCGTGCCGACGGCGAGCGCGCACGTCGCCGCCAGTCCCGACGGCGGACCGGTGCGGCGGAACCGAAGCCCGTACGAGTAGAGGAGGTAACCGAGAGCGGCGTGACCCCAAGGGAGCATCGTCGTCGAGTACGCCGGTTCGGAGGATAGGCGCTTCGGCCCGCACCGGGTCGTCGCCTCGAATCTCACGTCGCCTCCGAAGGGCAACTCTCATCTACCTGGTCTCGTCGCATAGGTCATGGACCGTGACCTCCTCGTCGCGCTCGTCGTCGGCGTCGTGCAGGGCGTCTTCGAGTGGCTCCCCATCTCCAGCGAGGGCAACATCGCGCTCGCGCTCACCGCCGTCGGGAGCGACCCCTCGCGGGCCGTCGCGTTCGCGCTGTTTCTACACGTCGGCACCGCCGTCTCTGCGACGGCGTACTACCGCGACGAACTTCGGACGGTGCTCGCGGACCTCCCGCGGTGGCGACCGAACACGGCGTTCTCGGCGACGCCGACGCTGTCGTTTCTCGGCGTCGCGACGCTCGTCTCCGGCGTCGTCGGCGTCAGCGCCTACCTCCTGTTGGTCGAGGCGGCGTCGGCGCTGACGGGCGGCCTGTTCGTCGCGCTCGTCGGCGCGCTGCTCGTCGCCACCGGCGTCCTCCAGCGCGTCGCTTCGGGGCTCGAGTTCGCCGGGCGCGACGCGCCGAACCTCGTCGACGCCGTGCTCGTCGGCGGCCTGCAGGGACTGGCCATCCTGCCGGGCGTCTCCCGGTCGGGCGTCACCGCGAGCGCGTTGCTGTTCCGCGGTCACGACGGTCCCGAGTCGTTCCGTCTCTCGTTTCTGCTCTCGATTCCGGCGGCGCTCGGCGGCGGCCTCATCGCCGTTCTGGACGACGGGCTGGCCGACGTGACGCTCACGGAGGCTGGCGTCGCACTCCTCGCGGCGGCCGTCGTCGGCTATCTCTCCATCGACGCGCTGATGCGCGTCGTCCGGCGAGTCTCCTTCTGGGCGGTCTGCGTCGGCCTCGGCGCGCTCGCGCTCGTCGGGGGCCTCGTCGTCACGCTCTGAGCGTCGTCTCTCGCGCTCCTTCGGAGGCGCACTCTCGCAGGTGTACTACCAATGTGTTGGGCGTCGTACACTCGCCCAGTGTCCGAGTCCGCACACAGTCAGCCGACCGACGAGGTTCTGTCCGCCTACGACGCAGAGCGCGGCGGTTTGTCGTCGACGGACGCGCGCGAACGACTCGAACGACACGGCGAGAACGACATCGTACAGAGCGGTCAGCGCTCGTCGACGGCCATCTTCGTCGCCCAGTTCGACAGCGTGCTCATCTGGGTGCTCGTCGCCGCTGCCGCGCTCTCGGTCTGGGCGGGACACGCCGTCGATGCGGCGCTCATCGCGTTCATCGTCGTCGCCAACGGCGTCTTCGGCTTCGTTCAGGACTACCGCGCCGAGCAGAGCCTCGAATCGCTCCGAGAGCTCACGACGCCGACGGCGACCGTCCTCCGCGACGGCGAACGCGTCGAACTCGACGCCACCGAACTGGTCCCCGGCGACGTCGTCGTGTTGAGCGGTGGAGACGTGGTACCTGCGGACGCGCGGGTCGTCGAAACGACCGACCTCGCGGCCGACGAGTCCGCGCTCACCGGCGAGAGCGCGCCGGTCACGAAATCGGAGACGCCCGTGAACGCCGGTACCCCGCTCGCCGAGCGTTCGAGTATGGTGTTCAAGGGGACGAACGTGACTCGCGGACGGGGCGTCGCCGTCGTCACGGCCACCGGCATGGGGACGGAAGTCGGCGCGATCGCGCGCGAGCTCGCGGCGACCGACGAGACGGAGACGCCGCTCCAGCGGGAACTCGACACGCTCGGTCGACGACTCGGCGGCGGCGTCCTCGTCCTGGCGGCGGTCGTCGCGCCGGTTCTGGTCTACCGGGACACCGAACCGATTCAGGCGGCGCTCACCGCAGTCTCGCTGGCTGTCGCCGCGGTCCCCGAGGGGCTACCGGCCGTGGTGACGCTCACGCTCGCGCTGGGGGTGCGGAAGATGGCCGACGAGAACACGCTCGTCCGCCGTCTCCCCGCGGTCGAAGCGCTCGGGGCCGTAGACGTCATCTGCACCGACAAGACGGGCACGCTCACGGAGGGTCGGATGTCTGCGAGCAGGGTCTGGCTGAACGACACCGTGGTCGACCTTCGCGAACGGGACTCGACCCGCGAGGGAGGCGACGGCCTCGACCGCGCGGAACGCCTCTTTCGCATCGCTGCACTCTGCAACGACGCGACCGACCCCGACGACGACCCGACCGAGTGGGCGCTGGTCGAAGCGGCCGAACGGTGGGGGCTCGACGTGCCGCGGTTGCGCGAGGCGCATCCGCGGACCGGCGAAGTGTCGTTCTCCTCGGAGCGGAAGTGGATGGGGACCGTCCACGGCGACGTCGGGTACGTGAAGGGTGCGCCCGAGGTCGTGCTGTCGAACGCCGACTCCGTCCTTACCGAGGGCGGTCGGCGACCGCTCACCGACGACTCGCGCGAACGCATCGAGTCGAGAGTCGGCGAGTTCGCCGACGACGCGCTTCGAGTGCTGGCGTTCGCCTACACCGACACGCCGGCGCGACTCGACGAGGGACTCACGTTCGTCGGGCTCGCGGGGCTCATCGACCCGCCCCGCGAAGAGGTCGCCGAGGCCATCGCCGCGACCAAACGCGCGGGAATCGCCGTGAAGGTGGTGACGGGAGACAACGTCCGGACGGCGACGGCTATCGCCGGGTCGCTCGGTATCGACGGCGAGATGCTCGAAGGGGACGAACTCGAACAACTCGACGGCCGGGCGCTCCGAGAGCGAGTCGAGTCGACCACCGTCTTCGCGCGCACGTCGCCGGCGCACAAGGTGCGAATCCTGCGCGCGCTCCAGGAGAACGGTCACGTCGTCGCGATGACCGGCGACGGCGTCAACGACGCCCCGGCGCTGAAAAACGCCGACATCGGCGTCGCGATGGGCGTCCGCGGGACGGACGTCGCCAAGCAGGCGTCGGACGTCGTCCTCCTCGACGACAACTACGCGACCATCGAGCGGGCGGTCGAACGAGGGCGCGCTATCTTCGACAACGTCTGGAAGTTCGTCGCGTACCTGTTGAGCGCGAACATCGCGGAGGTGGCGCTCGTCTTTCTGGCTTCGATCTACGGCTATCTCATCCTGCCGGCCGTCCAACTGCTGTGGATCAATCTCCTCACCGACGGCCTTCCCGCGCTGGCGCTCGGCGTCGACCCCGAGAGCGGAGACGTGATGGAGCGCCGGCCGCGAAACCCCGACCGCGGAATCGTCGACCGCCCGATGCTGGCGCTCGTCGCCGGGATGGGGACGGTGACGTTCGCCGTCGTCTTCGGGCTCATGTTCCTGACGCTCGACGGGTCGCCGGTCGTCACGCCCTACGCGATGACGATGGTGTTCACCGCCTTCGTCGTCCTCGAGTTCGAGAAACTGTACGTCATCCGGTGGCTGCGCGAGACGCCGACGCGCTCGAACCGCTGGCTCGCGGCCTCGGTCGCGGTCTCGCTTCTCCTCCAACTGCTGGTGCTGTACACGCCGCTCAACCGGTACTTCGGCACAGTTCCGCTCGGCCTCGACGACTGGGCGCTCGTCGGCGGCGTTCTCGTCGTCTGTCTCCCGGCGTACGTCGCGGTTGCGCTCGCGACGAAACGGCTCACGAACGGATGAACGGGGTACACCCGCGGCTTCGACCGCGGGTCGACGACTCCAGAGTTAAGCCCCTCGTGACCGTCTTCACCGTGCTATGACAGTACCGATACGGCGACTCGTCGTCGACCTCCTGAAGCCCCACGAACCGGACCTCGTCGCGGTCGCCGAAGCGGTCGCGGAGAGCCGCGGCGTCGACGGTGTCAACGCGGTCCTCGTCGAAACAGACCGCGAGGTCCAGAACTGCAAACTCACGGTCGTCGGCGACGGCGTCGACCCGACGGCAGTCGAGGAGACGGTCGATCGCCTCGGGGGGACCGTCCACTCCATCGACGAGGTCGTCTGCGGCGAGGCGATGGTCGAACAGAGCCCGACGCCACAGGACCGCTGAGTCTCCGATGACGAGCTATCGAGAGCTCCTCCGGCGCGACGAGGTTCGGTCGATATCGCGCCGGTACTTCATCTCGAACGGCTTCGACGGCACGCTGACGAGCATCGGTATCGGCGTCGGAGCCTATCTCTCGGGCGTCCCGGACGGACTCACGGTGTTCAAAATCGGACTGGGGGCCGCGGTCGGTCTCGGAACCTCCGGCGTCTGGAGCGTCTGGGAGATCGAGCGTGCCGAGAAGCGCGCCGAAATCGCCCGCATCGAGCGCGCGATGCTGACTAACCTCCAGGAGACCGACGTCCAGCAGCGACAGGAGAGCGCGCGGAAGATCAACGCGGCCGCGAGCGGAGTCGGTCCACTCATCGGAATCGTCCTCCCGCTTTTGCCCTTCCTCGCCGTCGGGGCGTCGCTGTCGCTGTTTCTCGCCACCGTCGCCTCCGTGCTCGTCGGCGTGCTCGTGCTGTTCGTCTTCGGGGCCTATCTGGGCACCATCTCGAAGCAGAACTGGGTCGTCGCCGGGATTCGGATGGGAGCGGCTGGGCTCGTCGTCGCGTTTCTCAATCTGTTCCTCCCGGGATGACGACCCGTGCTCCGGACCGGCGGTGTCACGTCGAGTACCGTTCGAACCGCGGAGTATCCCGGTGTATGTGTTGTTTTACCACAACCTCAGTCGGAATTCATATCTTGCTGGTCGGTGTGCGTGGGAGTATATGCAAACGCTCGTGCTCGCCGCCGGGCAGGGGACGCGGATGCGCCCCCTCACGGAGAGCCGTCCCAAGCCCATGCTGCCCGTCGCCGACCGACCGCTCGTCGCCCACACCGCGGACGCCGCCGTCGCCGCCGGGGCGTCTAAACTCGTCCTCATCGTCGGCTACGAGGCCGACGAGGTGAGAGAGTACTTCGGCGAGGAGTACGCCGGAGTCCCCGTCGAGTTCGCCGTCCAGGAGGAACAGCGCGGAACCGCCGACGCCGTTCGCGCCGGTGCCGAGTATCTCGACCCCGGGCCGTTCGCCGTGCTCAACGGCGACGCGCTGTACGACCACCCGTCGCTGGAAGCGCTGTACGACGACGGTCCCGCGGTCGGCTCCTACCGCGTCGACAACCCCAGCGAGTACGGCGTCCTCGACATCAGAGACGGCAACGTTCGCGGCGTCATCGAGAAACCCGAAAACCCGCCGTCGGACCGCATCAACACCGGCGCGTACATCTTCCCGGCGGAGGCGCAGAACTGGCTCGACGTCGAGACGAGCGAGCGCGGCGAACTCGAGCTAACCGACGTACTGGCCCGCGCTTGCGAGGAAGCAGACGTCACCGACGTGCCGTTCGAGCGCTGGCTCGACGTCGGCCGACCGTGGGAACTGCTCGCGGCCAACGAGTGGAAAGTCGGCGAACTGGAGCGCGACGTCCGCGGCGAGGTCCACGGCGGTGCGGACCTCCGCGGCGACGTCGTCGTCGAAGCGGGCGCGGAGGTCGACGCCGGCGTCGTCGTCGAGGGACCGGCGCTGATTCGCTCGGGCGCGTCGGTCGGCCCGAACGCCTACGTCCGCGGTGCGACCGTCGTCGGCGAGGGCGCGAAAGTCGGCCACGCCGTCGAAGTGAAAAACAGCGTGTTCATGGAGGGAGCGACGGTCGGCCACCTCTCGTACGTCGGCGACAGCGTCCTCGGCCGCGACGTGAACTTCGGCGCCGGCACGAAAGTCGCGAACCTCCGCCACGACGGCGAGGCCGTGAAACTCACCGTCAAGGGCGAGCGCGTCTCGACGGGTCGCCGGAAACTCGGCGTCATCTGCGGCGACGAGTCGAAGACGGGCATCAACGCCAGCCTCAACGCGGGCGTCATCCTCTCGGAGGGCGCGGCGACGAAACCCGGCGAGTCGGTCACGCGCGACCGGTAGCGTCCGGTCGCGTCCCGACTCGTCTTCGGTTCGGTACGGCTCTTGAACGTTCTCTAGTTCGGTACCGCTCTCGAACGTTCTCCGGTTCGGTGCCGCTCTCGAACGTTCCTCGACTCGGTACAGTTCGACCAGCCTAGAGAAAGCAAAGTTCATCCCGCTCGTTGCGGACGCCTTTTGTATGTCTATTCAGTCGGCCGTCGTACTCGCGGCGGGCGAGGGGCGACGTCTCCGCCCGTTGACGAGAAACCGCCCCAAGCCGATGCTTCCGGCGGCGACTCGGCCCATCATCGAACACGTCTTCGACGCACTGCTGTCGGCGGGTGTCACCGACCTGCACGTCGTCGTCGGCTACAAGCGCGAGCGGGTGCAGAACCACATCGGCCCCTCCTACGAGGGCGTCTCGGTCACCTACCACGTCCAGGAGAAGCAACTGGGGAGCGGTCACTCGCTGTTGCAGGCGGCCGACGCCGTCGGCGACGAGTTCCTGGTCGTCAACGGCGACCAGGTCGTCGAACCGCAGTTGGTGCAGGCGGTCGTCGAGACGCACGACTCCTACTCCGAGAGCGAACGCGAAGCCGTCGCGGCGACGCTCTGCGTCGTCGAGAGCGAGCGAGCGTCGAGATACGGGTCGGTGCGTCTCGACGGCGACCGGGTCGTCGAACTCGTCGAGCAGCCGAAAGAGGGGCGTTACCGCCTCGTCAACGCGGGCGTCTACGCGTTCACGTCGACGATATTCGAGGCGATCCGTGAGACGCCGGCCGTCGACGGGACGACGGCGCTTCCGGACACCATCGCCCGACTGGTCGACAGCGACGCGTCGGTCCGCGGCGTCCTCTCGGAGGGGTACTGGACCGACGCGACGTACCCGTGGGACCTGCTGGCGGCGACGCGCCGGCTGCTGGCCGACGGCACGCACCTGTTCCGCTCGTCCGCCGACACCGAGACGAGAACGGACGCCGGGGTCCGGTGTCACGGCGACGGCGTCTGGGTCGCCCCCGGCGCGCGCGTTCACGAGAGCGCGACGCTGCAAGCGCCCGTCGTCGTCGCCGCCGACTGCGAGATCGGTCCGGGAGCGGTCGTCGGTCCGAACGTCGCCGTCGGGCAGAACGCCACCGTCGAGTCCAACGCCGTCGTCGTCGACTCCATCGTCGACGAGGACACCCGCGTCGGACCGAACTCGACGGTCGTCGACTGCGTCACCGGTCAGGCCGTCTGGTTCGGGCCGTCGTGCGCCGTCACCGGCGGTCCCGGCGACGTCCGGGTCGACACGCGGATTCACGAGGGGAAGCGACTCGGTGCGGTCGTCGGCGACCGCGTCCACGCCGAAGGCGACGTGAGTTTCGCGCCGGGAACGCTCGTCGGGTCGAACGCGACGCTTCGGACAGGGACGACCGTCTCGGGCGTCCTCGACCCGGGTTCGGAGGTGGTGCGCTGATGTGCGGCATCATCGCCTGCGTCGGCCGGGGCGACGAGACGCTCGACGTGCTGATGGAGGGCCTCTCGAAACTGGAGTACCGGGGGTACGACTCGGCGGGCGTCGCGCTCTCGAACGGTGACGCCGACGTCGACGTCGTCAAGCGGGCGGGCGAACTCGACGCGCTCCGCGGGGCGCTCTCGGAGCGCTCGGTCGGCGGTCGAGTCGGTATCGGCCACACGCGCTGGAGCACGCACGGCCCGCCGACGGACGTGAACGCGCACCCGCACACCGACTGCAGCGGCAGCGTCGCCGTCGTCCACAACGGCATCATCGAGAACTACGACGAACTCCGCGAGGAGTTGGAGACGGCGGGCCACGAGTTCCGAAGCGACACCGACACCGAAGTGGTTCCGCACCTCGTCGAGGAGAAACTCGCCGCCGGCGCGTCGCCGGAGGCGGCGTTCCGCGCGGCGGTCGACCGCCTCTCGGGCAGTTTCGCGCTCGTCTGCATCGTCGCCGGCGAGGAGGCGGTGTTCGCCGCCAGACGGGACTCGCCGCTGGTGCTGGGCGTCGGTGACGACAGCTACTACCTCGGCAGCGACGTGCCCGCGTTCCTGGCGCACACCGACCGCGTGGTCTACCTCGACGACGGCGAGTTCGCGACGCTTCGGCCCTCGGGGTGGACGGTCCGAAATGGGGCGGACCGCCGCGTCGACAAATCCGTTCAGACGGTCGACTGGAACGTCGAGGACACCGGCAAGAGTGGCTACGAGCACTACATGCTCAAGGAGATCAACGAGCAGCCGCGGGCGCTTCGGCAGTGTCTCTCCGGGCGCGTCGACGAGCGCCGCGGCGAGGTGACGCTGCCGGAGCTCGACGGACTAGAGACGCCCGAGAGCGTCCACCTCGTCGCCTGCGGCACCTCCTACCACGCGGCGCTGTACGGGGTACAGTTGTTCCACTCGCTCGGCATCCCCGCGCAGGCGTTCCTGGCCAGCGAGTACGCGACGGGCGTCCCGCCGCTGGGCGACTCGCTCGTCGTCGGCATCACCCAGAGCGGCGAGACGGCCGACACGCTGTCGGCGCTCCGGGAGGCGCGCGCCCGCGGTGCGCAGACGCTCGCGGTGACGAACGTCGTCGGCAGCACCGCCGCCCGCGAGTGCGACTACGCGCTCTACATCCGCGCGGGCCCCGAAATCGGCGTCGCGGCGACGAAGACGTTCTCCTCGCAGTTGGTCTCTCTGAACTTGCTCGTCGAGTATCTCGCCGGCGACCGTCGCTCCAGCGAGGAGCGGCGAGCGGTGTTGCAGACGCTGCGCGACCTGCCGGGACGAGTGCAGCAGGTGCTCGACGAGTCGACGGCCCGGGAAGTCGCCGACGAGTATCTCGGCGGCGACGGCTACTTCTTCATCGGTCGGGGGTTGAACTACCCCGTCGCGCTGGAGGGGGCGTTGAAGTTCAAGGAGATCACGTACGAGCACGCCGAGGGGTTCGCCGCCGGCGAGTTGAAACACGGGACGCTCGCGCTCGTCACCGAGAACACGCCCGTCTTCGCCGTCGTCACCGGCGACGACGTGCCGGCGAAGAAGACGCTCGGCAACGTCCGCGAGGTCGAATCCCGCGGTGCGCCCGTCGTCGCCGTCACCGACGACGACCAGATAGAGCGCTACGCCGACGCCTCGCTGCGCGTCCCGTCGGGCTCGGCGCGGGTCGCGCCGGTGCTCGTGAACGTCCAGTTGCAGTTGGTCGCCTACTGGGTCGCAAACGCGCTCGGGCGGTCGATAGACAAGCCGCGGAACCTCGCGAAGAGCGTGACCGTCGAGTGAGAGCCGTCGAGGCGCTCGTCTCTCGACCGACGCTCACGTTCGGCCCCGGTCAGTAGGGGGAGCCGTCGCCCTCGACGTTGTCGCGCAGCGCCGGGTCCTGCTGTTCCTCGACTTTCTGGTTGAACAGCTCGTCGTCCAGTTCCTCCCCCGGTTCGTCCGTCGTATCGTACGTCGAGACGCCCATCGAGAGTAGTTCCTCCATCGCCGCCTGTCGGTTCAGGAACTCGCCCTGTTCGACGAGGCGGTCGATGCGGTCTGAGAGGTCGTCCGGCAGCGTCACTTCGACTCTGGACATACCCGACCGGTCAACGTTCGGCCGAATAAAACCAAGCGTCGGGGCGAATTCTCTCGCCGCTCTGTCGGAACGTCCCCACTTCGTCGGGAAGCCTCCCGAACGCACCCGTCGCTGCTACGCCTTCGACGACTGCGGCTGGTCGCCCGACTACGAGTCGACTCCGGCGTCGACGCCGACGCCGCGGTTCCAGTAGTCGTCGACCGCCCGCACGGCCCACTCGCGAATCTCGGAGTCGGTCGACTCCAACAGCGCCCGCAGCAACCCGTCGTCGTCTCTGAGGAAGAAGAACACCGTCTCGTCGGCGACGCCGACGGCGAACGGAATCGGCTCCTCGGCGAGTCGGAGGTCGGCGTCCTCACAGCTCAGTAGCTCGCGGAGGCGACGCTGCGAGGCCGGGTCGTCGCGGAGCGTCTCGACCGTCTCGCGGGAGAGAACGCCGCGCAGCGACTGCGTCCCCTCGACGACGGCTCCGTGCAGGGTCTCCAGCATCTCGTGGTTGAGGACGTAGGAGGCGACCAGTTGCGTCTCCGCCCGCGCCGATAGTTCGAGCGCCCGCTTCAGCGGTCCGTTCGGACTGGTCCGCGTCGGCCGGGTGATTCGTGCGTCGCCGAAGCGGGCGAGGTCGACGTCGAGATGCGCCGTCGGCAGCCACTGGACGACCGGACGGATGTGAACTTCGGTCTCGACGTTCGACAGGAGGTCGGTGAAACTCGCCGCGACGAACGACCCCGACGGCGTCGGCACGTACTGCGTCCCCTCCCGCTCGACCCAGCGACGCTCCTCGAAGTCGCGCAGAATCCGCGCGAGCGTCGGCTGTGAGGCGCCGACGGCGTCCTCCAACTCGCGTCGCGTGTGCGGACCGCTCGCCACCGCGTCCAAGACGGCGATCCGGTTCTGCGAGCGCGCGAGGAACTCGATCTCCTCGAGCGGGTCCGTCATGGATAGAGTTCTCACAGCCTCCGGCATAGCTGTTGAGATACGGTCCGGGGCGTATTCACGGCGTGAATAACTCCCGAGCGCCGACTATCCGACGCGGGATGAAATATCGAAACGTCTCGAATACTTTTCTGGACAAATATATGCTTCTACGCCTTTTAGCGTTAGATATGGCAGCACATTCGGCGTTCGCCGAGGACACGACTGCGGTGGGAGATCAGAGAGCGGAGCACCGTTTCGAGCCCGCACCGGCGGCCGTCTCCGGCGGAGACGGCGTCTTCGAGCACGTCCTCCTCGCGGTCGACCCCGAAATGGACGAGCGCGTCGCCGAGGTCGCGCTCTCCGTGGCGGCCAGCCACGGCGCGCGCGTCGACGCGCTGTCGGTCGTCCGGATGAACGCCTCGGTCGACCACTGGGACGTGGTCGTCGAACGTCGTGAGGAGCGTGCCGAGAAGGCGCTGGACGCAGTCGGCGACGCCGCCGCCGACCACGACCTCTCGGTCGAAAAACGACTGCGCTACGGTACACCGGCCGAGGAGATAGCGAAGTACGCCGAGCATCACGACGTCGACCTCGTCGTCGTCGGTGAACCGAGTCGAAGCGGCCTGCGTCGGTTCCTCTCACCGAAGAGCGTCACCGACCGCGTCCGCCGGTCGACTTCCGCGCCGGTGCTGACGGTTTAGTACGGGCGACCATTTCTCTGCGAACGCCGTATTCCCGCGATGCTCACGCACTCGTTGCGGGTGCGCTTGCTTTGTCGAAATCGTTAGAGCGTAATAGGAATCGCGTGCTGAATAGAGAGGGTGTATGCAGCAGATAGTCGTTGTTCGTTTAGCCTCCGCGACGAAACAATCGTTAGGGAGGTAGGCTTATGGAACACTCACGAGATTACGGCCAGTTCTCAGGAAGCTCTTCCTGATGGTTGGCGATGAGCGTGACGAGTGGCCGTATCTCTTCGAAGTTCGGCCCGCGCGTGATAGTGTTGGATTCGCGGTCCCAATCGATGAATCCAGCATCCGCGAGCTGAGGTAGATGGTTGTGATGGAGCGTGACGATGAACTGTTCGAGTTCTCCGTCTTCTGTCGTAAAGTCAGACCTCTCGAACTCGTCCACATCCCGTGGATTATCTTCCGCGAGGGTTATCAGTATCCGGCGGCGAGTGGGATGACTCAGAGATATGAATTGTTGGTCGAGTGTAGTGCTTCCAGTTTGTAGGGCGTCGGTGATTGCTGTCATGGTTGCGTGGCTCGTCAGGAACGCGTGATACTGCGATGCGTCCCGCGTGCCGGCCACGCGAAGGGAACAAGGGAACAGCGTAACAACCGGGAAGGCCCGGTTTAAGCGACCTCTTCATCATCAAGGTCGAACGCACAATGTGTACTCGTGGTTTCTGTATAGGAAAGAACGGGCCACAAATGGATAAGGGTGCCGTCTCTGAAAACTTCTCTACTGAGCAATGTAATCTCTGTACCGACCGATTTCGCTACCAGCTTGTGACCGATATGCGCACTGTATTCAGCAGTCGGTGAACGAATTCCTCAACTGCTGTCAGTAACGGAGTGCGAGATACAGAGGGTGCATCCATCACAGAGGTAGAGCTATTTTCAGGTCAAATACTTGAAGATAACCTTCGGGGAAGGGAGCGTAGTAGTCAATCACCATTCTTGACGGTAGAGAGGTTATCGACACGACTCGGGATATTTGACACTAATGTACAGATACCCTTCTTGGTCGATGCCAACGTCCAGCCCAACACAGTCTCCTTGTTCTGTCAGTTTAGCAGTTTCCCACTCACTATCGTTTTCAGCTATCTCTCGGTCGGCGTCTACATAGAGGACATATTCACCAGAGTCTGAAACTGGATTTTCCCAGTATGTCCCACCAGCAGTAGTGTAGTGCGGAGCGTTCTCCGCTTTTGTCGCCGCATCTGCAGTGTATCGTTCCCAAAAGACGACAGTCTCCGTCTTCGCATCCCGAATCATCACGTCAAATAGGTGGGGTTCGGTATCGAGATTCACGATGGTAATATCCGTTATGTAAACTTGTGGTGGCTTCTCTCCAAACGGATTGTATGATGAACAGCCAGCCATCCCACTACAGAGTGCAATACCAGATAGTCGGAGAGCTGAACGGCGCGAAAATCCCATACCACGAACTAATTACAATCTGTTAAATATGTTTCTCAACTGAGGACCTCTACTGTACTTAGTGTTGTGACTTATCTCGATTTGGAACCTTACCGTGCGGCATACGCGCGTTCTATTCAGCACACTCTCACCAAGTTGTCACTGACTACGCGTTTCGATAGAGCTCATACTCTCCAACTCGCTCGTAGAACGCACAGCCGAAGAGACCCAACGAGTATTAGCTCGCTGTCTCTGGTCCGATGGTGATGTTTTCGAGGTGGAATCCGACGTTGTCGACGGTGAACTCGATAGCGCCGATCTGATGGTCACGACCGTCGATGGACACCGTCGCGCCGTCGGTCGACAGGGTCGCGTCGTCGATCGTGTAGCTCGCGTCGTCGATTTCTAACTCGGGGAAGCCGGACCCGGTCAGGTGGACGTCGGTGATATCGACCGTCAGGTCCGTCACGCCGATTTCGTGGGCGTCCGTCGCGGTCGACTCGGTCGAGGTGTCGGCGAGCGCGCTCGTGCTCGCGCCACCGAGCAGGAGGGCGGTCACTGCGAGCGCACAGAGGGTGTATCGAAGGAACGTGTTCACGGGTTGGTGACCTCCACTGTAACTACCGGGTCGCCCGCGACGAGGAAAGCTCTTCTGCCCATATTCGGACTAACCAGACCTTCTGCGCCGAACGAACGTTTCGAGTGGTCGCGGGACGACAGGTCTCGGTAATTCTTTTCGACGTGGCTCCGCCATCCCGTAGTCGACCACGGGCCACCTGCGCCGCGGAACTCTCGCTGTGCTCCTCAGAACCAACTCAACTGTGCGTTCAGCCAGTCGATTACCGGCAGCACGTAACCGCTGTCGGTCGCGAGGTAGATCGTCCCCGAGAGCAAGAGGAAACTCGTCGTGAGCCCACAGACGCAGCCGAGAACCGCGGCACCGACCGCGCGCGTCCGCGCCGGCACCGTCGAGTGAAACAGCACCCAGACGGCCAGGCAGGCGGCCGCGACGAGATTGAGCAGGGCGTGGACCTGCATCGCCTCGCCGATACTCGCCTCCAACGCGAGAACGTACGTGAGAACGACCTGCGTCCCGATTATCACCGTCCCTGCGTACGAGACCCCGAGCGCGCGCGGATACCGGAGCAGTTCTCTGCTCTCGGTGAATCGAAACACCGCGTAGACGAGAAGCGGCATCGCCGGTAGGAGGTACCGGCCGGTGATGGTGGCGTGAAGGGGCAGTCGCGGGAGGTACATGAGCGTGAGCACGACGGCGTACACCGCGACGAGGAGGTCGGTCGCCGACAGCGCGTCTCGGCCGTGCGCGCGAACGTGCCGGAGTGCAGCCTTCGGCAACAGGACGACTGCGGCGAACACCGGCATCGCTTCAAGCACCGAGAGGTTCGCGCTCTGTCCGAAATCCTTCCGCGCGACGTTTTCGATGTAGCCCGCTCGGACGAACGTCGCGGCGAGTCGGTCGACGTCGGCCGCTTGCTCGACCGTCCTTGCGACGTGCCGGGCGAGGATATCGACGAGTCTCGTGACTGTCGCGCTCGCGGCCTCTGCCGCGGCGACGACCGGCGCCAACAGCGCCCCGGGAGAGCTCGACGACCCTCCAGTAGCTCCGCCTCCGGTCGCTGCTTCGCCCGACCCGTCCGCTGGCGACTGTCCGGACGCGTCGGATGTCTCGGTCGCCGAGCCCTGCGACGCTCCGGTCGACGACCCCTCCGCACCGCTCCCGGCCGAAACCGCGTCGACGGCTTCGTATCTCGGCAGGAACCGCGGCGGGAAGAGCGGGTTTCCCGAGACGAGCAGGTTCGTCACGAAGAACGGGAGCAGCGAGAGTCCGAACGCGCCCAGTATCGTCGCGAGTTCGCGCCGACCGTTCGATGGAGCGGTCAGGAGATCGACGACTAACAGCGAGACGAACAGGATGAACGCGTCGGCGGCGTGGACCCACGCCGCCAGCCCGACGAACACGTAGGCGAGCGCGCGAAACAGCAACGATTCGCGGCTCCGGTCGGTCTCTCGACTCCGGTAGAAACTGTAGACGGTCGCAGCGACGAGGAGCGCGACGAGCGTGTGACGCTTCGGAATCGTCGCCCAGAATCCGACCGGCGTCGCCAGTATCACGATCAGACCGGCGGCGACCCCCGCGCGGAACGTGTGGGTCCGCGAGACGAGTCGGTAGAGCAGTACGGCGGTGAGCGCGGCGGCGGCCATCGACGTCATCTGTAGCGAGACGTGCGCTATCCATCGACCGTCGAGCTGTGTCGCAACCGAGAGGTTGGCGACGAACAGTCCGACGGCGACGAGGGCTCCGCCCGTCCGTCCGAGCGACTCCCGCCCGAAAATCCGGCCGAGGAGCACGCCCGCGGCGAGCACTGTACTGCACCACAGTCCCGTGAGAACGATTCGGAGGTCGGCGACCGATGCCGCTCCCTCCAGCGCCCACGCCACCGGGAGCGTGAGCGCGATGTGACCGACGGTCCGCGAGTAGCGACCGCCGTCGCCGGCGACCATCCCCGGCGTCTCGCCGGAGGCCGGTCCGTAGACGATCTCGGTGACGACGAGGTGACCGTTCGCCGCGTTGTAGAGGCCGTTGGCGACGGTGTAGTTGTCGGTGATGAAGAAGCCGACGCGCCAGAACAGCCCGAAGAACGCGAGGCCGCTCACGAACAGTAACAGCCCGTAGCGGTCGCCGAAGACGAACGTCAGGAGCCGGTTCTTGTACTCGGTGTAGCGGTCGGTGGCGTACTCGGAATCGGTGACTGTGTATGCCATAGATTATGCGACGAAGACGGTGACGGTTCGCTTCTCGAGTACCCGCGTACCGCTCGCCTCGCGGACAGTGAGTTCGACGGTCGCCCGGTAGCTGTCGGCCTCGATTCGATTCGAGGCGACTCTGACGTTCCCGGGTCCAACGGCGAGTTCCTCCGAGTCGGCGTCGTCGACCGCTCGGAACGCGTCGGTGCTGAACGACAACTCGGGAATTTCGAGCGTGTAGCTGACGAGCACCGGCCCCGACGTGTCGACGGTGAGCGTCGTCGTCGGGGCGTCGAGTTTGTGGATTCCCGACCCGGTAACGCCCGCTCGGAGCGCGTAACCGTCGGCCGGTATCGTCGCCTCGGCGGCCGTGAGCGTCCCCGTCGCGCCCGTGAACGTCGATTCGGCAGCGTCGGACGACCGGTCTTCGGGCGTCAGGTCGACCCCGGCGACGGCGGGACCGCTGACGACGGCAGTGAGGAGAAAGCACGAGAGAGCCACGACGACCGGGTCACGCCACCTTGACATCGATTGTAGCTGGACGAATCGTGTTAATAAATGTATTGATGATTTTGCTCTAATTGAGTGTATAAAAATTTGATATTTTACGGCAGTCGCCCTCGGCGTCCATCGGGCGACGTACACTCACGGGAGGGACGGTCGACGTCTCATCGACGTCTCGTCGACGTCTGCGGCAGTTCGTGAACCGACTCCCGACGGTTCGTCGCTATGACAATCTATCAACAGTACTGGCCGTTCGCCGCCGCCGACACCGAACTCTCGAAGGGCGACGCCGTCTCCTCAGTGATGTCACCTCATCAGCGATATCGTCTCCTCAGACCAGCGGCACGACGCTGTCGAGGTTCTCCACGTCTTCGCGTTCGACGCCGTCGAACGAGAGGACGAACTCCGACCCGAACGCGGAGGCGGGCGTCTGAAAACCCGCCGAGACGTCGCCGTCGAGGACGCGCCGCGCCGCCTCGACCGCCGATTGCGCGGCGAAGTTGTACGTGTCGGGTGTCTTCAGTCGCGCCGCGGCCCTGTTGCCCTCGTCGTCTTCGACCTCGCCGAGGATGTGGTTCGCGCTCTGGGCGCGTTCCTGGGCGGTCGGCCCGGAGACGACGGCGTCGACGACGCCCATCAACAGTCGTTGGACCGGCGGCGTCGCCGCCACCGCGACGAGCGGTCGAGTGCGCTGCATCGCGCTCACGGCGAACTCGGGCACCGTCGCGTACACTTCGATGTTCTCGATGCCCGTCGTGTAGTACGCCGCCGAGACGTCGCCCCACGGCACCGTCACGCCCGTCTTCTCGCCGCCGCCGAAGTCGAACTGCCGCGTCCGCCACGCCGCCGGAACGGTCCGCAGCGCCCCGTTCTCGCGGACGACTCCCGACTGCGGGAGCTCCTCGACGATGGATTTCAGCGTTCCCGGCGAGAACGTGCCGAGGCCCTCTAACGCGAGCGTCAGCGACGTCGCCGACGGGAGCCGCGATTCGAGATGGGCGGCCAGACAGTCGGTCGGGACGACGTCGAAGCCGACGCCCGGCAGGACGGTGACGTCTCCTTTCTCGGCGTCGCGGTCCAGTTCGGCGGCCGCCTCCAGGACGTCGATCTCCCCTGCGAGGTCCAGATAGTCGACACCCTCCCGCAGACACGCGGTTCGCAGTTTATCGGCGGTCCGCGAGAACGGTCCCGCGCAGTTCAACACCGCGTCGACGTCGGTGATCTGCCGGCGGACGACGTCGGGGTGGTCGAGCGCGAAGACGCGGTAGTCGACGCCGAGTTCGAGCGCCTGCTCTTCGACGCGCTCGGTGCGACGGCCGGCGATGACCGGCGATAGTCCCTCGTCGACCGCGGTCCGCGCGACCAACGCACCGATGTAGCCGTACGACCCGTACACGAGCAGGTCTGTTGACATACGGTGGAGTCGACGCGCAGTCGCAAATAACACGGTGTGGGTCGTCCCGTCTCGGTCGCCCTTTTTCGTCGTCGGTCCGCTCGGTCCGATTCGCTGTATCTACCTCCGAGCGAATCGCCTCGCTCAGCCACCGGAGCGAAGACGCTTATCACGCCGACGCCCCTACTGTGAGCCGATGTCCTCCCGAGAGTACGCGCAGGTGGGTGGCGATGGGTACTGCTAGCGGGTCGGTCACCTCGGCGGCGACCGCGATCGTCAGCGGGACCGCCCTCGGCGTGTTCGGTCTCGGCTTCGGGACGCTCCTGGCGGCGCTCGTCATCGTCGCCGTGCTGTCTTCTGGCGTCGCCGAACTCTCGCCGACGCTCGTCTTGGTGGTCGGGTTGGTGACGACACAGGGAATCGGCTGCTTTCTCACCGCTGTCGTCTACGCGCGGTACCGACACCGAATCGGGGCGCTGCTCGCGAGAGTCGTCGGCCAGCGGAGTTGGTTGCCGACACAGCAGTTCGCGATTCCGGCTCGCATCCCTTCGCTCCGTGACCTGCTGTTGGTGGCCGTCGCCTACGTCGGCGTCTTCGGACTCGTCGGCGCCGTCGGCTACGCGATCTCGGCCGCGGGCGTCGAGGGTGCGACGAACAACAGCGTGGCCCTCGGATTGGAGAATCCCGTGCTCTTGCTGTGGCTGATTCCGGGGTCGATTCTCCTCATCGGTCCCGGTGAGGAGCTTCTGTTCCGCGGCGTCGTCCAAGGGCGGTTCCGCAAGCGGTTCGGCCCCGTCGTCGCCATCTCGCTCGCGAGCGTCGTCTTCGCGTCGGTGCACTTCTTCGCGCTGTCGGGGGCCGCGAGTGCGCGCTTCGTCACCATTGGACTACTGCTTGTCCCCGCCGTGACCTTCGGCGTCGTATACGAACTCTCTGAGAACATCGTCGTTCCGGCGCTCGTCCACGGACTGTACAACGCGACGCTGTTCGGCTTCCTGTACCTGAGTACGCTCGTCTCGTGAGTCGAGAGTTCACTCACCGACGGGAGCGGTCGCTCGTAGACGAAGTTGGTTGCCGAGTCGAAAGCCGCCCGCAGCCCCCCAGCCGCGGACGAGCCATGCAGTGAGTGAGATGACAGTCACAACTCACGTGCCGTCGTCAGGACACGTCGGAGAACGGGGCCCCCGAAACACGCCCGACAGTTGTGTCTCTGATACGCCATATATAGGTCTTTTGTGTTTTACAAGACAGTCATATTTCAGAGACGTTCGATACAGGGTGTCTAAACAACCGTCTCGAGAGTAACCGAACGCGTGTCTCGACCGGCGATGCGAGGTTACCCGTCCCTAATTCCGAGTTGTGTCGATTCTCGGGTGGACGGGCCTCCGTCGTCGGAATCAGTTCGACCGCATCCGGTTTGCGACGCTCTCTGAGGTACTTTTCGGGCCGTCCGCCCAGTTCCCGCTGAAAGACAGCGTCAGGGGTGCTAACGGACGACGCTGTCTCTCCGCGAGGACGACGGTGACAGGTGATGGTAGGGGGTAAGGTGGATGGAGAATCAACCGGGCAGATTCTCCACATCGGCTGATGCTGACGCTTCCCTCAAGTCGCTCGGTGCGTCCCTTCGTGGCGACCCCGTAGGTTTCGTCGTCGTCCTCGCTGGTGCGACGCCTCAGTGGCGGTGTGGGAGTGGGGTCGCCATGTTCTATGGGTGGATGGAGAGTAATAAATTTATTCCGGATAAAGAGTTACAGTCAATCTATATTGGAAATAATATTGTCACGAGAGGAGACGTTTACAGGGATGCCTGCGGAGGACTGATCCGCGATATTTCGGGCGACGGGTCGGTCCGAACTCCGGCCGGGAGCGACGTCGGGAGAGAAGTCTTCATATACTTCCAATCGCTTAAGGGGTGCAGAATCTCTACAGACACCGACGAGGACCCTCCGTACAGCCGCTCCAAAACAGATACCCGACGATAATGGACACACAGCAAGACGATAGTTCCGCGCTCAGGGAGTTCGAGCAGTCACTCGAGACGCTCCTCCTAGAGGCGTTCGCTCGAGGCGTACCGCTCGAAGGGCGGTGGCAGATAACACTGAACTCGCCGAACCTCCCCGATTGGTCGATTCAAATCACCGAAAAGCCGCCAGCACAACCCGAGTACGACCCGGATTTCATCGAAGAGTGACATCCAACCGTTCGATGACCAACCTCGGAACAGTAGCTCTCCGGTAGAGAGTCCGCATCTGTGACACATGTGAGGGACATAACACTTATGTAGTTTACTGGCTGTGACTCTTACTGTACACTGCTGAAGTCGGCGGCGAAAAGACTGGAGACGTATGCTGTGTAGGCAGGTACGGAGAAGGTACATCATGACTACAAAAACAAGTGACACAAACCCTTCAGATGGCAATCCGAATCTTTCGCCGTCGGAGATCTTTTCGCTGCTGTCGAACGAGAGACGTCGGTACGCGCTGTACTATCTGACCACGCAAGTCGGAGCCATCCACCTCGGTGAGCTAGCCGAGCAGCTCGCCATCTGGGAGGGCGAACCGACGATGGACCACTATCACCGAATCTACGTCGGATTACTCCACAACCATCTCTCGGCGCTCATCCGCGCCGACGTGGTCGAGTACGACGCCGCCGAGGAACTGATCTCCATCTCGGACGGAATTCGTCCCGTCCGTCCGTATCTGGAACTCTCAGAGTCCGAGGATATGAGTCACTTGGATTGGTGAACTCTCTCCCCATCTCGCAGTAGTTTCCGCTCAAAAATACGGCGACGTACCGTACACCGACGAGCGGAGCCGAGGCTGTTCTACGCGATTCACCGAAGCTCGTCCCCGTCGACAACTGCACGACGCGGGACGATTCTCACCAGTCGGGAACCAGATTCCGTATTTATACTCCCACCGGTACTCTTCTCAACTGTACTATGAAGACGATAACCGCTGCCAACCGATTCGAAAGCACCATCGGTGGACTGACTGTCGGCGCCCGCGCACACAGCCTCAGCGTGTGGTTCGTCCTCGCGCTCCGTCTGATGATGGGCTACGCGTTCTTGTACTCGGGCTGGACGAAGCTCACCGGACCCGAGCCGTTCGCCGCACAGGGGTACTTGGCGAACGTCGCCGCGACGAACGGGAACCCCCTCGCCGGCGTGTTCGCGTGGATGGGAACGACCCCCTGGTTCGTCAGCTTCGTCGACGTGGCCGTACCCGTCGGTGAACTGCTCATCGGGCTCGGACTCCTCGTCGGGCTTCTCACCCGCCTGGCGGCGTTCTTCGGCGCGACGATGATGGCGCTGTTCTACTTCGGTAACTGGGACATCGCCCACGGGCTGATCAACGGCGACTTCGCGTACATGCTCGTGTTCCTCGCCGTCGCGGCGTTCGGCGCCGGCCGCATCCTCGGCCTCGACGCGCTCGTCGAGAACCACGAGGTCGGCGGCGAAACGCTCGTCGAGAAGTACCCGAAACTCGAATACGTCCTCGGATGAGCGGTCTCGTCTGAGGCTCGGTTCTTTTGCACCGACCACGCGCTACTTCAGTCGGAAGCTCCCTCGCTACTGGAGTCCGAGACGCGTTGTCGACAACTCGGTCTCCGACAGGCTAGGAAACTCGCCGTCGAGGCGGAGTGTAGTCGAGGAAGATGTACACCGGTCTATCGCTGTCGAATACGCTCGTGGCGTGAATCGTGGGCGACTAGGTGGTGTAATACTCGGTGACGTTCTCGCCGAGGCTCGCTTCGAGGCTGGCTTTCAGCGGTGTGGCCTCCTCGGTGAGCTCGACCGAAATCCAGTCGCCCTCTCCGTCGTATTCGACGATGTCGGCGGCTGCGAGTTTGGGGAGGTGCTGATGGTAGAGTGTGGTCAGCACCTCCTTGACGTCCTCGTCGCTCGGCGAGTCGTACTCTCGGCGCGCGACCGCCGCGGCGAGGTCTTCGAGGAGAACGGGCCGTTGCTGCTCTGTGAGGTGTGCAAGGACGGCTCGACGACGAGGATGACCCACCGCGTCTGCGACGAGCGTTTCGAGGGAGCCACCAGAGAGATACTCGAACGCCCGATCCGGTGTCGCATCCTGCGAGGGCTTCATCATGTGTACTACGATGGCCTCCACAGGGGCGTGAAGTCACGGCACGTAAATTCCGGGAGTATATACGTCGAATTCACGTGTTTCGGACGGTATCCTGCGTTGTCAGGTAGAGCGGCTACCGACGACGCGAGGCTCTCGGATACGCCCGGTTCTGATGCCGATTTCCCCGGCGACGCCCGCAGACAACCGTTCACGACGCTCAATACTCACGCACCACAGCTATCCTCTCCCCCCGCTCTCTCTACAGAGATGAAGCGTCGTTTGCTCCAATGCTCGGGCTGCAACGGGTACGTGCTCGGTCAACGCACGCAAGACGAGAGACTCATCCCGGTCGGCACGAAGGACTGTCCGGACTGTGGAAACGCTAACTTCACGGTTGCCGACCGGTAGACACCGCCGTCTCCGTCGCCGCTCTGACAGCGGGAACCTCTGTACGAGTAGACCGGTCTCCGGAGTCGCGAACGGAGTGAAACCGCCCCAGAACCGACGACGCGGACTTTCCCTGGATTCGCGTCAAATGGTGCACTCGACTCTCCGAGCTGTCGAATGGTCGCTACGGGCCGTCACTGTACGCGTGTGCGGAGACGCGTCCGAGAGGATTCTCTGACTGGGTTGCTGGCGGGGAACTACCCT
The DNA here is from genome assembly GCF_003439925.1 of Haloprofundus halophilus. Classification (NCBI taxonomy): domain Archaea; kingdom Methanobacteriati; phylum Methanobacteriota; class Halobacteria; order Halobacteriales; family Haloferacaceae; genus Haloprofundus; species Haloprofundus halophilus. The sequence goes on from NZ_QQRR01000002.1 coordinate 217,412, forward strand.
CAGGCCTCGTATTCGGGTATTCCCTCGAACGCCCCCTATCGTCGCTCTCACACCGAATCGGTGTAGAGAGTAGGGCAGCCAGCAACCGTAGAGAAATTCAACGCCTAGCGATAACAAACATCAACCTACTATTTTAGGCAAAAATACGGCCGGGTGGTCACCTACTCGCCAGTCACCTACTCGTCAGTCACCTACGAGTGAAGTGTGGACTTCCGCTTCGGACGATCCGTAACCGGGTTCACGCCGGACCGGCCCGTCGACAATTTTTGGAGACAATAGTCGGTTAATTATATACGTTTGGGGAGAATGATGTCGCCAGACTTCCGTGACTGCAATCCAGATCGAAGCGCTCTACAAGAGGTACGGAGACGTCACCGCGGTCGACGGGCTCTCCCTCGCCGTCGACGACGGCGAACTGTTCGGCCTTCTCGGTCCAAACGGGGCCGGCAAGACCACGACGATGGAGATTTTGACCGGCCGGCTCACACCGGAGCGCGGTCACGTCACCGTGCTGGACGTCGACCCGGTCGAACGCCCGACTGCAGCCCGCGAACGAGTCGGAATCCTTCCCGAAAAGGAGTCGCCTCCTAGCTTCATGACTCCCCGGGAGTACTTCGAGTTCGTCGGTGCAGTCCGTGGAATTTCCGACGACGAGCTAGACGAGCGAATCCGGATGTGGGCCGACAGACTCGGTTTCTCGGAGAAACTCGACACACTGTCCACGGATCTCTCGCGCGGCCAACAGCAGAAGGTCATGATCGCGAGCGCGTTCCTCCACGAGCCTGCTCTCGTGTTCATCGACGAGCCGCTGGCCAATCTCGACCCAATCGTCCAGGAGCGGGTGAAGCGCTTTCTGCGCGAGTACCGGGATGCCGGCAACACGGTAGTCGTCACGACGCACGACGTGGATGTGGCCGAGGAGCTGTGTTCGCGCGTGGGGATCGTGTACAACGGGACGCTCGTCGAAGACGTTCGCCCGGCCGAACTCGCGACCGACCAGACGCTCCTCGACGTTTTCTTAGACCGAGTCGACGCGACCGTCGAACGAGGTGTTCCAGCGGGTGACTGACGGCCGAATGCGCCGCGTCTTCGTCGAGATGTTCGTCGAAGAGTGGCGAATGCACAGCCGCCTCTTTCGCGGGAGTCATTTCGCTCTGTTCCCGGCGTTTGTCGCCCTCTTGACCGCAGGGATGGCGTGGTTGCTCGTCGTCACCGGTACGGAGCCGGAAACCGTGTTTGCCGGTCTGCACGCGCTTGCACTCGTCTTCGGTCTTCACACGGGGTCGATAGGTTTCGTCGGACGGGACGCACTCCAGAACCTCCTCGGCGACGTGACGCTCTTGGTCTTTACCGCCCGGACGCTGCCGCTCTCACAGCATCGGTTGCTCGGCATCTTCGTCGTGAAGGATGTCGTCTACTACGCGCTATTGTTCCTGTTGCCGATGACATTCGGGACGGTGTTGGTCACCCTCGAGACTGAAGGGGTTTCGGGGTTGATCTCTACGGGCGAGACGGCACTCGTCCTGTGGACAACTCTGACGGCGACGTTCGTTCTCGGGATGGGAGCGACGATCGCAGGACTCGGACTCACTCGGCGGGGCGCTTCCGGTCTCGCGATGCTCGCGCTTCTCCTCGCGGCCGTTGCTGCGGCGGCCGTCGGCGGCGTCGACGTCGCCGCTTACACGCCCTACGGCGTGTTTCTCGAACCGACGCTCTCGCGAATCGGTGCGGTAGTGGCGCTCGTGTTCGCGGTCTTTCTCCTCGGAGCCGCTACGTTCGATGCGACTGCACCCCGGCCCACTCGCACTGTCGGACCGTCGTTTCGTCGATGGTGGCGTCGTATCGGAGATCCGCTCGCGACGAAGACGCTCCTCGACGTACACCGCAGTGCCGGCGGATTCTGGAAGGTGTTCTTTTCGGCGGCAGTTCTCTTCGGCGTCACCGTCAGTCTCGTCGATTTCGCCGGCCAGGTCACCGGCGTCTCGCCGTCTGTCGGCGTTTCGTTCGGCGCGATTCTGGGGCTCTCGGGATTTACGACGTACAACTGGCTCACACAGTCTGACGACCTCGACTCGTACCTCGTCCATCCCGTGTCCGTTCCCGCCGTCTTCGAGGCGAAGTTCCGGGCATTTCTCCTGCTCGGTCCATCTGTCGGACTCGCGTTTTATGCGCTCGCGCTCGGCTGGCGCAGGAGTCAGTATCTCGACGCAGTCGTCGGAGCCGTCTTGCTCGTCGGTGTCGCGTGCTACATCTTCGGGGTTACGGTGTATCTGACGGGACTCTCCCCGAACGAGTTTCTCTTCGACACTGCCCTGTTTGCGGTCTTCGGTGTCGCACTGATGTTCCCGCTGGTCCCGATTCTCGTCGTCGGGTTTGCACTCGCACCGCTGTCTCTCGGTAGCGTGGTCGCACTCGGGGGTGGCGGGGCCGTCCTCGCAATCGCCGGCGTCGTCCTGTATCGACGGTCGATTCCACGGTGGTCGAGACGATACCGGGAGCTCCGGTGACTCGCGACTGCAGTCGTGGGATTCTGCCTCACATCTACTGTCGTGGGGTTCAACCTCGCAACTAACGTCGTGGGCCTCAACCTCGAATCCGCTGTGACGCGCTACGCGTCGGGGACCGTAAACGAGAACGTCGCTCCCTCGCCGGGGTCCGAGTCGGCCCAGATATCACCGCCGTGGCGCTCGATGATCCGCTGACAGACCGCGAGTCCGATGCCGGTCCCATCGTACTCCTCGTGGGTGTGAAGTCGGTTGAAGACCTCGAAAATACGATCCGTGTCGTCGGGGTCGATACCGATTCCTTCGTCGTGCACCGAGACGGCCCACTCGTCTCCCGCTCTCTCGGCCGAGATGTGAACGCGCGGGGGTTCGTCACCGCTGTATTCAATCGCGTTGTCGAGCAGGTTCTGGAACACCTGCCGGAGCTGGCTTGCGTCACCCTCGACTCGAGGGAGCGGGTCGGACGTCACGTCGGCGTCGCTTTCTTCGATCCGTAACTGCAGGTCTTCGAGGACCTCGTCGAGAACTGAATCGAGATCGGTCGGTTCGAGCGGGTCGCCCGACGTCTCGATGCGCGAGTACTGGAGCAACCCCTCGATCATCGCGCGCATGCGGTCGGCACCGTCGACGGCGAACGCGAGGAACTCCTCGGCGTCTTCGTCGAACGCGTCACCGTGGCGACGCTCGAGCAGTTGCAGGTAACTCGATACCATCCGGAGCGGTTCCTGGAGGTCGTGGGAGGCGGCGTAGGCGAACTGTTCGAGCCGCTCGTTGGACTCTTCGAGGTCGGCGACTAGCTGTTCGAGTTCCTGCTGGTACTGGCGGCGCTCGATCGCCTCCGCGAGAACGTTCGCGATACTCTGGACGAAGGTCACGTCCTCCTCGGAGTACTCCCGTTTCTCGGTGTCGTGGGTGCCGAGGATTCCCCACGGCTCGTCGAACGGGCCGATGACGGTGCTGAGACCGCTTCGGACGTCGTGGCTCCGCAGCAACTCGGGGCCGTCGAAGCGCGAGTCCGTCTCGAGGTCTTCGACGACTATCGGGTGATCGTTCGCCAGCGTGTACGCCGCCTGGGAGTCCGATTCGGTGGCTGATACCCTAGCCTCGCCGACGATGCCGTCGCGCCAGCCGACGCCTTGACGGAGCAACAGCTCTTCGGCGTGCGAGTCGAGGTCGAGCACCTTGCAGTACTCGTTGTCGAGAGCGTCCGCCACCTGGCGCGACGCTCGGTCCATGAGTTCGTCGAGGTCGTCGTTTTCGAGCGCGAACTGTCCGAGGTCGGCCACGGTCTGCTGCTGATTGGCGCGGCGTTCGAGTTCGCGTTCGCGCTCCTTGCGGTCGGTGACGTCGGTGATGACCCCCTCGATATCGACGAAGTTGCCGTTGTCGTCGAAGACGCCGCGCCCGAAGTCCCTGACCCACCGGCTCTCGCCGTTGGCTGTCTCGATTCGATAGGTCACGGAGAACGATTCGCCGTCGGCCGCGGCTTCGTGGATCTGCTCCCACAGATTCGGGTTCTCCGTCTGGTCCATGACGTCGTCCCCCCAGGAGACGGCATCGGATTCGAGCGTTTCGGCTTTGTACCCGGTTATCTCCCGACAGGCGTCGCTGACGAACTCCATCGGCCAACCCTGTTCGTTACGGCACCGATAGACCATCCCGGGGACGTTGTCGATCAACGTCGAGAACTGCCGTTCGCGCGTCTTCCGCTCCGTGATATCGTTCTGAACGGCGACGAATCGGTCGATCTCGCCGTGCTCGTCGGTCACGGGCGCGATCGTCTGCTCGGCGTAGTACAACGCTTCGTCCTTTCGCTGGTCGATAATCTCTTCTTCCCACACTTCGCCGGCCCGGACCGTCTTCCAGAGCCGTTCGTAGTAGTCGTCGGTGTGTTCGCCCGACTGGAGGATGCTCGGCGTCTCCCCCACCGCCTCCTCGGCCGCGTAGCCCGTGGTCTCTTCGAACGCCGGGTTGACGTACGTAATCTCGCCGCCGGGGCCGGTCATGTATATCGCGTGACCTGTAGCTTCGACCGCGCGCTCGAAGCGTGCGAGCTCCCGCTCGCGTTCTTTCTTCTGTGTGATGTCTCGGAAATAGACCGATAGGCCCGTATCCGATGGGTAGATGGCGTTGTAGAACCACCTGCCGGCCGGCTCGTAGTACTCCTCGAAAATCACGGAGTCCTGCGTTTCGAGGGCTTCGTACAGCGCGTCTTCGAGGGGGGCCGTGGAGACGGCTTCGTCGCGGATATCTGCACCGATGGCGGACTCGTCTACGCCCAGCGTCTCCATCGCCTGATCGTTCAGATACCTGAACCTCAACTCGTCGTCGAGCGCGTAGAACCCGTCCGAGATGCGCTCGAACACCTCGTCGAGTTCGGTTTCGAGTTCGTCGCGCTGGCGTTTGACACGCTCCGTCTGCGTCTCGAGGCGACGTTCGTACTCCCGTCGGTTGGTCATGTCCCGGGTGACTTTGGTGTACCCCTCGAGCGTGCCGTCGTCGTTTCGAATCGCGGAGATTGTCACGTTCGCCCAGAACGTCGACCCGTCGGCTCGGACCCGCCACCCCTCATCTTCTACCGAGCCGTCTCGTGCGGCCTTTTCGAGGTTCGCCTCCGGGACACCGGCCGCGCGCTCGTCGTCGGTGTAGAACGTCGAGAAGTGTTCGCCGACGATTTCGTCGGCCGTGTAGCCCTTGATCTGTTCGGCACCTGAGTTCCACGTCCGGACGCGTCCGTCCGGGTCGAGCATGAAGATAGCGTACTCCTCGGTCGCCTCGACGAGCGAGCGAAACTCGGCGTCCGATGTGTCCGATTCCGCCGTGGACGTTCGTTCGTCCGGGACCGGCTGCCACCAGACGCGTCCATTGCCGCCGACTTTCTTCGTTTCGAGTCGACCGCGATCGGCGAGGCGTTCGAGGCGCTCGTAGGCGCTCCGACGGCCGAGGCCGGTTCGGTCTGCGATCTCGGTCGTCGTCACGGGTGCCCCTCCCGCTTCGAAGAGAGCGAGGGTCTCTCGAAGTGCGTCGGTTAACTGTACGTCGCTCACTACTTTAGTTTCTCACGATACTGCCGGATAAATCCTCCGCAGTTGGAGGGTGTGTCGTCGGTCGAAGGGAGTGAACGGAATTCCATCGGACGATTTCGCGCGGCGTTCAGCAACCTCGCAGTAATGCACTCTCGGCCGCTAGCTCCTCAGCCGCCAACTCCCCGACCGACACTCCTCAACCGCCAGCTCTCCGACCGCCAACTTCCCGACCGATAGCTACGGGTGAGCGTACCCGAAAACGTGGCAAAGAGGAACACATTCGATCAGCTTTATATCGAACAGATGATTCCTCACGCACAGGAGGGTACAAACCCCCCCGAGAGAAGACGTAGGTTCTGACACACCACCGCGTTCTCTCTGATCTGACACACCACCTTTTGGGGTGCCTCATCGGCGAGCAGTTGCTGGGGGGCACTCGCCACTACTGCATAGTCGCTTTTCGAGTATCAGCGGTGTGGCTAATCTTTTAGGGACCATGAGTATCGTTAGAAAGACACATTCCGTTCGTGTACAAACGGCCTCGACGGATTCGGCAGTAGTCGATGTGTAGATTATCCAATACCTAGTATTTCACCCGATGCGACCGAGTACAGTGATATGAGGCTTCGACATCGGATTCGGTCAATCGAGTGGGAGGCCGTCGCGGGGTTGATCGCCGCCGTGCTCGCGCTCGTCCTTCACTTCCTGCACATCATCGAGGAGGGCGTACTGGTGATGATCACGCTGGTTCTCCTCTCGTTGCTGTTCATCCGGGACCTTCGGCGCGAAGAGCAGACCGAAGAGATCGCTACTTCGGTCGAACGGACCGAAAATCTCGTCCGCGACGTTCGGGGGGCGCTTCCCGCCCCGAGCGTCGAACTGATCGGCCCCGAGTCGCTCCGCTCGGAAAGTGCTCGGTTCGGACGGAACGCGAGCGGGGACATGGTCTGGTTTCACGTCTGCTTGCTGATGTTCCGACCGCAGAGTCTGTTCGATGCGCTGCTTCGACCCGCGATCGAGAACCCCAACGTGGACTCGATCCAGTTCGTCCTCGACGAGAGCGAGCGGGAGAACTGGAGGGCACACGTTGAACCCAAAGTAGCGGCGTGCGAGGGTCACGACACCGTCGAAGACCCGCTTTGGTACGACCTCGACGAGAGCGTCTCCTTCATCATCACCGATCACGTCTCCGGGGAGTCGCAGGCCCTCTTGAGTTTCTGGGGTGAACCCTTCATGGCCCGCACTACCGAGAGAGACGTCCCGCGATACATTTTCAGGGTGTACGAAGAATCCGGCTTGCTCTCACAGTTCCGAGAGATGGAACGGATGTACCGACTCCGAGGTTGATGCGTCGCTCTTGTGACTTCTCCCACTGTCCAGTCTACCCGATACGCGCGTTCCATACGACGTAGTCGCTGAATCCTTCATTGTCTCTGCCGAAAGCCGCGTGCTGAATGCAGCGGATGGAGCTCGAAAGCCACTGTCCCTTGTTCACGTGTGTACCGTCGGACGCAAACCGGAGAGTTACCCCCGTTTCTCGCCGATAGGTTCTTGCCAAAGGAGGATGGCGCCCGAGCCCCCGGCGAGTACGACGCCACCGACGGCGAGTGCGAACAGCGGCGAGACCGTATCAGAGATAACCCCACTCCCGAGTTGGAACGGGACGACCGCCAGCCCGCTGACCATCGCCATCGCGCTCAGCACGGTGGCGCGGCCGAGCGTCTCGATGCGGTCGTTGATGTACTGTCCGGCGAACGAGCGGGTGACGTCCGAGAGCCCTCGTATCAACAGGAACGTCGGAAGCGCCAGTAACGGGACGAAGTACATCCCGACCAACGCACCGCTGACGGCAAACGGCAGAACGAGAAACCACGTTCGCAGTCCCACGGTCCGCTCGATGGTACCGGTGTAGTAGCTGAGCACTGCGCCGACGATACTGTACGCCGCGTAGAACCACCCGAGCAGGCTCTCGACCTGTGACTGAGCGACCCCGAGGTCGAGAACGACAGTCTCGAAAATCGGCTGGAGGAAGACGAACACGAGGTACGTCACACCGGCGTACAGAACGTAGTAGTACAGGAGGAACGCCCGGAGTTGGCGGCGAGTGAGGACATCACGGACGATGCCGACCGTTTGGCGAAGACTCAGCGCCTCCGAGTTCGTCCGCTTGTACGTCTCCGGATCGTCGAGGGAGAGCAGTACGACGACCCCGATGCTCGTCACGCCGGCAGCGACGAACCACGGGTACGAGAGGTCGATGCTGCCGAGATACCCGCCGACCACGGCCGCACCGGCACCGACTGCCAGCGCGACCGACTCTCCGCGCCCTCTCACGCGAGCGAACTCGTCTTCCGAGAGGTCGTCGGTGAGCGTGTCGTAGAGCCACGCGTCTTCGCTGCCCGAACGAAAGTTGTAGCCCATCGACCAGCAGACGTAGAGGCCCGCCAGCGGGAGAAACGAATTCGAGAGGCCGATACCGAGAAGCGTCAGCGCGATGATCGACGTCCCGATGAGGAGACTGTTGCGCCGTCCGACTCGGTCACCGATGTACCCAGTCGGGATCTCCCCGAACAACGTCGTCAGATTGTACAGCGCCTCTAAAATCGCAATTTGGGTGAACGAGAGCCCCTGTGCCAGAAAGAAGAGGTACATGATGGGCCGGTAGAACTCGACTGCTTTCGTCGCCTTGTAGAGATAGTACTTCAGAATACTCACAGAGAGCGCCCACCGAGTCCCGATACCCGCACAGCCAGTCATATGTGTGTGCCGGCAACGGAGGGCTGCAAAGTATATCCTGTTATATTATTTTTATTCACGAAGTGGAGCTCTTCGAGTGGGCTGCCAGAGTCTGAAGTTCTCGTCAAAAATCAGTCGAGTTGTCTGTGAGTGTGTGAATTTTCTCATCTCAAAACGTGTAATCGTTGAGTATCGACCTATCACAGGAACTGTGTCGCGAGAGAGCGTGACTTCTCTCGGTCGATGCTGTCAAATGCATCGTCCTGCTCCAGTGTCTCGAGAACAGCCGGTACTGGCTCCTTGAACGTGAAGAGTAGGTGCACTCCTCGTTTGAACCCACCACTGGTGCGGTCACTCGAAACAACACCGTAAGTTGCTGCTTTGTTAATGTGACTGTTTACGGTTTCCTGTGTATACACATCACGACCAGAACTGTTGCAGATCACCTGGTAGAGTTGGTAGACGACCGGACTCGGTGCCTTTCCGTCGTTGACGTCCGCGATAACTGCAGCTGCGTACAACGCGAGTTTCTTGTGCAGCGACATTCCATCAACGATCTCTAATACGCGGTTTTTGACGAGCGAGTCGTTTGCAGAGCGAACATGTTTTTCGGTGACAACTGTGTCTCCGTTTTTGTTTGCGTCTTCACCAGCGTCTCTGAGCAGATCGATTGCCCGACGGGCGTCACCTTCGTTTTTCGCAGCGTGTGCTGCGACGAGGTTGATGACGCTTTCTTCGAGTGCGTCTTCTTTGAAAGCGTCACGCCGGCGATTGAGAATCTCGATGAGTTCATGGGCTTCGTAATCTGAGAAGTGGATGCCGGTCGGATTGTAGGAACTGTCCGTGCGACTGTCGAGGTTCTCACGGAACTTCGGATGGTTCGTGATAACAACCGTCGAAATGAGCGTGTTGACGTGCTGTTCGGCCATCGCACGACTCAGACTGTAGAGCAGTCGAGAGTACGCAGGTTCATCTTCACCCTTACTCCCAGTGAGTGCGTCGATCTCGTCGAGAATGAAGACAAGCGAGTCGAAATGATCTTCGACGATTTCGTAGAGTCGAACGTACTTTGCATCTGTTGATACGCCTTTTCGGGGGAGTTCCCATGCAACACCTGCTTTGTGAGCGGTTTGCTGGCCGAGTTTCCACACGGCACGATCGAGAGTGTGTGACTCCATGGCTTTGAAGTTCACCGACACGAAGTCGAAGCGGATACCGTTCGTTTCTGCGCGCTCTTTCACTTTCTCGGCGACCGCTTTGACTGTGAGGCTCTTTCCGGTACCGCTCGGTCCGTACAAGAGGAGGTCTGGAGGGCGTTCACCGTCGAGTGTATCGCGGAACGCTCTGGCTTCTGCGGCCAGTTGCTCGTCACGCCCGTAAATGCGTTCGTGGTCGACGATGGTGGTGGGGTCGACGAGTTGTTTGTTTTTGAAGACGGTAGTGCGTTTTCCGTCGAGAATACTCTCTACAACGGACTCTGTGGACTGGTCGGTGTCAGGGGAATTTGAGGTATCTTCGCCGGGAGTGTCCATTGATGGTGTGTTTGTTGACCGACCTGCATTAACCTCTTTCGAAATGAACGGGGCTGTGTCGAAATGAAGGGGCCACACTCGAAATGAAATCAGTACCATCGTCGAAATGTCGACACCGATGTCGAAATGAAGAGGCCGCACTCGAAATGAAACACCAACCAGCGTCGGAATGACCCTGTCAATCTCGAAATGAACACCCTATACTCGAAATGAACTCCCTATCGCCCCAAAACGACCCCCACCCACCAATCGAAATGAAATCGCTCACAAACACTCTTTCCACACGCACCCAGAGAACCATCTGTTTCCTCGAAATGAAATTCATACTGAAAACGCCGAAAGCCGTGTAAGCCTCGTCCACAGACCTCGAAACCCAAATACGACTAGATAGGCCTCCGATTCATTTCGAAGACGGTGTGTGAGACTCCCTTCTCTACTCTCTTTCTTGAGAGATTTCATTTCGAAATTCGGGAGTGTGACTTCCCTCTCACCACTCCACATTACTGTTGAGTTCGCCTCGCTGAAGGCAGCCATAGTTGACGCTATCTCAGTCTTCAACGTGCCTACAGCATCTCTCAACTTCGTGCACGAGAGGATATTATTCGCCTGCGAGCACCGCGTTGACGATGACGCCGACCATGAGCATCAACGCGGCGACGTAGAGGCTCGTGAGAATGATGATGATGCCGCTGAGAACGCCGTAAATCGCGTACCGGGTTGCGTTTATGGCGTACAGGTGGATGACTAACAGAAGCGCCGACCAGCCAACGGCGGCGGTGAGGGCCCCGGGAACTGCCCCCGACCACGACATCACGGCTCGGGAGGGGACGTAGTACATCGGGAGGAACGCCCCGGTGAGGACGACGAGCAGAACGACAGACCCGACGACCCCGAGCAGAGGCGTAGCCGGCAGTAGTGCGAACACCGCGCTCGTGACGACGATCATCGTGAGCGCGAGGCTGAACGAGACGAGCGTAGTTACCGCATCGCGAAGTTGCACGCGAAGCGACCGCTCGGCGGCGTTCTCGATGCGTTCGACGACAGCCAGAAACCCGGTTGCAATGTTCGCCCCGCCCCAGGCGAGGACGACGATCGCGAACACTCCTGCGCCGGTCCGTCCCGAGACTTCGGTCATCGCGTCGTACATCAACCCCTGGGCTTCGACTGTGAGAAACTGCGGTGTCGTCGTATATAACTGGAGTGCGAGCCTCTCGCCGATGATTGCGAACACTAACACTGAGAGCGGAACGAACGAGACGAACGCATAGTAGGCCAGTGCGCCGGCCGGATACTTGATTTCCTCCTCGTACGCCGCCCGAGCCACAGCTACGGTGACATCGAGTACGCGCGCCAACCCTCCCATACAGGAGTAAGTGTACCTACAGACAAAGAGGTTGCACCGGAGCTCGTCACGCGGATTCGGAGCGAAAGTTCACGGCTCCAGCCGCGGAGCTACCCTCGGGTATCTGTACAACTATATGGGTTGCGCTACGGAGTTGGGTCAATGAGTTCGAGGAACTGGACCTCTGCTGATGTTGCCGGACGGAAACTCATCGTCACCCTCGGTGGGGTTTTCGTCGCACTCGTCGTCAGCTATCCGTTTCTCCCGCTCGTCGACGACACGTCGTCGGATCTCTGGGCCGTACTCGGTATTCTCGTTGGTATCCCCAGCCTTGTCCTGTTGTACGGCGGCTACCGGCTGCCCCGAACCGATATCCGGCCCGAACTCTATTCTACCATCGGGATATGGTGTCTACGCGGTATAGCGGTTAGTCTCGCCATCTTGGTTCCTATCGTTCTCGCAAACGACGACCCAAATATCGTCGCAAATACACTCCTGCTCACGGCACTGGGCAGTCTCGCGGGCTTCGGTGCGGGAAGCTACGACGCGCGGGCCAAAACACGGCAACTCGAACTCGAAGAGACGGTCGACCAGCTGGAAACCTCGAACGAGCGCTTAGCACGACACCAGCAGTACACCGACGACGTTCTCGACGCGATCCACGACGTGTTCTACGTCATAGACGAAAATGGCTCTCTCGAGCGGTGGAACCAAAGCCTCACGGAGGTGTCCGGCTACACGGACGAGGAGATCTCGTCGATGGCCGCGGCCGACTTCTTCGAGGGCAACCGTGATGCAGCCGTGGCTGCGATCCGCAGCGGCTTCGAGAGCGGTTCAGTGACTGCCGCGTTCGAGCTACGCACCAAGGACGGTGACGACGTCCCCTTCGAGTTCGTTGCCTCCACGCTTGAGGACACGTCGGCTGACGCTGTTTTAGCGGGCATCGGACGTGACGTTACGGGCCGCATCGAGCGCGAACAGCAGCTCCAGCGACGGGCTCGACAGCAACAATCAGTGGCCGAGCTGGGCCAGTTCGCGCTCGAAAACGACGACCTCGACGAACTCATGTCCGAAGCGTCTCGTCGGGTAGCGGACGTCCTCGACAACGAGTACTGCAAGGTGCTCGACCTCGACTCGAACGACGAGCTTCTGCTCCGCCAGGGCGTCGGTTGGCGCAACGGAGTCGTCGGCGAAGCTAGGGTATCCGCAATCGAAGCGAAGTCCCAGGCAGCGTACACGCTGGCGAACGACGATCCGATAGTCGTCGAAGACCTCGAGACGGACCCGCGCTTCGACGGCCCCGGGTTGTTGCGGAGCCACGCCGTCCGAAGCGGCATCAGCACCGTCATCGGTCCGTACGACGAGCCGTGGGGGATATTGGGTACCCACGACGCGGAGCCGCAGACGTTCACCGACGAGGACGTCAACTTCGTCCAGAGCGTCGCCAACGTGCTCGCGGAAGCCATCGAACGCCACAGATACAAAGTGGAACTCGAGCAGCTAGTCGCCGACCTCGAAGAGTCCAACGAGCGGCTTGAACAGTTCGCCTACGCCGCCTCTCACGACCTTCAAGAACCGCTCCGGATGGTGTCGAGCTATCTGCAGTTGATCGAGGATCGAGCCGACGAAGAACTAACCGAGGAGACCGAAGAGTTCCTCGAATTCGCCGTCGACGGCGCCGACCGCATGCGTGATATGATACACGGGTTACTGGCGTACTCGCGCGTGGAGGGCCAGGGGAACACACTCGAACCGGTTGACCTCAACGAAGTGGTCGGAGACGTGCGCGACGACCTCGACGTGTGTATAACCGAGAGTGATGCCGACGTAGCCGTCGCGGAACTGCCTCGCGTGATGGGAGACGAACGTCAGTTGCGTCAGGTGTTTCAGAACTTGTTGAACAACGCTCTCGAGTACAGCGGGGACGAGCGGCCACGGGTGCGTATCTCTGCCGACCGGAACCGTTCGATGTGGGAGATATCGGTTCGCGACGAGGGAATCGGCATCGGGCCGGACGAGCAGGACCGTGTCTTCGAGGTGTTCCAGCGGCTCCACCCCCAGAACGACCACGGGGGGTCGGGCATCGGCCTGGCGCTGTGCGAGCGGATCGTCGAACGCCACGGCGGCGATATCTGGGTCGAGTCCGAGCCGGGTGAGGGAACGGTGTTCTCATTTACTCTTCCTGCAGAGGACGAGTATGACGAGTAACCAGGGACGCGGCGAGCCGGTCGACATACTCCTCGTCGAGGATAATCCCGGCGACATCCGTCTCACGAAGGAAGCGTTCAAAGAGGGGAGAATCGCGAACACCCTCCACGTGGTCAAAGACGGCGTCGATGCTCTCGACTTCCTCTTTCAACGAAACGACTACGCCGACGCACCGCGGCCCGCCCTCGTGCTGTTGGATCTCAACCTCCCCCGGAAGAACGGGGACGAGGTGCTCGAAGAACTGCACGCGGACCCTACCCGTCGTCGCATTCCGGTTATCGTCCTCACGAGTTCGGAGGCCGAAACGGACGTCGTCAAGTCCTACGAACTCTGTGCGAGCGGATATCTGACGAAGCCGGTCGACCCCTTCGAGTTTATCGAGATGCTTCAGGAGCTAGAGCGGTTTTGGCTCTCGATTATGCGGTTGCCGACCGATACAAGCCTCGACTGAAACCACTGCGTATTCAGCGCGTCTCGAAGAGCACATCTCGTGTAGAAGCCTTCCCGAACCGAAACCCCACATCGACGCAAGCGCCTCCAGAATACCCGGATTTGCGGGACAGATACACGCCGTCGGTACCGCGGCGACGGAACGAGATACCGGCCCAGTACCAATCAGTTAGCGAACCATACATTAATTACAATTTATGAGAACATCTTACGAGAAAACGTATGCAGGAGCGAAAACACGAGGGGCGAGAGGACATCGGGAAGTTCGATCCTGCGGTATCTGACGAGCAGTGTACCGTTTGCGGTACGACTGAGCAGATACGAGTCCACCACATCGATGGCGTAGAGGCGAACACGGAGGCAGAGAACTGCGTTCCGATGTGTGAGGTCTGTCACCAGCGAATTCACACCGATTCTCGGGGTTCGGAGACGTGGATGCAATACGACGTTGCCGTTCCTGACGACGTTGCCGCCTCGGTCGACCGAGAGTTCGTCCGTCTCGTCTGCGAGTGCAACCAGGTACTCGGATGGCGTCCGGACAAACATCGGCATTACCTTCCGCTCGTCGTCGTCGACGGAGTTTCGGGCGTCGAACAAATGGACGCAGACGACTTCTACGAGCGTCTCGACGAGCGTGGTCTCCTACAGTGACTGAACTCGACTATCTAAATTCAGAATAGTCAGAGAGCTACTCACGACTTCGGATTGGAGCAGCGCACCGTCTCCGAGGGACTTTCAGAGACAGTACACTCGTCTTCGTCCGGAAACAGCACTGCAAATCCTGTGTGTACGTCTGTAGATGGTCTATAGCATCCGCCCGTCGAGTGCGAAGGAATCTCTTGCATGTGCGTACGGCTATTTCTGGCCTCGAACGGCTCTACATCGGTTTTCAAAGCTCCTCGGGAGTACTCCCGTTCGCCGTCGTCGTCGACCACAGACACCGATACTCTCAAAACAGAATTTTCCATACGTTCGGGCTCTCGACGTCGATTTCATGGAAGAACGGCTATCCTGGATTCGTAGCGTCGACGACGGTTTATTAACATCTAAACGCCCTTCTCAGTCGCACTCTAGCGCAGAATCGATGATGGACACAGTCTAAAGAGTCGAACAACAGGAGATTCTATCACTAATGCTAGAATGCAATATAGGCGTACAAATCCATCACGTCTGTCGATTTCGACCGTAATCAATCTACCACTCCGAGGACCTGATTCGGTTATTAACTGTCGCGCTATATCGCGCGGAGAGCCGCCCTCACGTGGGAGTAGCGGTTTTCGGGTTTACTGCCCCCCGTCTACGCACGATGGCTTCACTACGAGTCCGATATACATTCGAAAAGTCGGGGACTGATTGCGGATTTTCTTCACCTGTACGGATGGTAGTATCTCGATGACTACCCCTTTTAGAGCCTTCTTTTGGCGTTTTCGCCATGATTGGTGCAGTGTATCGGCCGATATCGAGTACCGAGTTGAGGAGACACCTCGTGAGAGACAACGGGGAGGTGTTTGCCAAACTGAGACTCAAACAGCATAGATGGTAAATCAGCGCTCCGTATCGGGATTTGCATCGAATATTGCGCTCTAGTCCACTACAGTGAACACGCCAGCGTATTCGGGAACTCGAAAGCAAAACGGATATGCTAGAAAGCGCAATTTTCCTCAAAAATGAGTCCGCTCTATATCGCCTCCCTCATCGCCCTCTGGGTATCGACGCTCTCGTTCATGTGGCTGGTTTCCTACCTCTGGATGCACAAAGCACCGGTCGTTCGCTGAGAAGGAGTTAATCTACGAGCGTATGCTCTGCTATGGATCTATAGCTGTAGTGGCAAGGATCTCGAAGGCTCGCCGGTCTCAGAAGGGAGCGCGCCCCCAGTTGTGCACTCTCTAGTTACGCTTCGACCATCCGGTGTCGGTCTTCCCACGAACGCCGCTCGCGAATCGCCTCTCTACCTTTCTCGGTAACCGCGTAGTAGTTCGTTCGACGATCTATCGGCCCTTTCTCCACGTACCCCTTGTTGACGAGGGTGTCGAGGTTCGGGTAGAGTCGCCCGTGGTTGATCTCACCGTCGACGTACTGTTCTAGCTCTTTTTTGACCTCTTGTCCTGACGGTTTGTCGAACCCAGAAATCACGTACATGAGGTCTCTCTGGAAGCCACTCAAGTCGTGCATATGATATACTCCACAAATTTGCATATAATGGTTCGCAGTGTCACTTATGCTGACAACTCTGAACGAACTCTCGGCGTCTGGACGGTCGACATTATCGTCGGTCGGTGAATCGAAAGCACGAGATCGGCGGGCAGACGTTCGTCGAACGCTACTCGGCGCTCGAATACAGCCACGGGTGAGACGTCTCGGCTCACTCGTTTAAGGAGCGTTCTCATAATCGGACATCGTGTGCTTCGTGCGCTCTATTTGTCGTTTTCGCGGATCACTCGTTGTCTATTGCCGTTCATACTCAGTCATGTTCACCGCAAGAGGACAGACGGTGGTGACGAGAATTCTCTCTAGGAGGTATCGAGAAGGAAACGTAGAATGGGTCAAAATGAACCCATGCGCCCGAAAGTGGCTTGTAGAGTCGATATAAGCCGTGTTTAGATAAGAGAAAGAGAATGAGGTCTCTGGGGATTCGTCTAGTAATCACTTTCAATTCTCATAATCGGTCGCCGTCTATCGGTTTTGTATCTTAGAGGTTGTGGTTCGTTCGAGAACGGGCCAGCTCGAACACGAAAACTGCTGTGAGGGGCTCCGAAACACCGATTCGTGGCGAATGGACACACATCTTGTCTGCTCATCGCTGGCTTCATACTCTCACCTCGAACGGTGGATAGACGGTCTCTTGCGGGTTGTGAGGCCGATTATGAAACTTCGATTGATTCGTTTCGCTGCTCGAGAGGTGGTGTGGACTGTTCTAACCGGATGGGACTGATTATGAATCGAGGTGTTCAAATCCGCTGACTCGTTCACCTGTTTCACACAGATGCAAGGAGGAAGCCCACGACTTCAGTCGTGGGTCACTGACCCGCTCGGGACGTTACTTGCATATTGTTTCAGCCGCCATACACTCATCGTCAGAGACGACTGA
Source organism: Haloprofundus halophilus (assembly GCF_003439925.1). NCBI lineage: Archaea > Methanobacteriati > Methanobacteriota > Halobacteria > Halobacteriales > Haloferacaceae > Haloprofundus > Haloprofundus halophilus. The sequence goes on from NZ_QQRR01000002.1 coordinate 234,298, forward strand.
GTAGCAAACTCAGAACCCACTTCGATTGCTCTGTTGAAACCCTCGGAACGTGACAGGAATAACGTGCTGAATACAGAGCGCAAATGCACCAACTCCGACCCCTTTGCCGAGACGCTGGTGAAAATTGAAAATGGATTGTCACACCGCAGATTTCAAGCGAACGTTCTTGAATGCAGTATCATGAACAAACTGGACTCGGAAAGCAAGTTCGATTACGACGTACTCGTCGTCGGTGTTGGAGGGATGGGAAGCGCCGCAACGCACCACCTCGCCGCACGAGGGGTTGACGTCCTCGGGCTCGAACGATACGACATTCCACACACGATGGGGTCGTCACACGGTGTGACCCGAATCATCCGAAAAGCGTACCACGAGCATCCTGACTATGTACCGCTACTCAACCGGGCATACGAACTCTGGGACGATCTCGAAGCACAACACGACCAAGCATTGCTCTACACACATGGGTCACTCGCTCTCGGCCGGCCCGATTCAGAGACCGTCACTGGTGCCCAAGAGGCCTGCCAGACCCACAGTCTCGAATACGAACGGTTGGATGCAGCCCAAATCAACGAGCGATTCTCGGGATTCGACCTTCCAGATGATTTCGTGGGAGTCTACCAACCGGAGGGTGGCTTTCTGTGGTCAGAGCAGTGCATCGTCGCTCAAGTCAACGCGACCCATCGCGAGGGCGGGACAATCCACGCTCGCGAGCGAGTGACTGAGTGGGAAGCCACCGATGAGTCGGTACGCGTCGTAACGGACCGAGATACCTACACAGCCGAGAAGTTGGTTATTGCTGCAGGAGCGTGGGCGGCAAAAGTGCTGCCTGAACTCGCTAACGTACTTCAGCCACAGCGGCAAGTGCTGGGCTGGTTCCAGCCAGCGGCTCCCGTAAACTTCCGGCCCGAGTCGATGCCAGTCTACGTCGTCGAACACGACGAGGATGACCTCTATTACGGCTTCCCGCAGTTCAACGTACCAGGCGTAAAAGTCGGGAAACACTATCACTTCAGAGAAGACGTCGACCCAGACGAGATGGCACGCGAGCCTCGAAACGAGGACGAAGTCGTCCTCCGAGAGTGGTTGGATCACGGCCTTCCGACTGCAAATGGGCCACCGATGGCGCTGTCGACCTGCTTGTACACGAACACGCCCGATAAGGAATTCATAATCGACCACCACCCTACGTATGACAACGTCGTCATAGCCTGTGGGTTCAGTGGACACGGATTCAAATTCTCGAGTGTTGTCGGAGAGATTCTTGCCGACTTAGCAATCAACGGCGAGACCGACCATCCGATAGAGCGCTTCGCGGCCGACCGATTTTGAACCAAGTATCCAGACAGATTGCTTAGGATTAGTCAGCTCATTCTGACAGCAAACGAGGTGGTGGTAGTGTGCGCTTGCTGCATACACCCTCTGGGCCTTGTTTAGACGCGGTGCAGTTCGTCCTCTACGACCTTTTGTTAACCAACAAAATAGGGGTGAGCGTCACTCACAAATGGATTCCGTTCACCCAACAGAGCCACCAACTGCCGCTATCTAGGGCGTCTAAACCAGGCTCACCCTCTGTATTCAACACGCCCTCAACAAACTATCACTGATTGAGGATTTCAACAGAACCTACTTCGATTGCTCTCTGGTAACTGGTCGCGCAACCACTCGACCGGATACATCGCTGTCAACCCGGGTGTCTCGATGCGGAACTGCTGTGGTGGGGTCGTATTCGCATAGGTTTTCTCGACGCGCGGGTCGCCCTCGAGCGGGTCGTTGAGCGCTTGCAGTACTGCGTGGCCTGCAGATTGAGTCATGACGACCCAGATGGCGTCGTCAACGTTGCAGTCGGCGATCTTATCGAAATCTTCGGGGACGGCACGGCGAATGTCGTGATTCACCCGCTCGGCTTCGACGGCAACGACGATAGTGCCATCAGCATCGAGGCCTGCGATGTCGAGACGACGGCGGTCATCGATATCGTAGTACGGAATCACGTCGACGACCGGCGACTCTGGGTCTTCGAGGTACGCTTCGACGAGGTACTGTCGGGCCACCTCGATGGCGAGGACGTGCTGGCTCGACTCTTCGAGGTCACCTGCACCGTGGCCGTAGTCGACGCCTTGACGGTAGCTTTCCCCAATTTCGCTTCGACCATCGGGCGTTACCGAGTAGAGACGGTGTGGGTGGTCGGTATCGTGTCGAAGCAGTCCGTCGTCGATGAGACTCTCGACGGCCGCTGACTCGATTCCAACGTATTCCTGTAAGCGGAGCATCGAATCGTGTAACAGATTGTATTCGAGTGGGGTATATCGAAGTTGCTGGGCATTATACACAGCCTGGAGGAACAGCAGCTGTGTATCCGTATACCCTGAGACAGCCCGCTCTTCAGGAGTGAGCTTGAGGTTTATCTCGCAGATCGGCACGTCATCGCGGTCGATGTCTCGAAGTGAGAAACAGCACGCAATGGCGCGCTGCATGCCCTCGATGGTCGGGTCGTAGCGATTGTAACAGTCCGTACAGAAAAGCGCATGAATGGAGTCACTGTAGCGAACCGTCGGCGGCATCCGATTTGTGTACGGAAGCGCAGAGTCGACTCGCTGCTGTGGGAGCGATGAGTCATCATCTGAGGCAGCTGTCTCTGTCTTTGTATCTGAGTCTATATCCGTCTCATTCGATGTCTCCGCACCGCCTTCATCGGATGTGGCCGTACTCGGGAGGGTAAGCGTCAGTCCGTAGTCGGCTATCGTTCGTTCACGACATCGTGTCAGTGCACCTTCGAACGCCTCCTGTTGGGCGGCCGTAAAGGGGTGGTCGCCTGACGGATCACCGGGCGGCAACGCAGCTGATTTGACGAGAAATGGACGCGGCTCCGGATGGTCGAAACCAGCCGGGAGGCGGACGAGCCACTGTCCACGGCGGAGTGCTCGTAACCGATTGCCGATTGCCTGCGCATCCATATCGTCGGTGGCGAGTCTCTCAGCGAGACGGCGGTCAACGGGGACGTTGCCCGTGATGAACGTCGAAATATTGTTCAACACCTCGTCGTAGACGTCGTCGCCGTACGCACGGAGTTGGGCGGGAAATTGCATCGACAGCGTTAGCGAACAGCCGAAGCTACGAGATTGGGCGAGTAACTGTTTGAGCAAGTCGGAGACGGCGACGCTCGCAGCCTCCTCGATATAGACGTTGACGAGCGGGAGTTCACCATCCGGTGTGCGCTTCGAGCGACGACGAAGCGCAGTCCACAGATTCGAGAGGATGACGAGTGTGAGGACGCGCTGTGCCTCACTGCGGAGGTCGCCCGTATCGAAGATGATGACGACGTCGTCGTTCAAATAGCGAGCGAGGTCGAAAACGGGCGTGTCTGGGTCGTCTACGGCAACGTGATTGAAGATGCGCGCGAGACGCCGGTCAAGCGGGATTTTCTCGATTCGATTCGCCACGCCTTGCATAATCTCGTCGAACGACCGTGCGCGATTCGCAACGACGCCCGCGAGCATCCGTTCGAGATCGGCGTCGGAGACCGCAGGAGCCACTTGGCGTTCGTGCATCTGTCGGACTGCCGTGTGGAGGTCGCGGTGTGAAAAAGCGTCGTGCCCACTGACGGGATCGAACATCGCCTTTGTGAGATAGCGGATGATATCGGGCGAGCGAACGGCTTGCTCGAAGCGGTCTGTTCCCATGATTTGAGAGAGAATTTCGATGTAGTGGTCGACCGTATCCTCGACGGCCGTCGTCCGAGAGACGCCTGCGTCGACTTCATCGCGAATGTCGAAAAATGAGAACGCAGGCAGTACCTCCGCGCAATCGAAGTAGATGACGTTATCGAGCGTGCCGAATCTCGCGAAATGTGCTGTCAGGTAATCGACTGCCATCCCGTCGCCTTTCGGTTCGATGATGATGTCTGCGCCTGACGTGGCGGTGTGATTGTGCAAGATGGCGTTGTTCGCACTCGTCGTCTTGCCTGCGCCAGTTTTGCCGAACCACCCAACGTGTAACGACTGCAGACTCGGTGGGAGCGTGAGCGGTTCGGTCGCTTTATTCCCATCCTGGGTAAGTGGCGTTCCGAGAAGCAAACCCTGTCCGCGATAGCGTGCGAGCAGCTCTTTCGGTGGCTGTGCCAACGGCGTCCGTTCGCCAGGCGTCGGGGCAACAGCACGCACCCCGGCTGCGGTGAGCGCGTTGGCATCGACGGCGAAGAAGTTCGCAACCTCCGTTGCGTCGGCGACGATTGCCCGACTCTGTGGGGTGCGCCACGGGAGGCGATTCGAGAACTGTGTGTACGTCGGTGCGTAGAACGTCCGCTCACAGATTGCGGTCAGCAGGTGGCTGGCTTCGTGGCCACGTCGAACACGTCCTGTGAGTTCATACGACGTTCGACCGACGGGCGCAAACGCCGAGGCGAGTTCGTGAGCAATCGCCGTGGCCGCAGTACCTGTGTCTTCACCGTGAGCGAGAATGGCGATGCGGGCGTTCACGTCGAACGAGCGATGTGTTTCACGGACCGCGAGTTCGTCGAGTCTCGCTTCGTCACTGTGTGGAATCGGAAGGTCGTCGTCGGGTGGGCCGAATACGGCAGTCGAGAGTTTGCCACCGAGGGTGTCCTGACTCGTCTCGAGTGCTTTTCGTCGGACGTCGGCTGCAGCCGTCCAATCCGGTTTCGGGCGTAACAGTGTCTGGTAGATAATCGAGCAGTCGCTGGCTGCCATCGTCTCGATGATGGCTGCAAGCGGGATTCGTGTGTGCGTCTTACTCTGGCTCTGGCTCTGGTTACTCTCGCTGGCTTCGAACTCGCTGAAGGGCGTCAGTCGTGTTTGCCAATCTTGGGGTCGTTCGACACAACCCTCGTACTCGACAGCAGCGATGGTATCGGACGCATCGTTTGTTTCATCCGTTGAGCCTGGGTTGAACTCTCGTGCTCGGATTTCCTCGGTAGTTCGGGTTGTCCGTGTGAGTTCGTACGAGTCGGGAAACAACCCTCTGAGGACGCGTTCGAGTGTATCGGTCGCTTCGGGTTCGTCGACACCGAACAGATACGTGAGACTCGCCTCATCGGCTCCTTCAGAGATGAGCAGACACTCGATTGTTGGCGGTGAGGGGCGATTGAAGAGTTTGATCCCTGCTGAGTGGCGCTGTTGTGGGAGTTGGTGGAGACGGCGTACGTGTGTCGCAACGGTCTCTGGGTTCAGCGATTCGTCTGCTGGCCGGACGCGAATGTAGGTTCGTGCCTGTTCGAGCGGTACTGGGAGGTCGGTATCATCAGCCATCTAGTAGCGTCGGCTTCTTCAGATTCTCGTGAGTATGCATGGGCCGCACTCGTGTGGCTGCGTCTGCAACAGAATGTGAATCCAAGAGACAAACGGCGGACAGCTGAGCAGTTCAATACGATTTGAGATAGCATTCACACCCTCAAGCAACGAAAGAAGCGAGCGAGTAAGCCGAGGGGGAGCCGAAACGGGATGCGACTACCCTCGCTCAATAGCAGACCGATGTCTGAATTTAAAAAGCATTACGGATACATCCCCGGTCATGGAGGTCCGACGTACCGCACCCGTTAAAATTGTTGTTCCTGACGGACGACGTAGCGACCTCCACGAAACCGCTCGACAGTTCTTGTACTGTGCCAATCGTGCCAGTGAGTACTGTTGGGACGACACCTCGTACAAAAATTGCGTCACGTCAAACACGAAAGCCCGTAGTGCGCTCTATTACGAACTTCATGAGGAAACCGACCTCGTGGCAAACCTCGTACAAAAAGCAATTCGACGCGCCGTCCAAGCCACAAAAGGGTGCGTCGAACCTGGAAGAACGGGCGACGAGTAAGCCAACCAGAGTTCACGTCGTGGAGCATTGTCTACGATAAACGGAGTGCAACGTTTTACCGAAATAAAGTATCTCTCTCGACTGTCAATGGACGCGTTGAGTGCGACTTCGAGCTCCCCGCAGAGAGTCCAACACCTTATGAACAGTACGTACTGTCAGAGAAATTTGAATTCCGAACAAGCACACTCCAGTACGACGCAGTAGATGACGAGTTTTACTTCCACATCAGCACACGAAGATACGACAGCGACGGCGAAGACGATTCTGAGGTTCCGGCAGATACTGAGCACCAAACAGTCCTCGGTATCGACCTCGGCGTCAACTCGCTTGCTGTCGCTTCAACAGGGAGGTTCTGGCAGGGCAACGACTACGATCACTGGTGCCGCGAATTCGAAAAACGGCGTGCTAAGATGCAACAGCGCGGGACGCAGGCCGCTCACAATGCATTGCTTCGACTCGGAAAACGTGAGGAAGGGTGGCGGAAGCAGTACATCCATACCATAGCGAACGAAATCGTCAAAGAAGCGGTTGAAACTGGTTGTACCCAGATTGTCTTCGAGAAGCTTGATGGTATCCGGGAACGCCTTCGATTCGCTAAATGGCATCATCTGTGGGCGTTTCGACGGATCGTTGAGTACGTTGAGTATAAGGCAGCACAGCAGAGCGTCGCTGTTGAGAGAGTAAAACCCAATTTCACGTCTCAACGCTGTTCTCGGACGGACTGTGGATTCACCCACGAGGGTAACCGTCACGGAGAACACTTTGAGTGCTTGAAATGCGGATACAAGGTGAACGCGGATTACAACGCGGCCAAGAACATTGGTATGAGGTACGTTCAGAAGCGACAACACAGACTGCACTCCTCGCCTATGTCGGAGAGTGTAGACGCATCAGTAAACATGCGTATAAATGGTGGACTGATGAACGGCGACGGGTATCAGCCTCTTGCTGAGACCTGATTGCTGGGAGTTCACATCAAAACAATGGAGGGCCTGACCTTTCGCAGTCTCACCGGGATTCTGTTCCGTCGATGGCCCCAACCCCAATAAAGCGAGGCGCGTCAGCGCCGAGCGAGTAGGGTTGTGTAGTTTACACGAAATGTACTCTCAGACTCGGTGCTCCCGTTAAGGAGACAGTGTGAAGACAGACGAAACGTCCTCTCTTTCCCGAAATGCGTTCGCTGAATTCGCGTCTGTGAGGACGTTTGCACCGCTGGCTACGTCTCAGAGTTTCTCATACTATAGGGTATGACCACTCGTGAGCGACCTGGACGGAAACCAGAAGAGAAGTGTAACTCTGTGATTCTGAAAGTCCGCGCCGTGTCGCTGGCTGCGACTCGCTGCGGTCCTTACGTCGTCATCAGAAACCGTCGGTTTCTGATTGGCTCGCAAGACGTACACGTCTTGCGAACGTCTCGCTCAGGCGACACGGCGGCCCCTTTCGATCCCACCACGTGATTTGAGAGATGCTTAAAACTACATAACGGGTTGGGAGTCCGATTTCCTATCTTTGTCTCGACTGAGTCTGTCTGGCGTTGCAAAATACCGAAGTCATTTATATATTGGTTCGTTAGTATGCAACAGTATGCTCACAGAAGGCGAGGTTCGCACCCTCACTGCTCTCCATGGTGAGCAGACAGTCTCTGAACTCGCGACGAATCTCGATCGGAGTCTCAGCTACACCTCAGAACTCGTCGAACGGCTCGAAACGGCTGGCCTCGTCGAGACACGTCGACAGGGGAAAACAAAGCAGATTCGACTATCGGACGCGAAGGCACTCGAGTTACTCACGGACCTTACGCAGCAGTATTCACATATCGACTGGCCGGAGCTGTTGTCAGGGGCAGCCCTCCGTGTGTGCTACTTCCTCGATACCCCACGGACCGCGACTGAGCTCGCATGCCGCGCCGACATCCACAGAAGCACAGTCCACCGTGCGCTTGCCCCGTTTCAGCACCGCGGAGTCATCTACCAGACCGACGACGGGGCGTACGCACTGAACGACGGCTTCGAACAGTTGAGTGCATTCGCTCGTGAGCTTGCCCATCACGCCCACCGCCAGACTGTCGAAGAACAGACCGACACCTACACGATTCTCTGGGAGTCTCTAGACGAGTTCCTTGTGCAGACGGGGACTGAGGTCAGCGACGAACACTTCATCCCGACAGGGCCAGACCAATTTCAGCGATATGGTCTTCCACTCTTGGCACGTGACCGTCGGTATTACCTCTATTCGAAGGCGACGAGCGAGCTCTCCCCGGAGATGTTGTGCTGTCACATGCTCGTGATCGATTCGGGCGCACGGACCCGGTCATACTGCCTACTCTTGCTCAGTCACGTCGACGTCGACCGCGACGAACTCCGAACCCAAGCCACCAAGTACGGCGTCGACCACGTCGTCGACGAACTCTGCACGTATCTCGACACCAGCGGTGACCAGCGAACGTCTCGACTTCCCGAGTGGGAGGACTTCCAGGAACTCACTGAGGAGTACGGGGTGACGCCATGAGGGCGCGATTCGATAGCTCATACATCCGCTCAGAACTCGAGCGCATCGGCCAGCAGCTGGACAATCCACTCACCGTCTTCTTGATTGGCGGTGGGTCGATGGCGTTTCGCGGACTCAAAGAGACGACCAAAGATATCGACCTCATCGTCTCCTCCGGCGACGATCTGAGTCAGCTACAGGCGGTGCTCCTCGAACTGGGATATGATATCGTCCGGGAACCGGACGAAGAGTACGAAGAACTCGGTGCCCAGCGCATCCTCGAGAACGATGATGGGTGTCGCATCGACGTCTTCAACCAGCAAGTGATTGGCAAGCTGATTCTCTCTCCAGGGATTCGTGAGCGGAGCGAACGGTATCTCGACCCAGGGAATCTCGTGGTCGAACTCGTGAGTCCAGAAGACATCTTTCTGTTCAAAGCGGTCGCAGGTCGGGCAGACGACATCGAGGATATGTTTTCGTTGATGCAGACCGGCCTCGAGTTCGACGTCGTCGAAGCGGAACTCGAGACGCAGGTCGAACTCTTGGAGCAAGAACTGTTCGTGACGTACGTGAACGGAGCGTTGACTGATCTCACCGAGCAACACAACGTGACGACACCGTTGCATGATCCTGTCGCGGAGGTCACCGAACGCGTCTACGAGGAACTCGAAGTGCTGCACGCGCTCGAGGAACCGAAATCGGTGGCTGACCTGCACCAGGAACTCGACTGGCCCGCAGCGGACGTACAGGAGATTGTGAGACGTCTGGAAGAGAAAGACGCAGTCGCGGTAACCGATAGGCACGTAGAACGTCGCTCAACGACGATTTAATCGCGAGGGAGTAGAACGTGAGGCTGTGATTACCACTCCATCATCCTGTATCTGCACACTCCCAGCGGCTGATTCGCGCGCTGTATTCAGCACTCTCTCAAAATCTCCCATCGACTAGATATTTCTGCCGGGTCGGTATCGTTCGTGGTAACATTGGAAACGGTTCTGCAAGGAGTTTCGCCGCTTACGCTAACAACTGAGTAGCAAACTCAAAAAGCGAGAATATGGAGTGTTCGGTTCTCGATACAAGTCCGAGAACAGTCACCGCGTTAAACGCTCGTTGTACAGCGTTTGTTAGATAGCGCGGTTCCTTCAGAAGAGATACTCGTCGCTGCCGTGGGCAATAGTGGGCAAGCGTCATCAGATCGTGGGTCATAGTGGGTAACGAGATGAAAGTAGACGCTCAGGATCTCCGAACCAGCGACACCGATGACCGAGGTCGGATTTACCTCGGGACGGAGTACGCGAACAAGCGTGTGACCGTCGCGGTGGTGGAAGTCGAAAACGACCAACCAGACGAAGACGAACTCGCAACTGCCTATCGGGACGCATCCGAAAGTGCAGAATCACTAGCCGAGGAGTGGGATAACACGTCTGACGAGGCGTGGAGCGGACTGACTGAATGAGTGAGAAGACGAACGTCCGACGTGGCGACGTCGTTATTATCCGGTTGGGCCCCGCCGAAGGCCACGAGATGAAGACCCGCCCGGCGGTCGTCGTCCAGAACGACGTCGGGAACGCGAATTCGAGTACGACTCTCGTCGCACCCGCGACTGGCACGTATCGAGGCTACCCGTTCGAGGTACCGGTCGAAGCGGATGACTCGCCGTTCGAGAAGGACTCCTCAGTTCGGCTCGACCAGATTCGAGTCGTCTCCATCGAGAAGCGGATTCATTCGGTCGTTGGGAATCTGGACGCAGGAACGATGAGTCAGGTAGACGACGCACTGAAACTGAGCCTCGGACTCGACTGAGCGATTCGACGCAGACGACGTGGGGGAGCGCAGTAAGCTGATTTAATCGACTTGTGGGCTGTATCCAGCAAAGCTTCCAAGAACTATCGTCGATTGAGGGTGTGCCCGAGCCCGATTGTCAGCGGCTATTCTAAAGAAAACAGCGAGAGTTCCACGGGTCACCCGACCCGTGGTCATTTACGCAAGTCTTGACAGTGTTGTTGCTCACGCTGAGGTCTCTTGACGAGAATTGGAATTTGACGTGTTGGTATCGATGGGGAACGTGATTGAGAGATCAATCGCCTCGGTTCCATCGCGGAGTATCGGGCGCTTGCTGTTACCATCTGTGGTGAACTCAATGACGCCGAGCGTTTCGAGTTCCTTGAGATTTCGATGAACCTCTCTGTAATCACGATTGGCAAGTCGAGCAGTCTCACGGATACTCTCTGGATGCTCACTGGTGATGACGTCCAAGAGCTGGAGGCTCAACCGACGCATGAGTCGTTCGACGTCGTCGAGCTCCTCGAGATTCAGCACGAACGCGGCTTCCTGTTCTTCGAACGCTTCTCCAGATTCCGCCCGACGGAGTCGCTCGCGAGCGGCTCGCTGGCTATTCTCGCGCTGGCCGTACGTAATTTTGAGTGTGTTTGCAGTCATGGCAGGTCCTGGATTTCGTTTAAGAATCGGTCACGGAGTTCTATCATTCCGGGGAACTCGATTTCTTCGATGCCATCAGGTGTGTGTGGTTCGTGGCGTCCGGGAGTTCGGTTCTCATTGTCGTAGCGGAGGATGACGCCCTGGCCATCGAGAAAGCCGTAGTGAAACGCGTATCGGTACCCGTTCGATCAGAAACCGGCGACACGGTAGCCGTAGCACCGTAGTACAGCGACCTAGAAAGCCCCCGCCGTGTCGCTGGCTGCGACTCGCTGCGGTCCTCACTCCGTTGCGGTCCTTACGTCGTCATCAGAAACCGTTGGTTTCTGATTGGCTCGCAAGACGCACACGTCTTACGGACGTCTCGCTCAAGCGACACGGCGGCCCCTTTCGACCCCACCCTGTGGTTTGCGTTGGTTCCTCTTGCTCGGTGTTTTGGCGTTCGCAGCGCGTTCTCGTGATACTCATCGTTGCACCAAGGACTCACCGCGATACGCCTGCCAATTTTATCACACCCCTGACGGGTGCAGGTGTTACTCAGTGCACCAACCAACGTTCCGACGACAGATCGGTGTTCGACTTCGAACGATTGTCTCTCGATTCAGGGGCAGAAAACATCCAGCACTGTCCAATCCTCAGTGTGCGCATCCAGGAGGCGACCGGTCGCTGTACCTCATCGGTTCTGAATCACTGCAGTGCTGTGAGTTCTGTGGTGCGGTGTTGATGCGGAGAGCGCTTCCAGAGTCCGCAGGGACGACGTATCTCGTTGATGAGCCGACCGATGAAGGTCGATCAGAGGGGGCGATATGAATTCGCATCGTTTCACCATCGAGTTCCGAACACGTGACGGCCAGAGACATCGCGTCGTGTATCGGGCAGATATACACGGCGTGCAGTGGTCGCGTCTCGAAGAACTGTATGAGGATGGCCGCTGGCGACAGTGTGGCGAAGAACAGATTTCTGCACCGATATTTGAAGTACGACCGACAGGTGTGGGCTTCTTTCTGGGGCCGTGAGAGCCGTGTGATTGGTATCGCGACGAAGTTGCAAGAAAGCCTTATGCTACACAGACGTATAGCAATTGTATATGTCTGATGCTGATACTGGGACCGGCGACAACGGACCGGAGATGGTACAAATCAATCTTCGACTGAGCAAAGCCTTCCTCGAAGACATCGACGCAACGTGGGAAGAACAGGGGTTCAATTCCCGAAGCGAGTTCCTTCGTTACGCGGCTCGTGACGCCATCAAGCATCCCGAGTTCTCACGAGAAGGGTGGAAGCAGATTGCGGCGAGCGAACACGACCTCCGGTCGGGCGATGCGGAGTTAGTCTCACGAGATGAGGTTCTTGAGATGATGGATCGGGACGCGGATGACGAGTGAGGGGGATTAGACATGGAAGTTCGCACCGCGTGCTGCGACCCAATTCGACGGACTCGAGACACACGTCCAGGACCGTATCGTCTCGAAGCTTGACGAAATCATCGACTCAGAGTGGCGAGAGCCGGACGACTTCGTTGAGCCCTTGACGGGCGGCCCGTTCTCGAAACTCCGCATCGGACAGTACCGTCTTGCTTGCATCGTCGACTACGACGAGTCCGTTCTCGAAGTCCATCGAATCGAGCACCGAAGTGGTGCATACACCGCTGACGATTGAGATTCGTCAGTTACCCATGACTACAGTCGTGGGCTTCCACCTCGTATCTGTGTGAATCGCCTCGGGATCAAGCCCCGAGGCTTCCCGTTTTCACGACGCGCTTTGTAAACTACGCAGGCAATTCTCTCAACCCATAACGAACCAGCATCTCACACCACCGAAGTGCTTGTATGCATTATAGCGAAAGTATATTGTCGGGTGTGGCTTTTTGCCGGCGAACTACCCCGGTCAAGTCCCACAGCACTCGGCCTGCCTCGTCTATAGAATGAACGGAGAAAGCGTCACTCTCCTCGTCAATTATCGGGGCGCGGCATCGATTCTAGCTCTTTGATTCGACTCGTCTTCTCGACAGCGGCGTACTGTCGTTTCCATGCGTCTTCTGGGAAGAGGCCATTGCGATCGAACAGGTCGCGTGCTTCGGCAGTGAGCTCGAAGAACTGGTAGGGGTACCCCCGGATACGATTCCCGGTCTCGAACTCGCGTACCTGGATAACACCGACGTCTGCGAGGGTGTTGAGGTGGCGACGGATCGAGTCGTCGCTGAGTGGCGGATTCATGTAGTCGAGTTCTTCGACGCTGGGTGCGCCCACTGGATGACCGACGATATCTGCGATTATGTCTGCACGCTTTTTGTCAGTTGCTCGCTGGAGTGCACGCCATGTATCGGACGTTGTATCACCCACGTTGGTTTCGTCTTTAGGTACCGGCTCTGTCTCCGGTCTCATATCTCTATCTTGGGGTGAGGCTCTCATAATGCTAATCGCTGCATCATACTCTCCATTCACCGATTCTGAGAGAATGTGTCTTTAGCACTGAAGTTAGGAGAATATACTATAGAAAAACTGATTGTAAGAGAGAGTTGACGCCGTAGCAAGTAACATTTCAGGACTCTTGTATTTCCTTTGCAACTCCTTCGAGATCGTCGTGACGGCGAAAGCGGCGTTCTTCGATTGCGTCTTCGAAGGCGTCAGCCTGCTCGTCCGAAAGAACTCCAGCAAGTTCGAAAAGAGAGCGCTCGACAGCGAGAGGAAGCACGACATCCGAGAACGATTCATCGTCCTCTTTGTGGGCTACAAGTCTATTGTAGGCTTCCTCAGACAGGCGAATGCTCTTGGACATCTGCATACGGATGTATGCAGCTTCTGAATTTGTATGTGGGGTCTGTTTCGAGACGAAGAGACACGTCAATCGCTTCTTTTCGGCTGTTTCAGAACCCCGGTCTTGTCTCTCAGCCGTGGCACGCCCCGCTCGCCGCCTGTTCCGCCCTCCGTTCGCTCGTCCAGTTGGACGCCAGCGGGTTAGCCCGTCGGTCCGTGCGCTCCGTGGGTGCGCCGGACCGCCACGCTAACTCCGCTGGCCGCTCACTGCGGGCGGGGCGGCGCGCGTAGCTGGTTGGCTGGTTCTTTCGGCACGCGCCGCTTCGCGCCCCGGGCGCGAAGCGAAGGCGCAAAGCGGCGCGTGCAGACGTCTCTGTCGAGAAACAGTCGGTGTGGTCGTGTAGAAAACCGCGAGTGGAGTCGCGGTTGTCGGGCGTCGTGAAACGCCTTCGGGAATGGAATCCCAATGGCAAGTAAGAACGCAATCGGTAATGAAGTTGCGGGACAGCGCGGTGAACATGGTCAGTTCGAGAATGCGGGCGTTTTCGACGAAGACGGCTTCGAGGTCGTCGACGAGGTTGCAGAACGCGAACGGAACCTCAGAGCGACCGTGGAGATGGAGATTCGGGCGAGAATCGACACCGACCACTACGAGACGCGGCGGCGTGGACTGACGCTCGAACAGGAAGAACGGATCGAGGCGAGAGAGTGGGAGCTCAGACAGACGAGAGTGCGGTTCGACAGACAACAGGAGTCGGACCGGGAAGCGCGGACGCGACGGGTGGCAGTGCGTGGAAGCGTCGAACGTCGACGTGCGTTCTGTAAGCGAGCGGCGAGCGTAGACCTATGGGCGGACCCGGATGTGGTAGATCCTCGTGAGCAGCTATCGCGTGACGAATTGGGTGCTGTGAACCGGGAAGCAGCGCGATTGGCAGGGAAGCTACCGGGGTGGTCGCAGGCAGCGATCAGTCGACGAGTAGCCGAGCGCGTCGTCGACGGATGTGAGTTGATGAGCGCAGTCATCGGGGTATTCGAGGAGTTTCGGACCGACCCCGGTCGAGTGGTTCCAATCGAAGCACTCGGGGAGGTACAAAGCCACGAGGTGAATATCTCTGGGACGATAACCCAGTTGTGGGAGCCACGGAGCAGAGCGATTCAGCAGGTTGGGCTCATCGAAGACGAGAGCGGGCGAACGAAGTTCACGGTATGGGAGAAGTCGAACGTGCCGATGATGGCAGAAGGCGACCAGGTGGTGTTGCGGAACGTAGCGCGAAACTGGTATCAGGGTCGGTGCTCGGTTGCACTGACGGGCTGGTCGTCAATCTCATTCTCTGAAGGTGAGCGATGGTGGAGTAAGTAGCTCAGCTCGGCCATTCTTTTTTCGGCTCTGTTAAAACCCAATCGGTGATCGGTTTCGGAAGTCGTGCTGCATACAGGGCGCATATTCATCAGGTGACTACCATGTCACCGTCTGCACGGACGTCACCGCCTGCCGAAACGGCAATAAGTAGCTATCTAACGGCTCATCTCGTACCTCTTTTCGAGGAGGTGACAAAACCTGATGCCAGCCCACCGATACGACTGTGGGAATGGAGTTACTGACTGTCGGTTCGTCGGCAGTCCGAAAACAAAGGGGAGGCTCTCATACGGAGTCAGGCCAGGAACAACGGCAAGTACGCAAACTGCGTATCGTACAGAATCGTGACCGGTCCACCGAATCGAAACCGCTGAAGAATAGGTGATCAAAATGGCAGAAACAGCAACCGCAGAACTGAGCGAACATATCGAACACGGAGCTAATCTCCGGCGAGGTTCCGTATTGATGGCAATCGCGGGGGTTGCATTCATCGGCTACGGTCTCGTCTTTCTCGCCTTGAATTTCGTCGGGAGCGGCTTTGAGCTCGGGGTCAGTCAACTCGATGGACTGACTCCTGCAGATTTGAACCCGACCGTCGCGTACTACATTAGCCACCTGCACGTCGCCACCGCAGCGTTCATCATCTCGACAGGGATCGCTGTCACAGCCCTGTCGTGGTACGGGGTGCGCCAGCGGCTTACGTGGGCGTGGGCGACCGCCGTCGTCGCCGCCGTCGTCGGCTTGGCGCTCGCGTTACCGATGCACTACACTGCGGATGCATTCGCCCACGACTGGGTGACGCATCTCGGGCCAATCTACCTAGCGACAGTCATCTTCGTCGTCGGGGCCGTGCTGGCGTACCGCGGTTTACAGGCCTCGTTACCGGTGACAGACTGACAATCACCTCACATGCTCTCGGAAACAGTGATCGTATTGCACGTGGGTTACGGCCAGGAAGTAACCATCTTAGAGTATCTATATCGCGTCGTGCTCTATTTGGTGGCCTTCGGGGTGATCGCGCTCCTCGTTTACTGGGGGATGAATGCGATTGAGACTATCCGTCCACGTGTGTAATCAAGGCTGAGAGGTGTAGGTGGATACAACCTCTGTATCTTGCACGATACTTCGATCACTAACTGGGGGTTCCAACAGAGCCTTTTCTGGACGCCAGCTTCCTCCCCAGCCGTCGTCCTCGCTTCGCTCGGACACCCTCACACGTAAGAGTGCTCATCAATCGCCCACTGCAGAAGAACCGAATAGGCGCGTGGGCAGAAGTTGATTTATGGGGAACATGCTTGTTTCTACCCACCAAACTGATACCTATGTCCGAGGCAACACTCGATGGGCGTGGCCGTCTCACACTCCCGAAAGAAGTTCGGGAGCGATACGGCGAGCACTACCATATCGTCCAACTCCCCGATGGTGTCAAGTTAATCCCCATTGCAGATGACCCGCTTGACGCTCTCCGTTCGGAGTTTGCAGACGTCGACAAGAGTGCCACAGAACTTCGCGAAGAGGCGCGTGAGGAAGCCTTAGACCAGGCTGGACGGTAAATGTACGCAGAAACTGATTTCCTCTTGGCGCTGATCAAGGACGAAGACTGGCTTGGTGACGCCGCAGAGACGATTGGACGTCCGTGGTGACGTGGACACAGTCGTTACTGCAGTAACTTACGTCGAGGATTATGGATTCACGCCCTTTGACGCACTTCACCTCGTCGAATCTGACGGGGCGACCATCGTATCGAGTGATGAGACGTACGAATCTTTTGCACCACGACTCGATGTCAACAACCCCGCGCACGGTGGCGCGGGGCTTGTCAGTGTTCTCGGCCTCTAACTCACAACGGAGTACGGGATGAATCCCCGCTTCGGCGTCACTGTTCCTGACTTCAGGGCAAGTTGACTGTTGCCCGTCCGTCGTGAGTCGTTTAGCCCACGACGGACAAACCGCCACCCGATGTTCTTCGCCGCATTATAATCCGCGTGAAGCGTCTTCTCACACTTCTCGCACTCGAAGTGTGCTTGCACAGGTCGATTCCCACGGCTCGTGTGACCACACTCACTACAGCGTTGACTCGTGTACGCTGCGTCCACGAACTCAATGCGAATACCGAGTGCTTCGGCTTTGTACGTCACGAACTGGATAAGTTTTCGGTGTGCCCACTGATGGAACCTCTTCGCGTTCGCCATCCGGTCGCGGATGTACGACAAGTCCTCAAACACGATGTGCGAACATTCGTGTTCGACGGCCTCTTCGATAATTGCGTTTGAGACTCGGTGCAGTTTGTCCCGAGAGTAGCGTTCTTCGCGGTCGTCTCGCCCCACGATGGTTCGGTGAGCCGACTGAGTGCCTGTCTGTTGGAGGCCACCGCGAACCTGCTCGAATTGGTCGTGGTCGTGAACCAGTTTCTTTCCTGACGCGAAGTGTGCAGTGCTGGTGACGGCGAGGTTTTCGATTCCGAGGTCAACTCCGAGAACTGTTCTGTCCTCGGCAGGGGACCCGGTTTCATCGAACGGGTTCGGTTTTCGGAACCCGAGGTGTAAGAAGTACTCACCGTCCCGAGCGGTGAGCGTGCTTTCTGTGACGCTCCACTCGTCATCGTTCAGGAACTGGTACTGGTAGCCGTCGTCGTCTTCTGGGAGGACGAGTTCGCATCGAACCCGACTCTCAACGGTGGAGAGCGAGACTGTGTTGTCGTCAAAGAGCGTCAGCGTGTTCGCATCGTATTTGATGGTCGGACTCGTGAACTCTGGGCAAGAGACGTTCCGCCCTTTATCTTTGAGTTCGTTGACGCCTGTGAGTGCGCTTGCGGCTTGGTGAGTGGCGAGTATCGCGTGTTGACTTCCGAGACGCGTTTCCTCGCGTACGTCGTCGTAGGCGAGTTGTTGGAGGCCGTATTTGGAGTCCTCGTTCTTTCTCCAACCGATTTGGGAGGCGTGGGTGGCTCCATGTTGCCAGTCGCTAATCGTGGCTTCGAGTAAGTCGGCTTGCTCGTCGCTCACGATGATTCGAGTAATGGCTGTACGTCTCAGGTAGTCGTCCACTCTACCTTCAAAGAAGGAGTTGGGCTATTTAATAGTTTTATTCTGGCTATTGTCGGCTTCCTCCCCGGGCACGGTGGCCCGGGGAATCCGCCTTGCTACCAGTTTAAAAACGATGCAAGACGATTGAAGCCGTTTCGAAAATTCGACTTAGCCTCCAGTTTTCTGAGAGCCGGTTTCCTCCCCAGCCGTCGTCCTCGCTTCGCTCGGACGCCCCTCGCGCGCGGTCGTGGCCGGGGCCACGCCTCGCACGCGCCACGTACATTCATTCCTTATTCCAGCCTTTGTGACTCCGCTCTACCTGTCTGGTTTATGCTCTGCAGTAGCGTAGAGTACTAATGGCAGAGATATTCCGAGAGCGGATGGCTGCGGAGATGGACGATGGCGTCGTGATCTACATCAACGGGATACGGCTCAACAAGTTAAGCGCGCTCCCGCACTGGCTACTGGCGAACTGGAAGGTCGCGAGGATGTTCAAGGAGCTGGAGGCGGACCCCAAAAGCGGGTTCCTCGGGTACACACCGATCTTCCTTGGGCTCCGGAAAGGGGCTGCCATGCAGTACTGGCGGTCGCTCGAAGACCTCCAGCGATTCGCGACCGAGCAAAACGGCCCTCACGTCTCAGCTTGGAAGTGGTACAACGAGAAAGTCGACCCGGACGGAGGACTTGGGTTCTGGGCGGAACTCTACGTCGTCGACGGCGACTCGTTCGAGACGTTCTTCCGCAACGTCCCGCCTATCGGAATTGGGAAGTACGCGAAGATGGTTCCGATGCGCGAACACAAGCGACGACTCGGGCTCTCACCCGACGGGAGCGCCCGGAAAGCAACGTCAGCCGAGGAACCCATCGAGAGTTAGACACCACAACCTCGAATCGCCGGCAAACGATTTCTCCTCAGGCGACCAATAGAACTCAGTGAACAGTTCATGAGCCAATACGTCGATGGATACGTGCTGCCGGTCCCGAGTGACAAGGTCGAAGAGTACCGGGAAATGGCGGCGGAGGCGGGAAAGAGCTGGATCGATCACGGCGCGCTTCAGTACTTCGAGTGTGTCGGAGACGACCTCGCTCCGGACATGGGGGACGTTGAGTTAGCAACGTTCCCCGACCTCGTGGCTGCGGACCAGAACGAGACGGTGATATTTGCGTTCGTCGTCTACGAGTCCCGAGAACACCGCGACGAGGTCAACGCCGCGGTGCACGAGGAGATGGAGGCGATAGAGGGAGCAGACGAGATCGAGATGCCGTTCGACGTTGCCCGAATGGCCTATGGCGGCTTCGAGGCTCTCGTCGAGCACCAGGCGGAAGCGTCGGACGAAGAGCCAATCGAAACGAGCGGGTAGATCTCGGAGTCGATCCCTTTGCCGACAGCAATGGATGTATGCTCTGTATCCTGTACGATGCTTCGATCACTAACTGGGGGTTCCAACAGGGCCTTTTTCTGGACGCCAGCTTCCTCCCCAGTCGTCGTCCTCGCTTCGCTCGGACGCCCCCTCGCGCGCGGTCGTGGCCGGGGCCACGCCTCGCACGCGCCGTGTCAAACATCGGGCTTTCCTAAAGAGCGTTCACAACATCTTCAGCAGTGAATAACGAGACGTCATCACGTTCGGTAGCGATCTCTCTCAGCGAGTTTGTGAACCCACTTTTCGAGAACACAGCATACTCACATTTGCGCTCACCACCTTGTTCTGGGTTCCAACGAAGCTCTGATTCGTGACTTTCGAGCGTACTCAATACATCGTACCCGACCGGCGAATTCTGGAACTTGCACTCTCCGACGAGCAATACATCGCTGTTAGTGATCCCGACGACGTCGATCTCATGGTTTTGGTACCACCATCGTCCGGTTCGAGTGATAGTATATGAGGGGTAGAGCTCCCGAAGGGCATGTTGGGCAAGCGTCTCGAACGTCCCGCTAGCGAAGTCGTTCATCTTGGGTTCCACAACTGTGTCATATGCACCTGGCGTAAGCTGGTCGTACTGAATAGGCGTTCCATAGAGGAACCGGAACCAGAACTCGAACATCGAATCTACGATACGGTATTGGCCTCTCCGGGACTTCTCAGGCCGCTCCGTAATTGGGACCTCTCGTTCGACAAGACGAAGCCGCTTGAGGCGGTCGATATACCGAGAGATTTGATCTGAGTCGACTCCACTTGCCTGTGCGATTTCGTTGAGAGAGGTGTTTCCACCGGCGATGGCTTCTAGAATAGAGAAGTAGCGTGTCGGTTCGCTGAGTTCCATCCGGAGTACATAGTCGGGATCGTTGTGAAGAGCTGAATGTGATGAAAGGAGTGTTTGTTCGATTGCGTCGCTAATGGTGTTGTACGTGGCTGCTTCTTCGATGTAATAGGGAGTGCCTCCGAATACAGCCCACAGCAGAATTTGCTCGCTGGGGCTGTAGCTGTCGGGATAGAGGCTCATCGCCGCGTTGAACGGCAGCTCGGTGATATCGAGTTTTTCAGAGCATCGACCATACAGCGGACTGTTTCCTAACAGTGCTGCGTCTTCCATCATGCTGATTGACGAGCCGACTAACACGAGTGTCAGTGCGGACTCGTCCACACCATAGTCATACAGTTCTTGAATGACTGAGGGGAGGCTGGGTTCTTCTTCGATGAGATACGGGAATTCGTCCAACACTACGATGGCGTCTTGGTCTGCTAGATATCCAATCAATGAGTCCCAGTTTTCGCGGATACGCGAGATACCAGGGAAGGACTCTTCGGCCGTATCGATGAACTCTCGAATCTGGAGTTCCTTCGTCTTCTGTTTTGCTTGGAACAGAATGGCGTCCTCGTAGTCAGTGAGAGATTGGCGTACGAGGGCCGTCTTTCCTAATCGGCGACGACCATAAATCACCGCTAACTCTGCTTGATCAGAGTTGTATAGCTTGGTGAGCCGGCTAAGTTCTGCATTCCGGTCGACGAACTCCATGCTGAGATATTTGTGTGCTACAGCAAAAACGTACTGCTAAGGTAATTCAGAATACGGTATTTGAAAGTACCCTAATTCAGAGTTCCGTATTTGTTGTGTGTAAACTGCCTCAGGGCGTGATACAGAATCGAACGCACACCCCGTCTTCGGGCGTGAAAAGAGGTCAATTCGATGCTGTTTACTTCTCAGATTCTTCGCGCAAGTCGAGTCGACGAATCTTCCCCGTCGACGTCGTTGGTAACTCGTCGACGAACTCGATGTGTCGGGGATACTCGTACGCAGCGAGTCGGTCGCGAACCAAGTCCTCGATCTCCGTTCGAAGCGTCTCCTCGTCGAACGCGTCGCTCGTCGGTTGGACGTACGCCTGGATCGCTTCGCCTCGCGTCTCGTCGGGGATACCGACGACGCCCGCTTGCTCGACGTTCGGATGTCGGAGAATCGCCTTCTCGACCTCCATCGGGCCGACGCGATAGCCGCTCGTGAGAATGACGTCGTCGGCGCGCGAGACGAACCACAGGTAGCCCTCGTCGTCCTGCATGACGATGTCGTCGGTCAGGAACCAGTCACCGTCGAGTCGCTTGTTGGCCGTTTTCTCGGGTAAGCCCCAGTATTCGTCGAAGAACACGCGGTCGTCGTCCGGACGGACGGCCAACTCGCCGGGTTCGCCCGTCGGGAGTCTCTCGCGGGTTTCTTGGTCGACGACGGCCACGTCGTAGCCGGGAAGCGGCTTGCCCATGCTGCCGGGCTGTGCCTCGAACCAGTTCGAGCTGTTGCCGACGACGAGATTGAGCTCCGTCTGTCCGTAGAACTCGTTCACCGGCACGTCGTCGAACGTCTCGTCGACCCAGTCGAGAATCTCGGGTGTGAGCGGTTCGCCGACCGCCGCGAGCGTCTCCAGAGCGAGGTCGTATTTCTCGGTGGGGTTCTCGACGGACATCAACATCCGCAGCGCCGTCGGCGGCATGAACGCCTTCGTGACCCCGTGGCGAGCCATGAAATCGAACACGTCCTCGGGGTCGAAATCCTCCCGCGGCCACCCGACGATAGTACAGCCGTGGTGCAGCGCTGCGAACAGCGTTCCACCGAGCGCAGCGCCCCACGCCCAGTCGGCGGGCGTCCACAGCGTCGCGTCGTGGAGTCCCTGGTCGAAGTAGTTGTAGGCGGCCGCAGCGCGTCCAAGCCAGAGTGCGTGACTGTGGAGGACGCCCTTCGGCGGACCGGTGCTCCCGCTCGTGTACATGATGGCGCTCGGCGTCTCCGGCGTCGAGTCGTACACGTCGATGCCAGGCTTCTCGGATGCGACGAGGTCGTCGAAGGCGTGTGCGTCTCCCTCGACGTTCGACCCGAGCTCGACGACGTGTTCGAGGTCGGGACACGCATCACTGATTGCGTCGATTTCGTCGCGGACCGCGGGGTCGACGACGACCGCTTTGGCCTCGCTGTCGACGAGTCGGTATTCGAGCGCGTCTCGACCGAAGAGGACGGTCAACGGGACGGACACCGCCCCGAGTTTCCAGTTTGCGAGATGCGTGACCGGGTTCTCGGGCTTCTGGGGGACGACGACGCCGACACGGTCGCCTGCCTCGATACCTAGCGCTGCGAGGGCGGCGGCAAGGCGGTCAGAGCGGTCGTCGAGGTCACGAAACGTGAGGTTCGCCGACGGGCCGTCCGGGTTCTCGTACCGAAGCGCGACGCGCTCTGGGTCGTCGTGCTTTCGGAGGAAGTCCGTCGCGGGGTTGTAGCGGTCGGGAAGCGCCCACTCGAACTCCCGTCGGGCCTGTTCGTAGCTCTCGAACCGTGGCATGATTTGCCAAGTCATACCATAACTCAGTGGTCTCAGACTTCAGTGTTCGCGACGCGGTAACCAAAGAGAGTTTATCCACCCCTCAGGGGTGCGGGGCGCTCACTCCGAGCGCGTCGCTGAAACCCAATGACCGAACATCTACTGTCGAAATTGACACCGTCTGGTCGCGTTCTCGATCGAGCACAGTACGAACCGTTGTGCTTCTCACTTCTCGATGGTGACGTCCTCGTTCGCAACGAGCGTTATACCGACCCAGAGAACCACGAGTACCGAGTCCAGATCGAAAACGGCGTTCCTATCGCCTGTGAGTGCCCTGCAGACGAAAAATATCCCGGGGCGTGCAAACATCGAGTTGCCGTTGCAATCCGTAGCGTCGTCGTAGATGCAGCCGTGGAGATGCAGACTCTCGCCGACGGTGGTTCTATTCGAGCATCTACGAGGAACGAGACAGATGAGTCATCGTGCGACTGCGAACACCTCTCCAATGGATTTCCGTGTTGGGAGTGTGTTCGTACAGGACGACGCGGACTTCCCTTACAGGAGTGAACTTGACCTCTCAACAGGAGGTGAACTCTCACTTAGAGTTCAAGAGAATTTTATCTGCCCCTGACGGGTGCGGGGCGATTCGGAACTAATCGCCTCAAAGTGAACTATGTCGCTGAGAGACATCTACGAGAGTGGCTTCGACGAAGAGAGTGGCAAAACAACGACTGCGACGACCTGTCCGGAGTGTTCGGGTACACTTGTGACCGAAGGTGGCGAGAGTAGCTGTACCGAGTGTGGGCTCATCGTCGACGAACATCGACTCGACCACGGCCCCGAGTGGCGCTCGTTTTCCGACGATGAAACGAATTCTGAACGGACGGGTGCACCATTGACGCCTGCGCGTCACGACCGGGGGCTCTCTTCTGAGATTGGATTTGGGAAGGACGGAAAGGGCAATATCCTCTCTGGGCGGAAGCGTCGACACATCTCTCGACTCCGTCACCAACACGGCCGAGCACGCTGGCGAACGAAAGCAGAACAGAATCTCGCTCACGCCTGTGGCGAAATCACCCGAATAACCGCTGCACTCGAGTTGCCACGAACGGTCTGTGAGGAGGCGTGTACCATCTATCGTGCTGCCCAGAAAGAAAACCTCATTCGCGGACGTTCGATCGAGACGATGACCGCAGGGAGTGTGTATGCGGCGTGTCGATGCCGAGGGTCGCTTCGGACAATCAGTGAGGTGGCTGAGGTCGCACTGTGTACCCGACAGAAGGTCCGGTTGGGGTATCGGGTATTGAACGCCGAACTTGGGTTACAGATTCCAGCAGTCGACATTCGAGATTTGATTCTTCGATTCGCGTCTGAGTGTGAGGTCTCAGACGAGGTTCGGTATCGAGCTTTGGGACTCGCGAGAATAGCCGAAGAGCGAGGGTTCACCAACGGACGCAATCCATCAGGCGTTGCTGCGGGGTGTCTGTATCTCGCCTGTCGTGAATTCGGCACTGATTGTACGCAGACACAGATCGCTCGGTTAACTGGCGTAGCGACTACGACAGTACGAGAACGTTACTGTGAGCTCAGGGAGGAGCGTGGCAACTGTAACCCAAACACCGAGAGCACACCTGAATCAAAATTCTAATTCTCAGTGAGTATTTTAACCAAGACCAATTGAAGAGGCTTCGCTTTTGTTGGTTAACAGGCTACTACCCACCGAGTTTGCTCTTTCGCACTATCCGGGAATAATATCCCTGAAGCAAGAATTATATCCGTAGCTGTGCAAGAATGAGTATGTCCAATAGCGAGTCTCCAGATGAGCCTCCGTCCTTCGACGACGCGTTTCGCGGTGACGATGTTGAGCAACGTGTCTACGGGACTATCCTCCAGACTCGCGAGCCGACCGCAGCGAGCGCCATCGCCAAACGAGCAGATTGTGACCCAAAGACCGCTCGGAAGTACTTGGGCTGGTTTAGCGAACTAGGCGTCGTCACACGCCACGATGGTCATCCAGTCACCTACGAGCGCAACGACGCCTACTTCGAGTGGCGGCAAGTCAATCAACTCGCAGTCACCCACTCTATCGAGGAACTTCAAGAGCGTGTCCGAGAGCTAACCTCGCGTATCGACGAGTACGAAGATTCGTACGATGCCACGACGCCAGCGGCTGTCGACGCCGTCGACGCTGCAGAGGCACGCGACGGCCGGACTATCGACGACGTCTATAGCGACCTCGGCGACTGGGCGACCGCTCGCGAGGAGCGCACACGCTATGAACGTGCACGCCAGCAACGCACCAGTGGCGGGACCGAGCAGGCATCTGGGTAGCCACATCGATGGCACCGCCCACAGGAGACGGACGTAGCCCCGCGCCTATCGACCGCCCAATACTCGAATTTCTTCAGACACGTCTCCAAGCGACGGCTCAGGTCGCACAGGCAACGATCACGGATACAAATGGCCACCTCGAACTCCAGGTCACACTCGCATCATCGTACTATCCCGAACTCGTCGAGGAGGCGACTTTGACCGTTCGCTGGTATACGAATGATGGCTTCAAAATTCACTATCGAGAAGTGCATCCTAACCGCGCCTGGGAGTGTCGGTGGGATCGCCATCCAAATCCCCACAATACACGTGACCATTTCCATCCCCCACCAGCTGCCCCTACCCCTGGCAACGACGCTTCATGGCCGACCGACTATCGCGACGTGCTTCGACTCGTCCTCGACGAAATCGAAGACCGAATAGCGTCCCTGTGGGACAAGTGAGGACGGTCTCCCAAAGGTGAAACCAGGTCGCGAACGGTTGTCTCACTAATCTCTCAGTGATTGAGGGTTCCAACAGAGCCAAATGAGCGACTGAAATCTGAGAGAGTTTTTACGCGCCCGCAACGGGTGCGGGCGCATCAATTCGAGTGCCCGTGGAAATCGAAATGAGAACCCCAGAAACAACAACTGTCTTCGCAGGTGTCGACGGCCGAACAGATTTTGAGCTTCCTGCGTGGTATGCGCGAGAGACGACAATCGACAACCCGGTCTCATTCGCTGAGGCGATTCGAAATCTCCCACGAGCGATTACTAGCGACGTTGCGTACAAGAACCCATACACCGACGAGTGGGTTCAGACGGAGCGACACAACGCGATTGTCGAACCAACTCGACTGGCTTCGCAAGCCAGTGATGAGACACCGTCTGACCCGCTCTTTTACATTCCAACGGACAGCTACTCAGTCATCAATCCGACCGACGTGTACGCCCCACTGACGGATGTACTTCGAGAACAGACTCTTGGCGAACACCCGCTAGCCGACGTCGTCTTCGGTGAGATACGACAGTACCGTGGAGGCGGCGAAGTCCACATGGATATTCTGTTCGACGGCCTCTCCGTCGAACTCCCTGGGCGAAACGACCCGATTACGATGGGCGTCACGTCGGGCTACGATTATTTCGGCGGCCACGCGGTGTACGTCGAGGGCTTTGCCCGCGACAACTACTGTGCGAATTCGATTCGCCGACTGACTGACCGCAAGACGGTCAAACACGTCGGCGAGGTTGGTGACTTCTACGCGTGGTGGGTGATCATCATGGAACAACTCGGATTCGTCGCGAACGATCTTCTCGCGTTCATCGAAGATGCGACCGAGATCACCGTTGATTTCACCGCGATGCCGTTCGACGTGGTGGAGTTCTACGAACTGCTAGACTTACCGGAGTACTTGGCCAAGCACGCAGCCAGCGATGCACGAAGTGAAGCCGCTGACCCACTCGACATCGATATGTGGACGCTACATTCGGGAACGACCTATGCCTTGACGCACTTTTTCAGCGGGAAAGAGGGTGCGTCGCTTGACCGGTACGTCCGCACGGCCAACGATATTCTGTTCAATCCTGAGGCGACCATAGACACCGTAGAGCAGACATTCAAACAGCAGGCTGAGGCCGACACCGATCAAAACGGCCAAACCGGATTGGAGAGCCAAGTCGCGCTCGCTCAAATCGGACGCGTTGGACAAGATGTGCGTGAAAAGGCTGAACAGTTCGAGCACCGAGAAGCGCTGTTACGCGATCGATTCGTATCTGTCTCTGAGTAATGTTTTCGGCGTAAACCATCTTGTCGTCAGCAAAAGGACTTATTCGTCGGAGTCTCCCTGCGACTCTCACGATGGCTGTGTCCGACCACGACATACTGGCACATCTGGCTGGTGCGCAATCGATAGGGGATGTTATCCCGTACGTGGTTCTTACTCGACTCAGCGAAGAGCCGGCAAGTTTTGAGACACTCGCAGACGAGTTCGATGTCGACCGAACCACGATTTACCGATTACTTGACCCAGTTCGTGAATGGCACTTCATCTCGAACGACGGTACCGACTATGATGGATACGAAGTAACGGGGTTCGGGGCGGTCGTACTGCATCACATCGACGCGGCAACTACTGCTGACGAATTTGGCGATTCTGATTCGGGTCTCTCGTATCTTTTGCGGTCGATTCTACGGCCGACACTGCTCAGACGACTTCGAACGAATCCTGCAAGAAAAGCTGACCTCGCCCGTGGGTCTGCGAATCCGTCACGGTCGACGGTACATCGGACAATCGCTGGGTTTCTCGACCATGGGTTAGTCACGCGAGATCGTTCAACTGGTCAGTATACCCTCACAACCGCTGGGAGAGACGTGCTCGCTACGTACGACTCACTGATGAGCGGCGTCCGCATCGCTCGTCGACATACAATCTTCTTTTGCTGTTGTGACGACCGAATCGCCGATTTCCCACTTGAGTCGCTCACAACAGCCGAGCAAATTATCGATGAACCAGTTGCCCCTGATCGGACGATGGTTGCGCTTCAAAAGGTCGTGGCTGCCGGTGTCGACGACATTCGGAGTCTTCGTTCGTGTAGCTCGGCTCAACGTGCAGCCATTTTCTATCCAGTCATCAAATCCGGCGTCCCCTACGAGCTACTCATAACGGGACCTGTGCTCTATACCCGCCCGAAGAAAGATCGGTATCGAGATATCGTGCATCGCGCTATCCGTGCTACCAACGTACGTCTACTCGTCGTTCCCGAAGTCGACGAATTTCCCGTCGAACTCGATATTATCAACGGCGATACTGTTGTAGTCGCGCCATCCAACCCAAGAGATTCCGTAGATTTTGGAGATGGACTTCAATCGGAGATGATCATTGGGAGTGATGCGGACTTGATCGCGTGGGCAGAGGCGCACTACCAGAGGTACCGAGAGGTGTCCGTCCCACCGCTTCGGTATCTCATATCCAATCTACTCAACCACAGTAAAATACCCGACACAAAAGGCGGAGGGAAAGAACGGTCAAAAGGATGAGTGTCTTATAACGGCTTTTCCAGCGGCTACCACTGCGTTGCGACAGGTGAGTACATCGACCCGTCGTTTCGAATTTGGGTATGATGTTTGGTAGATCTCTCTCCAACAGTATCTGCAGTGGTGAACACCCGTTGTCCGTGACCGGACATCGATTCGAAGGTCTACGAAGGTACAGCGCCTCCGTTCTCCAAAATCACGTCTCGATTTCCGTTGCCCGTACGGTGAGCGCTTTCGCGCTTGTCGTACTAATCGGGTCACAACCTGTCCTCGCACAGGAGACGGGAGCTGCCTTCTGCGATACGGACATGGCACAAACAATCAAGAATCTCTTTACCCTCATCCAGTTTGGTGGGCCACTCGTCGGTGGCGTAATCGCACTCGGTACGACGGTCGCGCTTCCGACTGTACGGCGGGCTGACTTCAAGCAAGAACTCAAAGAAGCTCGCAACCAAGCCGTCATCTGGGGAGTCATCGTCGCCCCGCTCGGAACGGCGATCATCGGCTTCCTTCTCACCGAAGTCGTCTCTGGAGGCGCAAGTTGCGCGTTCTAAGACCTACGCCGCTTGGAAGCATCCTCGTCTTCACACTGGCTGTATTTGCACTCACGTTGGCGACGACTCCGTCGATGTCAGTTGCCCATCCATCCAACAAATCCGACCACGGACTCAACGAGACGACCTACTGTACGCTGTGGGCAGGTGATGAGGATGTCTCGAACGTCAGTGCTTTCGAAGATCTCTCGAACGAGTCGTCAGCAGAACTGTGTACACTCGCTGCGGGAACGGACATCCCACTTGACACGCCACCTGAAGCGGTCGAGCAGTGGAATCGTGGGGACTTACAGGACTTCCCACAGACCGACGCAACTCAGTCGATCTATCCACCGAATGCGACGCTCAGTAATGGACGCTTCGTCAAAGACGCATACACCGAGATATTTGCAGTCCAGCCCTCAACGCGGGCGCGACTATCACCGTCTGACCAACCGCTGTACGTCGCCTCGAATGGAACGCTCCTTGGAACCGTTGATTATCGCGTGGCTGTGCCAGCGAACACGACACATGGTGATCGACGGACGAACTGGGAGGTAGTCGACCATGAAATCGTCGAGACACGACTGCTCGTCAATGGCGAAGTTGAATCTACGACATCCGGGACTCACACGCCTGAGCTACCCTACTCGCTAGCTAGTCAGACAGACGAACCCCACTCACTCACACTCGTCGCAGAAATCGCAGTCACAGTAGAAAGACGCGTGTCTGTCTGTACTGCTCGCGATGCACGAGGGGCCTGTCTCGAATGGGACATTCAGCGTGAACGCCGGACGGAGACGCAGGTCGTCCGTGACAGTATCGATGTGGTCGCATACGACCTCACTATCTCGGGCTATCGAGCGGTGTATCCAAACGGCGATTTGGGTCTCGTCGTCTACAAAAATCAGCCGTGGCTTGGCTATTCGCTGCCAAATGGTGACGTCCGTGGTGTGTGGCGCTTTTACTCCGCACGAGACCCAGAGTGGGATACACTCGTCACGAGCACGGATGAGGGTCAGACGGTCGAACATTCTTCGCTGCATCCGTTGCAAGTGAACGCCTTTCCAATCGAGACCGGTCCAACACCCTCTCCACGTCGGACAGTGACGATTCTGGAAACCTACGGTATAGAGACACAGCCACCGACCGTACCCAAGACGGTCCTGTTGGACACTATCGACGAACCGTATACCGCAAGCTACGGAATTGCGACTCGAACAACGACCACAGAGCATAATCTCACGTCAGTGACGGCGTACGGCCTCGTCCGCGGTGTCGAAGTCGATGCGAGCGAATCGTCTTTTGCGACAGTCCCAATCAATGAAAGCGAACTCACGCTGGAGGTCCTGAACACGACTGAGGATTCCGTTACCGTTCGTGTGCGTCTTCGAGATGCACAGACGGGCGAGCCGATTAACACGCTCAGTCGAGAGGGCTACGTCGTTCTAGAAGACCAGCGTGTGAACACGAGTAACAACGGAACAGTGACGACGACGCTCTCACACTCGGCAGGCGGCGTTTCTGCGCGGTACGAACCGGGTCACTGGTGGCGGTCGGTGCCTGGGTATGTGGGTGACTCTGATGTAGTGTACGTCCGGGGGCCGATGCAGTCGATGCTCTCAGTGCTTTATGAAGTCGCGGTATCGGTGTCGCTCTTCTTGCTGGGTGTGTTCTTCATCGACCGAATCACGGGCTGGCATGTGTGGCCTCCCTGGAGGCGGTTGTGATGCAGGCCCACTGTGTGTCTCGTCGAACACTGCTCAAAGCAGGCGTTCTCGGTATTACTGCCCTTGCTGGGTGTACCCAAGATAGCGACACCGCAGATGGGGCGACGCCTACGAGCGTACCTGAGGATTCGGTCTTTCGTGACATCTCCTTTGAGGGTCCGTATTTGGTTGTTCGATTGCAAGATGACCATACGGTCACGAGACTCAATCTGATTGGGCCAGACGGGAGTCTGTTCGCACAAACAGGTGTTGCGACGGGGGCCACAAGAGCGAGGATCGAACTGTTGGATATCACCACCGAGAAGCACTACAATCCAGGGCAATACAGGTTAGTCGCGGTTACTCCTGACAGCGACACTACTTCGATGTCCTTAGACCTCACGCCACAGCTCAAAATCGTTGACGTGAGACAGTATTTGTCTGGTCGACCAACGCCAGGAAACCGAGGGAATGTGGTTACGACAGTTGTGAACAGAGGAACTGGCCCAACCTGGGTATTCAATATTGTCTATGAGAATGCTCCGTACGACTTAGCTACCACTATAGATGCTTCACCGAGTCTTCCGACCGCTAATCTAGCTCTACCGAAGACTGAAGCCGAGGTAATTCTCCATCCGAATGAGTCCCAGGAGTATATGGGGTCTGTTCCCCCATTTGTCATCCCGAATTCCAAGTCCTGTGATGGTTGGTCCTCAGAAACCGTTGTTGTCGTACAGGCAGCCAGAAATAGCAATACCAAACAGTTGGTTCGGGCATCCCACTCTGGGGAACTCTTGAGCGCAAATTTCCGGAATAGCTGTAACGAGATCTCGATTGAGATGATCGGGAAGGAGGCCGATGATGCATAACCGGACGAAATGTGCACTCTTGGTTGGGCTTCTCATTTTGGTCGTGGACCCCGTTGCAGCGCAATCAGGGGAAAATGGCGGTGGCGCGCTCGGTGACGTAATTGTGGCCGCTATCCAAGAAGCTCTCAAAACTCTATTTGCCCCAATTGAGGGGATTATCGAAGAGCATGCGGGTAACCTCGTAGAAACTGTTGTTGATACACCTGCACCTGATGCAGTCTTTGACGAACCCACTAACGGTCCTTGGCCTGGTCTCTATGACTACTACTGGAATGCGATTATTCCACTCTCATTGTTTCTTTGGGGACTCTCTATTGGTCTGGTCATCTTCTTTGAGACAACGAGCAATCTATTCAGCGGTTATCACCGCTCGAAGCTCAAGAAGCGGGCATTCACTGGACTCTTGGGGATTCTCTCTTGGTGGTGGATTGACGCCATTTCTCGGCAGCTAATCCAGAACTTGTCGGTCTATCTTATCCCAGACCTCTCTAATGTGTCACTTTTTCAGACACTGTCATTCA
Source organism: Haloprofundus halophilus (assembly GCF_003439925.1). Lineage (NCBI taxonomy): Archaea > Methanobacteriati > Methanobacteriota > Halobacteria > Halobacteriales > Haloferacaceae > Haloprofundus > Haloprofundus halophilus. The sequence continues at coordinate 265,895 of NZ_QQRR01000002.1, forward strand.
GCGCGATGGGAGTTCTCGGACTTGTTGTTACCCTATCGACGGATTTTGTCCTATTCGTACTTATCGCTCTAATTTACTTCATCCGACACGTTACTCTCTACCTCTTTACTTTGTTCATGCCGATTCTCATCGCGTTCTGGATTCCGGGTGTCGGGCCGTTTTCGCTCGTCTCTGGCTTCATGAAGCGACTGGCAGGATTCTACGTGCCGTTTCTCTTCATGACCGTTCCAGTCGCGCTGTTGTTCCGCATTGGTGAGATCATGGGTTCGAGCTTCGAGCTCTCGATGGGTGGTATCGGTGCGTGGCTCACCGCACTCGTCATCCCCATCGTCGCGGTTGTCTCGCCATTCGTGCTCTTCTGGCAGGCCGGTGCGCTGTTCTTCATGACCGACAGGATGGCACAACGCGTCTCGACGCAGCGCGCTCGAACGCGCGTGAACCAAACCATTCAGACGGGGCGAGGCGGCGCACAGGGCGGACAGAACTTCATGCGCGGTGCACGCGGTCGACCTGCGATACGAGCAGACGGCCAGACCATGCTCAACTCTGGTCACTCGCGCGCCCACGCGACCGGATCGCGGCTCAGCGCATCAGGGTCACAACTTCGTAGACGCCTTAGCGGAGCCAGCGACAGGAATTCCGAAGCGTCTCCCACGCGGTCGAAACGAACCAGTCGCTCTGACTCTCCATCCGGAGACGGTCGAGGTGGACGATTCGAGAACCGGCGCAAGTCGAAGCGGCGGACATCTTCTCGCTCACCTGAATCGAGCGAGGCTGAGAATCGAAAGCAGAGACGTCCCGATGACAGACCAGACGAGAAACCATGAACCAGAACGACCCAACCAAACGCATTCCAAAATCGCTCGGTACTGACGCAAAATTATTCGGCACGTACACGCTGACGGACCTCGCAGTCGCGTTATTCCCGGGGGTGCTCGTCATCTTGTTCACGCAGGTCGTGCTCTCACCGTCGACGGCGATTGCAGGCTACCGATTACAGACATTCACCCTTCCCGTCGCAGGAGGTGCGATTGCCCTCGGGGCATTGTTCGTCTACCTCACGCCAACGTACACGACAAGTCTCGATTGGTTCGCGACGTTCATTGGATTTCACCGAGGTTCGAAAGAACTCACCCACGAAGACGCCAAACAATACACGCAAATCGAGCGTGTCCATCCCGACCGAGGCGCTATCGAGCGAACTGATGGGGCTTTGTTTGGGCTTGTCCACGTCACGCCACCGACGATGGCGTTGGCGACGGATGCTGAATGGGCAACGAAAGCGAGAGCGTTCGAAGACTTCTGCAACACTGTCGTCGAATTCCCGATTCAACTCTATTCGACGACGCAGCCGTTTCCCACAGACGAGTATCTCGCCCAGTACGAATCCAGGCTCACCGATCCGGACGTGAAAGAGAATCCAAAGCTTGCCGCACTCATCGAACACTACACCTCGTGGTACGCAGCAGATCTCGACGAGCGGCGGATGACGATTCGCGACCACTACGTCGTCGTCTCTGTGACACCCGCCGAAGTTCGCTTCGAGCGTGAGAGTCTCACAGAGAAACTCGCAGCCGTGCCTCTTCTGGGTCTATTCGTCCGAGCGCGATTGGCCCCCCGAATCGAAGCACAACGTGAGGCGATGTTCGATGCACTGGACGAACGACTGCGACGAATCGAAGGCGGACTCCGTGGGATAGACGGCTGTCGTGCTTACCGTGTCGATGCCGAGGAGGCGACGCAACTCATCTGTGAGTTCTGGGCAGGCGAACAACGCGACTATCAGGATATCACTCGCGTCTTGCGGACGCGACCACTCGTCGGAGGTCGAAAATGAACTGGAAGCGACTGCGGTTTTGGCGTCGCGCTGAAGATGATGCCGAAGACCCTGGCGAGCATGGTGAGTCTGAAGCTGTCGCTGTCGACTACGAGCCAGAATACAGCCGTCTCACGACCGCCTCAGACAGCCATCAGACGATTATCACGCCATCCAATATCGAGCGGACACCGAATGCAGTTCGAACGGGTGAACAGTGGGCACGGACGCTCTGGATTGGCGAGTATCCTGATGCACCCGCTGATGGATTGTTCGAGACGCTGTATTCGAGTCCAGAGACGCGAACGACAGATATCTCGATTCATCTCACGCCACGGGATACACACCGGACACTCGACTCGCTGGAGAATCGCCTCGAAGACCTCGAAGCCGACTACGAATATCTCGAAGAAAAGCGACGGGCGGGCGCTCGCGGCATCCAAAAAGACCTCGAAGATTACCGCGAGATGTACGACGTCTTGCGGAATACGTCGATGAAGGCATTCGATACGTCGATGTATCTCTCGGTCCGTGGACCGACGCCCGAAGAAATTGATTCGGATGCAGTCGCGAACACAGCACGACGCTCGCCTGCGAATCTCACGCCGATTGCACCTCGATGGGCGCAACTCGACTCACTCGTCGCCACGAGTCCAGTTAGCGTCGACCGACTGAACGAGTCGATGCAAACGAAGACTCCCATGTTGGGCGGGGCGGTCGGTGCGATGTTTCCCTTCGTTGCAGGCGCGTTTGCCGAACCCGGAATCGAGTACGGGACCTACGCACTCAACGAGAGCCCGCTCATCTTGGACCGATTCAATCGTGAAACGGGCTACTGTACGATGGTCATCGGGAAACTCGGTGCGGGGAAATCCTTCTCGACGAAACTGCAGCTCGTTCGTCGAGCGATGTATGACCCCGAGACGATTCTCATCATGCTCGATCCACTCCAGGGCTTTGCAGGCGTGAACGCTGCACTCGGTGGCGAGCGTGTGACAGTCGGGGGGACGCGTGGATTCAACCCACTCGAACTCAAGGCGACGCCTGAACATGTTCTCGCAGACGTTCCCGACCTCGACCCGTGGTCAGAGCAAATCTCGTGGGTGCTGGCGTTCTTCGAGACGTTCTTTACCCACGTTGCGACCCATCCGCTCGGTGACCGAAAGCAGACGCTTCGACGGGCGATTCAGGAGGCCTACGAACGCAACGGAATCACCCGCGACCCAAAGACGCACAGCCGTGAGTCACCCACCGTCCGAGACGTCATTGCCGTTCTCGAAGATTTGCTTGAGGACCCGACCGCGTTTGGCTATGCAACCACGGGCGAACAGCGAAGCGTCGCTGACGACGCGCAGTCGCTGTTGAAGGACCTTCGGCCGTCGTTTCACGAAGGCGGTGACCTCGCCAATCTCGCGAAACCAACGGAGTTCGACCTCGATTCACACGTTGTCTACCTTGACCTCCACCAAGAGGAGGGGACGCGCGGGCGGACAGAGACGAGTCTGATGATGCAGGTGTTGTTCAACGCCGTCTACGAGCGTGCGAAAGGCACTGAGAAACGCGTCGTATTTGCGATTGACGAAGCCCACTATCTGATGAACGATACGACCTCGCTTGAGTTCTTAGAGACGGCAGTCAGACACAGTCGACACTACGACCTCTCGTTACAGTTCATCACACAGACGGGCGGGGAGTTCGCTCTCACACCGGAGGCGCGGACGATTGCGAATCTCTGTTCGATGACGCTCATCCATCGCGTCCAAGAAGAAGCTGAGACGCTTGCCGAGTGGTTCGGATTGAGCGAACGTGAGGTGAATTGGGTGCAGACGGCAAAGGCCGGTAACGACGAGGACGGCTACTCAGAAGCACTCCTCAATATCGATGAGGAAGGCTGGTTCCCGCTTCGAGTTCGAGCGAGTCCGTTCGAGGCAGACGTCATCGCGAATGGAGTCTCACAGAGAGATTTACGAGATTCATCGGCGACTCCCGCACAAGACCTCCAGACGGAGACCGAAAGGAATGGCCAGCCCTACTCTGTCTCTCAGTATGGCGGCGAGGGGAAACTCCACCGACCAGGAGAGACATTGAGGTGAGGTCTCTGAATCCGAACGCGCTCCCGATCGAACTTCGCCATCGCCCGCAGTGGGTCTGCTGGGGATCTATAGAGCGAGACGGCAAGCAGACGAAGGTTCCGCTCAACCCTACGAGTGGGACGTACGCTTCGACTGCCGATGCGGCTACGTGGGGAACCTTTGAGGAAGCGTTGGCTCGTGCGACCCAGAATGGGATCTCGGGCATCGGCTTCGTCTTCACCAGTGACGACCCGTATGTCGGTGTCGACCTCGATGACTGTCGTGACCCTGATGCGGTGACGTTGAATAGAGAGGCCGTCGAGATTGTCAGACGTCTTCGGTCGTATACTGAAGTCTCGCCATCAGGAACGGGAGTACATATCATCGCTCGGGGGACCCTCCCCAGTGGCGCACGTCGACGCGGGATGGTCGAGATGTACGACGACGGCCGATTCTTCACGATGACTGGCAATCATGTGCTCACAACGCCCGAACAGATCCGTGAGCGTTCGCGTGCGATTCGAAGCGTTCACTCTGACTTCGTTGCCGACTCAGGGTCGACTCGCTCGGGGAGACGACCTACCACACAATCCCGTGAGCTGTCGTTCACCTCGAAATTGGATGATGAAGAGATACTCCAACGTGCCCAATCAGCGGCAAACAGTGAGAAGTTCTCTCGACTTTGGAACGGCGATATCAGTGGATACGACAGCCACTCCGAGGCTGATATGGCGCTCTGCTGTTTGCTTGCGTTTTGGGCGGGTGGTGATTCCTCACAAGTCGATCGGCTGTTTCGACAGTCTGGATTGGTTCGTGAGAAGTGGGATGAGGTTCACTACGCTGACGGTGCGACCTATGGTGAGATGACTGTTGAGCGGGCGTGTACTCGTGTTACCGACGGATATTCCAGTTGACTCCGTTCCGTTGATTCTGTAGTGAACGCTTGAGGGACAATCTCCGGGATTCGTCTCCAAATTCAGACCATCTGTTTGAATTTCATCCATAATTATTCTCATTCTTGTGAAGATTCTACTAGAGAATAACTAAGTACGTAGCAAAACAACTCCCAATCGAGGCAATTCATGGCCGAAACCGACCGTCGCCCTACAGACGAGGTTCGTCAACCAGAGCCACCGCTTCCCGAAGAGAGCGGGTTGACGCTCGAAGAGTACCTCGCAATGCAACAGGCGATCGGCCACCCAACGCGGTTTCGCATCCTGCGAACGCTCGTCGCCAACAACGAACTGAGCGCTGCTAAACTCAAGTCTGCAGTTGGCGTTGAACCCCACAATTTCCACTACCACCTCGACGAGTTGGTTGACGTTGGTCTCGTCGACAAACGCCAACGCCGAACCGCCGACAGCCAAGGCTTCTACACGTACTACCGGCCGACAGCAATGGGATGTGGAATCCTCGAGCACGGTGTCGAGGAGCTGATGCGTCGAGAACGTGAGTTCAACGACGCCTACTCGTAGTCAGATTTCACAGAATCGGGTGACTTTCGGCACTTCCTGAGAACTTCGGTGGTATCGGTCAAACTCGAACACTTGGCGTGTCTTTCCACCGGTAATTGGGAAGAATCGAGAGCGGGACCGTGTTCCGGCAGGGCAGACGTTCCTACCGTATCTTTTTGCGGCTTCTCTGTATCGTCTCGGCATGGAGTACACCACCTTTGGTCGGACCGGAACAACGGTGAGCAAGATCTGTCTCGGCTGCATGAGTTTCGGAACGAACTGGGATGAGTGGACACTCGACAGAGAAGAGAGCCGCGAACTCATCGAACGAGCTATCGACCTCGGAATCAACTTCTTCGACACAGCGAACGTCTACTCTTACGGCGAGAGCGAAGAGATTCTTGGCGAAGTGCTCTCGGAGTACGACCGCGACGAGTTCGTCGTCGCAACCAAAGTCTATGGGCAGATGGACGAGGACGACCCCAACTCCGGCGGCCTCTCACGGAAGAGTATCGAGCAGGAATTGGAAAATTCGCTCAACCGATTGGACATGGATACGGTTGACCTCTACCAGATTCATCGCTTCGATTACGACACGCCCATCGAGACGACGCTTCGCGCACTGGACGACGCGGTTCGTCGCGGGAAGGTGCGCCACATCGGTGCGTCGTCGATGTGGGCACACCAGTTCGCCGAGGCCCTCCATACGTCCAATAGTCTCGGTCTAGAGCGGTTCGTCTCGATGCAGAACCTCTACAACCTCGCTTATCGAGAGGAGGAGCGAGAGATGCTGCCGCTCTGTGAGAAAGAGGACATCGCGGTGATGCCGTGGAGTCCGCTGGCGGCGGGCTTTCTCACACGTCCCTACGGAGAGTTCGACGCGACGACGCGCGGTGAACACGAGTCCTCGCTCGGGCGTGGCTACACCAAGGGCGGCGGTCCCGAGATAAATCAGCGTGTGCAGGAACTCGCCGACGAAAAGGGCGTGAAGATGGCACAGATTGCGCTCGCATGGCAGTTCCACAAAGAATGGGTGACGACGCCCATCGTCGGAACGTCGAGTATCGAACATCTCGAAGACGCTGTGGAAGCGCTCGACATCTCCCTGTCGGATTCCGACATTGAGTACCTCGAAGAGCCATACGAGCCGATTCCGGTGTCAGGACACGAGTGAACCTGGTTTGGTCACCCAGAGCACCGGCTCTGTTGAAGTGATCACTCTCTGATAGTTGTTTTTGAAATATGGATAGATGATAACTAGCTGCCTGTCGAAGGTTCTCTCGCATGTCGACCAGCTCAGACCTCAGTGTTCGTCTCGTACGGAATGCGACTGTCCTCGTGACCGTGAGCGAGACGACGTTCCTCGTCGATCCTTTGTTTGCGGCTCCCGGTGATTTGCCGCCCATACAGAATACGCCGAACGACCGTGCGAATCCGCTTGTCCCATTGCCAGACATCGAACTGTCCTACGACGCCGTGGTCGTCACTCACCGTCACCCGGACCACTTCGACGAGGCGGCAACGGAGGAACTCGATGCTGACGTCCCGTTGTTCTGTCAGCCTGTGGAAGCAGACGCCTTCGTAGACGATGGGTTCACCGATGTCCGACCGGTCGACGACGAGGTCTCGTTTGACGGGGTTACACTCTATCGAACGCCTGGCCGTCACGGACACGGACAGCTAGCCGAAGAGATGGGGCCTGTCTCCGGATTCATCTTTGAAGCCGACAAGACGCTGTACCTCGCTGGTGACACGGTCTGGTACGATGCGGTCGAACAGACACTTGACCGGTTTGAACCTGATGTCGTTGTCCTCAACGGTGGCGAAGCACGGTTCAATCACGGCGAACCGATTACGATGGGGGTAGAGGACATCGTCGCCGTCCGCGACGCCACTGATGGCATCGTCGGTGTCGTTCACATGGAGGCAATCAACCACTGCCTTCTCACCCGCGACGAATTGCGATCGAAAACGGAGAACGTCCACGTTCCCGAAGACGGAGCACAGATCTCGTTTTGACATCCACCCACGACTGAAGTCGTAGGCTTCTGTCCCGCATCTATGTGACATCAATCAGACTCGAACACGTGGAGTGTATTTTTAGCGATTCGAGCAATCTGATATGCGATACACGATACATAATACTGAGCGATACGATTTTGTTTCCCGGAAGCTAGACATAGACGGAAAAGCGACCATGCCCATCAGTAGACGCCGATTCGACGCGATCAACGACGACGACGAAGTGTCTCCTCAGACGTTGGCAGAGCGGATTGTAGGGTTCCTCCACGATCGTCGTGATCAGGCGTTCCGACTGACGGAAATCCGCGATGAAACCAGGATCAAGCACGGGAGTATTTGTCCCACGCTGAGCCGCCTCAAAGAGCGAGGAATCGTGGAGCACCGGGCAAACTATTGGACGCTTTCAGATTCCTATATGGCGTCCGAGGAAGCGGCAGTATACACGAACCAAGTAGCTGCACAGTACGATGATGATAAACAGTTCAATGTGTCTGCCTGGGCTGACCAGTCTGAAGATCCGAACGCTCGACAGTATCGCGATTAAATGAGGCACACACGGCAGGATTTGGTGTTCGCACCGGATCCGTTTAAGTCAGGAACAAATCCTTGACCTGGGCTAATCATTTCTGACGACGAAATGCCCTTCCCAGGAGACATGCTGTGCGTTGCCTGTACCCGGTCGGAGTATCCCATCTCGCTCAAGTTACAATCCCAACCAAGACCACCATGACGACACTTCACATCACCGTCGGCGACCGAGCACAGCTCCGTGAGAACTCCCTGCAGTTCATCCAAAACGCAGAAGCTGATGAGGGGACGGTAGAGGATGACCGAGCAATTCTTCAGTTTGGATCCTACGACGACCTCGTCGATAGCCTCACTCCGCTGCGTCTCGAACTTATTCAAGCAATCGCGACAAAACGCCCCTCGAGTATGCGTGAGGCGGCCCGACTAGTCGACCGCGACATCTCCGATGTCCACGCAGACTTAAAACATCTAGAGGTACTGGGCATCCTTGAACTCAAAGAAGGCGGCCCTGATGGGGCGATTCAACCAGCTGTTCCATTCGACAAAATCGAGATGCACATTGACTACCCGCTCCTCGACGACGTCGACGCAGACAGTACTCCTGCTAGCGCTAACTAGTTTGAGAACCTGAAGAGGAGAGGAAAAGAATGGCCACGTTCAAAAGCCAGTGAGTCTCATCGGGATCAGAATGACTCATCTGTAGAACGTAATCCAGTGAGTCGACACAGGTCCCTCATGACGACGATGCGCTGAACTCTCAGTTCTGTCGCTCTGTCTCGCTATTCTCTTCTCGTGGGTCACTCACGAACGCGAATAACCGAGTTGGTCCATGCAGGAGCTTGATGTGATTGTGGCCCTCGAGTACCTCCAGACGGTTGTATATGCTATTGCGCGAAAATTCGGTTTGTTCCACTAAATAGCCCTTTGTCGCAATCCCCCATGGTTCATCGCCATCCCTCCCCTCTTTGAGCACATCAAGGATGGCTTGGTCGGTCCGAGTCAGGTCGGACGCCTTCATGCAATCCACTGCGACAGCCATGAGCAATATAGAACAGCATACGCAATAAGCGTTGTACTCCAGACATGGTTAGCTGACTGTGCAAATTGCACATCTATAAGTTGGTCCACAGCGTAGTGACTTCCGTCGAAAGCAGGGTGTTGCCGAGAAATCGGCCGGCGGTGCAACGCCGACCACGCTTTCGAGCGAGCGAAAGCATGTCAACAAACGCAACCAACAGTGAAAACTGCACCGACAGTCGAACGGCAGGCGAAGCAATCACCAACATTCGAGACCTCCGTCGTGGAGATCAGGTACTCTTCGGCGACCGGTCGAAGCCAGTCACCGTTGTCGACCTAGGTACCCGCGAGTTTCCTGTCGTCAACGGCGAAGACCAATTCATTCACCTCGTCAAAGTCCATGGTGACTGGGCGAACGCCAAAACCTACATTCTCGGTGCCCAGCGAAGCGTCTGGACAGGAGAGGCCGAAGGAATCATCTGCGAACAGACTGGTCCCGTCCAGGCTCTCTGGCGTGCCTCGGAGGCCACAGCATGAGTGCCTTCGACAATCAGCGCGAGACAGAGTTCTGCTATGGCTGTCAACGCAAACGGCTCGACTGTAACCACTCACAGGATGGCGGCGACTCAGAGACGGAACTGACGACGTGTGAGGTCTGTGGTGTAGTCGAGCTCCCCGAACGCATCCGCGAGCACAGCTGCCGGACGTTCCTCGACGAACCCTCGCAGAAGACCACGGTTGGACGTGACTCTGTTATCGCTTCCTCGGAGGGAGATCGATGAGCAGCGGTGTCGACACCGTCGCTTCCAGCGAGGAGGCGATCGAGGCGCTCACTTCCCGGCTTGACTCTTTAGAGGAAGAACTTGAGCGTCGACCAACACGCGAAGAGGTTGGTCAGTTACGTGCAGAACTCACGGACGTCCGCGAAGAGAATGCACGACTCCGTCGACAGTTAGACAACCACCGTGACGAGCAGAGCTTTGTCGAAATCCGAGGCGAACTCACCGATGAAGGACATGCGAAAGATCCCAAGGACATCTACATCGGTGGCGTCCCAATCGGCTCAGCGTTGTCGACGACGAAATCACTAGTTCGAGACCTCAAAGAGTACGTCGAGACAGGAGAACGTACAGCCACGCGCAAAGAACTCATGCGCGATTCGTTGGTGCCGCTGCACAAACTCCATCAGGACTTCCGCGACGGCGACGCCGAATACCTCCGCGAAGAAAAGCACGCAAGCACTCGCAGGGCAGTCCGCTTATTCCGGGATGTAATCGAACGCGGACAACGCTCTGGCGACGAGTATCAGTACAGCTCAAAGCAGGCCAAACGTTGTCTCCGCAACGCAGGAGATATGACGCGGAGTGGACAGTCGACGACTGTTCGACGTGCCTTCCTCGCATTCGAGGACTTCACCCGGAAAGGGGGACGAGAGCCTCTCTTCGAGTTCCGCGGCAAGGACAAACCGAACAAGGAGAATTCCTTAGTCGCAGATGTAGGTCGACTCACAGACTACATGGACGGTCTCGAAGACGCAATGGAGGAAATCGAGACTAGAAACTTCGAGGATGAGACCGTGGGCCTGGAGACGACCATTGATAGTTACGAGCAGTCGGCAGTAGAAGACGCTCGTACGGAAGCAGATACTTTGTTCGAATCGATACAGCAAGCCACTAGACGTGACTCTGGAAACGCCTCTCACACAAACCAATCAGTGACTGACGCCGCTGTAAGCACGAGGTGAGAAACAAGCGTAAGTCAACATCCAGGGTGAGAACCCGAACCTCTCTCAGCAGATACACGTCTGATTGGGCTCAGACAAACGCAGTGTGTATACAACACTTCGCTACTGCAGAGTCTACTTTGTGAGCGGACGTGAAGCGGACGCGAATCGAGTTTACCTGAGACTTTTCGAGGGGCTTTGAGCTTACGCAACTGTCTCGGACGCGCTTACAGCGGCGTCAGGAAGCTTTCAGGCACCGTGTCGAATCACGCTTCGACCGATCGGTATTGATCTTCCCACGACCGCCGCTTGCGGATCGCTTCTTTCCCGTTCTCCGTAATTGCATAGTAGTTCGTTCGACGGTCTATCGGACCTTTCTCGACGTATGATTTGTTGACGAGGGTGTCGAGGTTCGGGTAGAGCTGTCCGTGGTTGATTTCGCCGTCGACGTACGATTCGAGTTCGTCTTTGACTTGCTGTCCCGAAGGTTGATCGAGTCCAGAAATCACGTACAGGAGATCTCGTTGGAAACCACTCAAGTTGTGCATATGACACAACCAACGAACTCGTGTATAACGTTTCACAGTGTCACTTTCACCGACAGTTTGTGAGTGGACTGTAGATTGCGAGCGTGGATACCTGAGCCACTCACCGTAGAATCGGCCGACTCGAAATTGTTAGTACACGTATTTTTGATTCCGAGCTGCATCTTTGGCCTAATCATAGCGTTTATCTGCTGCCGATTTATTCCATGATACGATGCTTACAGGGTGGCGGTACCGGGTCGTCAGCGTCGTCGGCGCTGCCAGTCTCACGGCCCTCGCGGTGTACTTCGCCAACCATCCGCTTCCGCAGTGGCTGTTTACGACGTACGTTCCGCTGTTCGACCGCCTCGACGCACACGTTCTCGAAGGGACCTCGCTCAGCCGTGCGGTCTGGACGGCGGTTCTCGCCGTGCTCGCGAGCTTAGTGCCGCTGTACAAGCCGCGCCCGCGTCGGATTCTCGACGTCGTCGCGCTCACGCAGAAACTCGTCCTCGTCGCCGGTCTCGCGCTCGCGACGTTCGGTTACTTCGAGTGGTCGCACAGACTCCCGCGCGCGACGCTCGTGATGGTCGTCGGTCTGTTGCTGGTCGCGCTGCCGGCGTGGTTCGTCTGGATTCGCCGCCGACCGCCCGCGGAGTCCGGGCGGACGATCATCGTCGGCGACGACCCGACGCTCATCGAGCGCATTGCTCAGGAGGTGTCGTTGTCCGTATTGGGCTACGTCTGCCCGACGAGCGCGCTGCCGCGCACCCGACGGCGTGCAGTCGTCGACGACGACACGGCGGCGACCGACGCGAGAGCCGACGGCGGCAACGTGCTCCCGGAACTCGCGCACCTCGGCGGGTTCTCCCGGCTGGACGACGTACTCGTCGAGCAGCACGTCGACACCGTCGTGCTGGCGTTCATGCGCCCCGACCGCGCGGAGTTCTTCGGCGCGATCGACGCGTGTCACGAACACGGTGTCGAGGTGAAGGTGCACCGCGACTACGCCGATTCGGTGTTGACCGCCGAATCGAGCGTGGGGACGCTGGTCGACGTGGACGTCGAACCGTGGGATATGCAGGATTACATGTTGAAGCGTGCGTTCGATGTGGTGTTCGCGGCGATGGGGTTGTTGGTGCTCTCGCCGCTCCTGTTGTTGGTCGCGATTGCGATCAAACTCGACAGCGACGGGCCGGTGTTGTACGAACAGGAGCGGACAGCCGTCTTCGGCGAGACGTTCAGCGTCTACAAGTTCCGGAGCATGGTGCAGGACGCCGAGGCCGAGACGGGGGCAGTGGTGAGCGAAGAAGACGCCGGTGGAGTCGACCCCCGGGTGACTCGCGTCGGGAAGGTTTTGCGGCGTACGCACATCGACGAGATTCCGCAGTTGTGGGCGATTTTGGTGGGACAGATGAGCGTCGTCGGCCCTCGTCCGGAGCGTCCTGAGTTGGACTCGGATATTCAGTCGGGTGTGGTGGACTGGCAGAAACGCTGGTTCATCAAACCAGGGCTGACCGGGCTGGCGCAGGTCAACCAGGCAACGGGCCACGAACCGGACGAGAAGATTCGCTACGACATCGAGTACGTTCGGCGGCAATCGCTTGGGTACGACGCGAAGATTGTCGTGCGGCAGCTGTGGTTGGTTCTCGAAGATATCGTGGAGTATCTTCGGTGAGGCCGAACCGAACAAACCATACTGCTCGTTCTACAAGCGCTGCGTAATGCGAATTCTCCGCGTTGCGCAGACGCTGTATCCGGAGGTGAAGGGCGGCGGCGCGTACCACGTCCACGCGATGAGTCGCGACCAGGCGGCGATGGGTCACGACGTGACGGTACTGACGCTCTCTCGCAGTGTCGACGAACCGCATCGAGAGCGACGAAATGGATACGATATCGTTCGGTATCCGGTGACGGCGAGCGCTCTTGGAAACGATATCTCGCTTGGCGTCGCGTCGTTTCTTCAGGATGCGCACTCGTTCGACGTCATTCATGCGCACTCGCATCTGTATTTCTCGACGAATCTCGCGGCGCTGAAGCGACGGTTAGGAGATATTCCGCTGGCGATTACGAATCACGGATTGTACTCGCAGAACGCACCGAAGTGGCTGTTCGACTTGTATCTGCGGAGTATTGGGCAGTGGACGTTCAATCAGGCTGATGTGGTGTTCTGTTATACCGAAACGGAGAAAAAACGAATTGGTTCTTTCGGCGTTGATACACAGATAAGCGTCATTGCAAATGGTGTAGACACTGAACGTTTCTCTCCAGAGGGGACAGAAAGTAAACTTATTGACGCAGATGGACCAGTCGTACTGTTTGTCGGACGGCTCGTTAGCGGTAAGCGACCAGTAGTTGCGGTCAAAGCATTTGCCGAAGTGTTAAAAGAGTATCCTAATGCTCAACTCTACTTTTGCGGTGAAGGACCTCTACGTGACGAAGCCAAAGCAATGACTATCAACTTAGGAATCGACACCTCTGTAACCTTTCTGAAACAAGTTCCCTACGACGAGATGCCTGCAGTGTATCGTAGCGGAGATGTCTTAGTATTGCCAAGTAGCGCCGAGGGAGTTCCACGGACGATTTTAGAGGCACTCTCGACAAATGTATCCGTTGTAAGTTCAGAGTTACCGCAAATCCGCTCAGTGTTTGGTGACATTATTAGATACGCACCAATAGATGATGTAGATAGATTTGCCACACAACTCATCGAAACACTCACACAAGAGAAAATGTCGGGAGTACATCCAGGGTTCTGTTGGAGTCAAACAGTTGCTAAAACAACTGTAGCAATAGAATCATTGGTTGAAAATGGCTAATCATCGGAGATTCATCGTCGTACCGCTCGAAGAAAGAACTCCTCGCCGCGCTCATGTATTTTCTCGTACTCTAGACCGGCAGCAGCAATATGAGTCTTGATTTCATCCACGCTCCCACCGTATTCGGACACTTTTGATGGGTGAACTTCCAGATAAAGGCATTTGACTTCTTTGAGTGTGGTTTCCATGCCTCGTAGAACTCGAAGCTCTGCCCCTTCAACGTCTATTTTCACATGATCTGGCTGTGGGACAATCCCTCGGTTGACAAGATTATCTGCATCTGTTGTTGGCACCTGGAGTCCCTCTTGACTCTCTGTTAATGAGTACTGTCCATCGCTGTCATTCTCTGAGAACAGGCCCATCTGCCCTATCGTCTCGTCAAGCGCCTCTTGGCGAATTGTTGCAGTGATATTGTTGAGTTCTATATTGTTACGGAGTCTTACTCTGTTCTTTGGCGCTGGTTCGAATGCGACAACCGAGACATCATCTTGAGCCCGTCCGGCCAGACATGTGTATGATCCCATGTTCGCGCCAACGTCCCATACAGTATCTCCAGCTGTTATTTCCTTAACAAACTGCTTCATCACGGGTATTTCTCCCGTGAACGAACGTTGGCGCTCCCAATCTGAATAATTAGATATTTTATACTTTGCGGTGATTCCCGCAATCTTGTGTGTCTGTATATCACTGACGAACAGAGTAATCACTTCTCCGTAAGCATGACGAGCAAAATCGTGAAGTCCAGTCTTAATTGCAGCACTTCTCACTGGCCCCCGGTACAAGGACTTGACTTTCTTGTGAACGGACTCTACGGGTGAATCAGTCAACATAATAGTGCTCAACCGTCCTCATTACTTAACTTTGCATATAAGTTATACAGAACACTCACTTCAGCCTTAATCCCTGAAATATAATCACTATTTGTGTAAATAGCATCAAGAAAAGAGATTGCATAGATGAGAAATATACTCCGAGCAGTTTTAAGGTGAGCTAATCTAAATGATGTGGTATCTAATAGAATGCTCTCAAATGAACTAGTGAAGGTATCTGTAGCTATCACGACGTATAACGAAGAAGATCATATCGAGGATGCTTTAGAATCCTTAATAAATCAGTCATACTCTAGTTTCGAGATTGTAGTAGTTGACGATGGATCAGAGGATAGAACAGGGGAAATATTGGCTGATTATGAGGATAGCGAGAGAATTAGAGTAATCTACTCGAACCATATTGGCCGATCCGGTGCGTTGAATACTGCTATTGACAAAGCAAGAGGCGAGTACATTGCAATCGTTGATCCAGACGATATCTCTGAGGAAAATCGCTTAGAATTACAAGCAGAGTACCTTGATCAACACCCTGATGTCGGAATTGTAGGGTCGGCGTATGTGGCACAGAATAAAATTAGGTCTGAATCCTACGTTCGAGAATATCCCACTGACGACACTGATATCCGGCATGCCATGGCGAAGTATATCCCAATTCCACATAGTTCGATGATGGCAAGAAGAACAGCGTTAGTCAGATCCGGACTATACGACGGTACGAGGCAAGCAATCGTAGATTTGGATTTGATGATACGTGTTGCCGCAAACTATAAGCTAGCGAATCTCTCTGAACCACTAATCACGCGTTCTATCCGAGAAGAGAGTAATTTCCATGCTATCTTCGAACCGAACAAACGACATCTCCAGCTATGTAGGTTACATCTCAAAGCCGTTCATGTCTTAGGATTGCCACAGCACTACTATCTCTATGCTTTAGGCCATTTACTATATTATTATCTTCCAAACTCGGTCAAAAAGCAGGTTAGACGGTCTTTTGCTGGCTTCACTGAGAGAAAGACAACGGAAGAGCAATAAGAAACCTCCACGCTCGCTTTTTCGTATTGGATATGTGTGACAGAGGATGGGCTACTGCGAAACTTGATTAAATAGCTCTCCTCGTTGAAAAAGAGAGTCAAAAATGTCTTCTCACACTTTGACTACATACAAAAATTGATATCCTTCAGCTAGAATCTCATAGTATGAGTGTAAAGAGAGTATTATTCTTTAGTACTACAATGGGCTTAGGCGGAGCAGATAAACAAGTTGGTCTGCTTGCTAAAAATTTGTCCTCACGTGAATACGATGTTCGCGTTATTTGTTTACGTCCTAGCGGTGATATGGCTGATGAATTAGAAGAAATGGGTCTTCACGTGAAGAGTCTTGATGTGAATTCTGTTGTTGAGCTTCCTACTGCGATGGTTCGACTCTGGCGGGAGATAAGGGAATTTAAACCCGATGTCGTTCACTCTCATATGTTCCACTCAATAATCCTATCGCGGATTATACGCCCTTTTGTTTCTCCAGATACGGTGATCTCGACAACACACAACATATTTGGAGCAGCGAAAAGCAAACGGACGAAACTATTTCGTTCAATAATCTACAGACTGACTGATTCTTTTTCTAATTTGCTAACAAATGTTTCTGAAAAAGGGATGGAATCATATATTAAATCAAAATCAGTTCCAAGAGATAAAACCCGAGTCGTTCACAATGGCATTGACACTCATGAGTTCCGCCATCGCCGTGCAGAAGGACATGAGCTTAGAGAAAAATATGGTCTGAGTAAACCTTTTGTTTGGATAGCTGTCGGACGATTAACCGAAGAAAAGGATTATTCCACCTTGATAACTGCCTTTGATTTTCTCTCGGACGACGTAGCACTTTGGATTGTTGGAACAGGAGATCTCAAAGACAAATTACAGGGCCTCGTTAAAGCCTACGGCTTAGATGATCAAATCCGATTTTTCGGCGCATTACAACCAGACGAAATCTGTTCCCATCTAAATGCAGCAGATGCATTCGTCTTATCATCGAAACAAGAAGGGTTTGGGATCGCCATTGTAGAAGCTATGGCTTGCCAGCTTCCGGTTGTTACAACGAAAAGCGGCGGTCCTCAAGATATTGTTACTGAAGCGTCTGGGAAAATCGTTCAGACGCAATCGCCAAAACAGTTGGCAAGAGCAATGGATGAGGTGATGAACAAAACACCTTCGAAACGGGATAAAATGGGGGTAGCTGCGAGAGAACGGGTTGTTGACGAATTTTCTATTGAGTCGATTACTAACGATTGGGTTAATGTCTATAACGAATTCGAATAAGAGACAACATTGGGGTTACACAATATTTAATGGCGGCAGGCCTTTTTGCACCACCGACGATAGGCGTGGTACGTAGCAATTATCCTCTCTGGTCCTTATTTGCTCAACTCGGTTGTCAGTCCGTTCATTGAATATTGACTAGAAGTTGTATCTCGGCACAGATTCAGAAAACAGTATGCTCATTTAAAACCGGGTGGCAGTTCCTATCTGACTTCATTTTGAGCCGCCCACGCTAAGGCGAAGTGGACCCACCAGATACGGTGGACTGGTGGCGGCTGGAAGAAGGCGATACAAAGATATGCTGCAAACACGGCGACAAAAGCGATATCATACGAATGCCAGCTTGAGGGCGAGCGATAGACCGAGATGAAGACTGTCCGTACCCAATCTCCAACAATAATGAGAAACGCTAGCACACCAAGTAACCCGATCTCAAAGAAAAAGTGAAACACAAAATTGTGAATTGTTGGTGGGATCTCTGGAGGGAGTCCGTACTGATGCATTAGCATTTGTGATGAATGGATGCCGTTCCCCAATGGAATACCGTTAATACCTCCCCGAAATGCAATTTTGTACATCTCAAGGCGGCTCCCCAGTGACCCCATTTGGTAGATAGTCGACCACTTCAAAGCAACTACCACAATTCCAACGGTTGCCAGTACGCATGACATGACGCTGAAATACCATAGATAGTTATGGCCCCGTCTTAGTGCATGCCAGCTGAGGACGAGCCAAATCCCAACGCCATATGCGAGCATCGCACTAAGTGTGATTCCACCAAATATGAAAGGCGTCGCTGAGAGAAGGTAGATAATAGAAGCGAATTTTATATTTTCATGTATGTCATCAAGTAGGAATGCGACAGCGTAGATTGCACCAACGGCGAGGAGCCATCGGAATTGAGTGTAACTTTCAAACACGCTGCTGAACTTCGGTATATCTTGGATAAATATCGAAGCAAATATAGATACAATTGCGACTATTAGTAGAGCTCCCCAGATGATTAATGCAGCGTGGTAGCGAAACTGATGCGAATCTGCAACTGTTAGAACAATTGGTATTACGACGACAAAGATGTAAAAATATTGCACGAAATCAAGTACCCCCGCCCATATACTTGGGGTGAACGTTAATGAAACTAGAGCAACCGCGAGAAAAGTAAGAGTAGCGACAGCAGAGAGTTTTGACATTGCAAACCTGAGTTTGCCAGTAACGAGGAGAATACTCCCGGCAGCCAACAAGAGCAGATCTCCAAGACCAATGTTGACTCTAGCAACCGTTGTATTCCAGAAGAGAAAGAATGGAAACGCGAGTAGTGTCACTCTTTGTGCCCAATGCTTGTAATTGAAAGAAGAGACTGAGGGAATTGGCCGAGATTGGGGTAACACACTGAGACTGGTCATGGTATAATTAAAAATCTATCCACTACGATGAGACGACCTTTGGCCTCGAAAGTTAAACGAGACGACACCGTCTGGCTAAGGCAGGTCGAGAAGCATCCTACAGGAATGCCTCTAAATGAGAGTAACACTTGTACTGCATGATGGGTTTTCGAAACTCTACTCGTCGAAGTAATTGGGTTTTTTAAATCTATTCTGATTTAGGTGGTCGTATACCGCTAGAAAAGTCGATGTGATAAGTCGAATTTCTCTACAAACTATCCATTGTAAAAATCTCACAAGTCGCGACAATACAAAAAAGGTATAAAAGAACAGGCGTCGTCCTCTTGATAAATGGTCTGAGGCAAATGTGAGTCTGTTCCGTGTACTGTGATAATAACGAAATGGATTTTTGCTTCCTGACGACGAGCCGATGCTGTGTTGGATTTGCGAGTTACTATTCACGAGAACCCTCCAGTTATTCTTTTTCGCCCGTAGGCAGATCTCCATATCTTCCATGGCGAAAAAGTATGATTCATCTAGAAGCCCACACTGATCGAAGAATTCTCTCGAAAACAGCATCATCGCTCCGCTAATATAATCTACATCATATTCTACTCCTTTAATTTCCGTTATTGACGTCGGTCTAAGCAGATTTAGCGAAAAATCCATTCCTGCCGAATGAATTTTATCAGGAAAATGAGTGTATATCACTCCGCTTACAATTGCCGCTCTGTCATTCTTCTCAGCGCTCCTTACTAGTGGTTGTAAAAAACAATCCAAAACAACTGTGTCATTGTTTAAAAGGAGAACATAATCGTAGCCTTCTCGCATCGCCTTCTCAATGCCTCGGTTGTTCCCCGCTGCAAAGCCGAGATTATCTTCATTGTACATTACCTGACACTCCTCGAAATTAGATTCTAGCCGTTCTCCAGAGTCGTCAGTGGATCCATTATCGACCACTATGACATGGTAATTGGGATAATCAATTGACTGAAGAGAATGGAGACATGCCGCAGTGTCTTCGTAGTTGTTCCAATTTAGGACGATAATTGCAACAGTGGGCCAGTCCGTAACATTATTATACAGACTAGTAGACGATTCTGTACTTACCATTCCTCTTGAGGATGGAGCAAACCAAACTTCAATATTTCTCTCCTTCCTTCTGATATAGATTCCTACAGATTCAATCCAGAATTTCTATAATTTTGATATTTATCCACGCGGATGTTCTCCAATATATAAACTAAGTCAATTATTTTGAGTAAGTATGATAGATGAGATAATGGGATAACCGAGATAAGACTCAATTTGTAATACGATTTCCATATCCTCCTCGCTGAATCCGTTAACAGTCCGGAGTCCGACAACATAGGAACAAACAACTACAGAGGGTAAAAGAACGGCAGTTTGTACCTCACCAATTTGTAGTTTAATAACGAAGAGCCCACTAACCACTGGGAGAATGGCTGCAGCCCAGACCCGAAGTAACCTCCAGTCGTAAGGACGGATGGATCGAATTCCGTAAATCTCCACGACTCCCAACAAGCCAGCCACTGCGAGTGCAGTTCCCGTCGCGATTCCTGCACCAACGATACCGAGGCGAGAGACGAGGAAGATATCTAAAATAGCATTGACACTGACTAGCATGAACGTGTTGAGTAGCGTAAGTCGAGTGTGACCAAGTCCTTCAAGCACCATTCCTTCCGGGCCGAAAGAGGCATTGAGTAGATAGCCCACAGCGAGGGCAGCGACTGCAGCTCCTGCTGTAGCATACTCCTCGGTGAACAGCAACGAGAGGTATACTTCCGGGGCCACGACTAAAGTAATGGCAGGCGGAATCGTCAGCATCGTCACCCAACGGGTTGAGAGTCGATACCTCCCTTCGAGGAGTGCATTATCGTCACGAACCTCGGCAATCATTGGCTTGAATACTGGCGTAATAGCAGTAAGAACGATGAGGAGATTCGAGGCAAGGAGATACGCGACTTGGTATCGACCGACTTCGGCGGAGTCGAGGAAGTAGCCGATGACGAAGTAGTCGATCTGCCCAACGAGCGAATAGATGACGCCTGCGAGCACTAGCGGAAGAGAATAAGACAGGAGGGCGCGGTTTGAGACTGTCTCCGAAGCAGTTTCTCGAAGCCAGTCAACTCGATAAAATAACAGTCCAAAACCACAGACGACTGCGGTGAATACTCCGAAGAGATACCCTCCCACGAGCCCCAAAACACCACCACCCACCGAAACGAGCAGCACGACACATAAAATCCGAGTAAGCGGATTCAGAAGGTCGCGGATAGTGATTCTGAATTTCATGTTTTTCACGCTATTGAACGAGGTCAACAACGACTGATACACTGTCTGAAGCGGAATCAAGAGCACGAAATATGGCAAGATCTCGGCCAGTGAGGGCTCGT
The DNA here is from genome assembly GCF_003439925.1 of Haloprofundus halophilus. Lineage (NCBI taxonomy): Archaea > Methanobacteriati > Methanobacteriota > Halobacteria > Halobacteriales > Haloferacaceae > Haloprofundus > Haloprofundus halophilus. The sequence continues at coordinate 286,817 of NZ_QQRR01000002.1, forward strand.
TGAGGAGTGCCGCAATTTCATCTCTAAAGGCAAAAACGGCAACTGCGCCGAGAGACGACGTGGCAGTCCCAATTGAAAAGACGTTTAGCAACGTCTTTTTCGCGCGACCGTACTCTGACCGGTCCAAGAATTGAGGAACGAAGTAATCTATCGATCGATAGACGTTCAAACTGGCAAATCCTTGTGCGAACAGAACGACCGACAACCCCAACGTAAACACGCCGTACTCTGATGGGGATACTAGCCGCGTAGCAATTACGACAAACAAAAACCCCAGGAATTTACCGAGAATATTCCCGAGGAGAGTAATGCTCCCCTGAGCTGCTAGGGTGGCAATTCCACCATCACTCTGATCACTCATTGCCCTATCCGAGATACCCCATATCGCTCAGTCGCTTTTCGAGCTCTACTTCCTCCTCCGCGTTCCACTCTCGTCCCTCACTCTCCGAGCGACCGTACTTCTCGGTCTCTCTGACGGCTCTTTCGTCGAACATCTCCTCGAAGAAGAGTTCTCTCGACAGAGAACCGTCCATCACCGTCGGTATCGGACAGCCTTGAAGGTAGAGTAGAATCGGCGCGATATCGAGAACGCTCGCGTCTTCGACTCTCCCCGTCCGAAACGACGGACCGCTCGCGATCAAGATCCCATCGCTTCTGTGGTCGCCCGAGCGGTCGTGAGCGTTCTGTGCGGACGACTGCAGAAGCGACTCGGAGAACCCACCTTTAAGCGTGTGATCTGGAACGGTACGAACGATGAGGTCAGGGCCGGTTTCCGTCGCTGGCCCCTCGAACACTTCGTCGCTACGCACGACCGCTTCGACGAGCGATTCACCCGTCTCCGGATGCCTAATTGAGAGTAGTGACTCTCGTATCTCCTCGATTACTTCATCGTACTCATGCTGCGGAACTGCTCCCTCACTGAACGAACCTTCGGTGTTAACGTAGAGTGCCTGCCCCGACAGGGTGGTGAAGAAGGCCTGAGTCTCGGTCCAAACGACATCCCGATGTGGTTTGTCTTGTAGGCTTTTCCCAAAGTCAAACCACGACGATGGTACGACCGACTTCACCTTCCCGTGGAGATTCGCGCTCTTTAGCGTCTCCCACGCGGCTTTCACCGTCGCACCGAGAACATCGTCGGTTTTTGTCTTCGCAGAGGACTGCTCCCGTCGTGCGAGAAAGCCCTCCTTCTCCAACCACTCGTCGATATAGATGTCGTGTGTGAGCGGTCCAAACCCGTGGTCGGAGAGAACGACGACATCACAGTCATCGTCCACAACGTCCAACATACGCCCGATTCCGCGGTCGACCGTCTCGTAGTACTCTTCGATCGCTCCGACGAGGCTTGAGTCAGGCTCGTAACGTGGATGCGTCTCGTCGAAGTACTTCCAGAAGAAGTGCTGGACACGATCGGACCCGTCGTAGACAGTCATCGAGAGGTCGGTGTCGTACTCTTCGAGCAATTCGAGGAAGAGATCGGTCTGACGTTCGGCGACCCGGATTAGATTTCGTTTGAAGCCCTCATAATCACCCGCTCGCTGTAACGACCAGTCCTCGAAAAGTTCCTCTACAGGCCCCACTTGCTCCGTTAGCGAAGGAGGTACAGCGAAATCGTCGACCGTGTTTGCGGTCGGGAACCCAGTTACCATGAATCCGGAGACATCGTCTGGCGGATAGGTGAACGGAACTTTGAATAGCCCAGTCGTCACCCCCTCATCGTTCATTATTCGCCAAAACGGGACCGCACAGCGGTCTGATGAGTTTATCGACCGGCGGTTGTAGTTCTCATCGAAGGTTCCGAAGTCGAAGATACCGTGCTTGCCTGGATTCGTTCCAGTATGGATCGAGTTCCACGCGGGAGGGGACACAGGCGGCGTAATCGATTCGAGTGGTCCGGAGACACCCTCCTCTTTGAGCCGAGCAATGTTCGGTAACTTCCCTTCCTCGATTAGGGGGTTAACGACATCCCACTCCCCACCATCGAGACCAATAACGAGGGTATCCATGTGTTCGCGTCCTCTCTTTCGCCTCTTATGAATGCTTAGATAAACATCGAAAATCAGTAGTTCTTCGTTGAGAGTGTCGAAGTATGATTCACGGCGTCGAACTACGCGACCTCCAAGTAAACGCGGACGAGCGCGGCCACCTCGTCGAAATCTTCCGCGACGACTGGGAGATTTACGACCCCGAACCGGCGATGTCCTACTACTCCCTCTCCTATCCAGGCGTCATCCGAGCGTGGCACCGTCACACCCGCGGACAGATCGACCACTTCGTCTGCCCCCAAGGCAGAATCAAAGTCGGCATCTACGACGACCGGGAGGACTCCCCCACTCAGGGTGAACTGAACACGTTCGTCATCGGTGAGCACAACCAGCAAGTCGTCAGGATTCCGGGCGACTGCTGGCACGGCTTCAAAGTCGTCGGAAACGAGCAAGCGATGCTCGTAAACTTCCCGACCAACCGCTACGACTACGACGACCCCGACGAGGAACGACTCCCGCACGACACCGACCGAATCCCGCTCGACTGGGATTCCGACCCTCACGAATAGATGAAAGGAATCGTACTCGCCGGCGGAACGGGCTCCCGCCTCCGACCCATCACTCACACTGGCCCGAAACAGCTAGTTCCGGTAGCCAACAAGCCGGTACTCCAGTACGGAATCGAGGACCTCCGAGACGCAGGAATCACTGAAATCGGCGTTGTCCTCGGAGAGAAGGGTCGTGACGAGATTCAGGCGTTCCTCGGCGACGGGAGCGAATTCGGCGTCGACGTCACCTACATCGTGCAGGGCGAACCGCTCGGACTAGCCCACGCTGCAGGCTGCGCCCGCGAGTTCGTCGGCGACGACGACTTCGTGATGTACCTCGGCGACAACATCCTCAAGCAAGGCATCGGCGAGCTCGTCGCGCGTTACGAGTCGAACGACGCTGCGGCCGGCATCGCTCTCCAGCACGTCGACAACCCCGGACAGTTCGGCATCGCCGACGTGGACGAATCGGGAGCCGTCCGCCAACTCGTCGAGAAACCCGACGACCCGCCGAGCAACCTCGCACTCATCGGCATCTACGTCTTCTCGCCGAAGATCTTCGACGCCATCGCCGACTTAGAACCCTCCTGGCGGGGGGAACTGGAGATCACCGACGCGATCCAGGCGCTACTCGACGACGGGGAGTCGATCGATTCGCACGTAGTCGAGGGGTGGTGGAAGGACACCGGCAAACCGGAGGACATCCTCGACGCGAATCGACTGGTACTCGAAGGACAACCTGGGGCGACTGCAGGGACGATTGCGGACGGCGCGAACGTGATCGGTCACGTCGATCTCCACGAGACAGCGACGATTCGCGAGGGCGCGACCGTACGAGGCCCGGTGAGCATAGCGGCGGACACGGTGATTCGCTCCAACACCTACGTCGGCCCGTACACCTCCATCGGCCCGAACTGTATCGTCGACAGCACGCACGTCGAGAATAGCGTCGTCGTCGGCGAGAGTCGGCTGACGGCGAACGGCCGCATCGTGGATAGCCTCATCGGTCGCGGCGCGATGGTCGAAAGCGCCGACGACCTGCTTCCCGAAGGCCGGCGACTCGTTGTCGGCGAGAACTCACAGCTCAAACTCTAACATGCGTATCGAAACCACCTCGTGTCCCGACTGCGGGACGATCATCGCGGCGAACGTACTCGAATCAGAACGCACGCTGAAGTGTCCCGGACTCGGCTGCGGGCGAGTCCACCGCTTCACGGACCTCTCGGCAGACGTCCAGAGGCACTACGAGGCGAATCACGACCGGTATCAGATGGAATAGAGAGTAGCGATTGGACTAAAGAATCGCTCGGAGATCTTCTTCGAGGGTCGGTTGAGGACGGTCGAGGAGCGACTCGACTTTCTTGACATCTAGGCAGGTGTGTCGAGGACGCTCGGCGTCTCGCTCGACATCGGCCAATGCACTTTTCGATATCTTCTCCGTCGACTCGCCGACTATATCTGCCATTGTCAGTCCGATTTCGTACGGGCTGACACAGGAACTGGACGCAACATGGACGACGCCGGATGCGTCGAGGCTGAGTAGATCGAAGATGGTTTCGGCGACGTGTCCAGCACGGCTCGGAGTCACGTGCTGATCGGCAAACAGGGGAAGTGAATCGCCCGCATCCAGTTGCTCGCGGACCCAACTGGGAAAGCCTTCCAGCCTTCCGGAGTCCCCACGTTGGCCGTAGACGAACGAGAGACGCACGACGAGCGCCTCGGAGTGACTCTCTTGCACTCGCTGTTCGCCGAGACGCTTTGACCGTCCATACGCCTGAATCGGGTTCGTGCCCGACGCTTCCTCGTACGACTGCGACGCCCGTCCGTTGAAGACGTAGTCGGTCGAAACGTGAACGAAGTCCACGTCGTGATCGGCAGCGCACTCGGCGAGTCGGCCGGGCGCACGGCCGTTGACCTCGCGGGCGCGCTCGGGACGCGCTTCGCATCCGTCGACGTCGGTCATCGCCGCGCAGTTGACGACGACATCAGGTTCGTACTCTACCAGCAGACCGATGAAGTCCTCGGTGTCTGTTACATCGTACTGAACCAGTTCCGTCTCGAACTCCGGTGCTTGGCTGTGGAACGCGGCGACGACTGCTCGTCCTCTATCCATTGCCTCGGCGGTGACACTACTTCCGAGCAAGCCGCCAGCGCCCAGCACTAATACGGTCACTGTACGCTGACCGACGCCGAGCGTAAACTAAATCCCCACCGGTTGAATGCATCCGCTATGCAACTTCTCGTAACCGGCGCTGCGGGCTTTATCGGCTCGAATTATGTCCGTCACGTCCTCGACGAAACTGATGCTGACGTGACGACGCTCGACGCACTCACGTATGCGGGCAACAGGAGAAATCTCGACGGTGTGGACGAGAGCCGCCATACGTTCGTCGAGGGCGACATCACCGACCGCAAACTGGTCGACGACCTCGTCGCAGACGCCGATATCGTAGTGAATTTCGCGGCTGAGTCACACGTCGACCGCTCGATCGAAGGTGCGAGACAGTTCGTCGACACTAATGTCGCCGGCACGCAAACACTTCTCGAAGCGGCACAAGAGCACGGAGTCGACCGATTCGTTCAGATTTCGACCGACGAGGTGTACGGCGAGATCGCCGATGGTACCTTCGATGAACACGACCGCCTCGACCCGCGAAATCCCTACGCGGCGACGAAGGCGAGCGCTGACCACCTAGCGCTGTCGTACTACGAGACACACGACGTCCCAGTGGTCATCACGCGTTCATCGAACAACTTCGGTCCGAGACAGCATCCGGAGAAACTGATTCCGAAACTGATTCGGCGAGCGACGCGCGGCGAAGCACTTCCAATCTACGGCGACGGCTCGAACGTCCGCGAGTGGACCTACGTAACTGATAACTGCCGCGCCGTCGATCTCGTTCGCCAAAGGGGCACTCTCGGAGAAATATACAACATCGGGAGCGGCGACGAGCGGACGAATCTAGATGTCGCCCGTGCTGTCGTCGACGCGGTCGACGCAGACGACGAGCTCATCGAATTCGTGGAGGACCGGCCCGGTCACGACCGACGGTATGCGCTCGATTCTTCGAAGGTCCGAAGCCTCGGCTGGCGTCCGGAGGTGTCGTTCACAGAGGGGCTCGAACGAGCCGTAGAGTTTTATTCCGAGTAGCCTCGGCCGCCTCCTGTGCTTATGTGTGGATGCGGAATCCGAAGACGGAACGCTTTACCCAGAGGCGTAAATCCATACTGCCAATGTTCCAATCGGGTGATTCTCCGTGCAACTAATCGACGACGAAGGCGACCTCTTCGGCCTCCTCAACGTCGTCGACGCCCTCGCAATCCTCCTCGTCATCGCAGTCGTCGCCGCCGGCAGCGCCTTCGTCCTCGCAGACGAGCCCGAACAAGCCTCCGAACCCAACACCGAGACCCGGTACGCCACCCTTGACCTCGGCACACAGCCAAGCTACGTAGCCGAGCTGCTCTCCGAGGGTGACACCACCGCGCTCTCCGAGACCGACGAACTCTCGATAACCGACGTCTACGCCATCGAAAGCAACTCCACCGACCAGCAACGCGTCTTCGTCCGCGTCGGACTCGTGGGCGAACCTACCGACGACGGCAGCATCACCTACGACGGCGACCTCCCGCGTGTCGGCCGCGGACTCTCTATCGTGACGGACGACTACCAGACGACCGGCACGATTACCGCCGTCGGCGAGGAGAACCCCGAGCTCCCGATCGTGGACACTCCGGTCCTCCTGCGCGCGACCGTCGCGACCGACACCGCCGAAGCCATCGAACCCGGCGACGAGTACGAAGTCGACGGCCGGACCGTCGGCACCGTCGAATCCGTCGCCGCCTACGGTACCGACGATCCCGAGCGCAAGCGCGTCTACGTCGGCGTTACCTACCGCGCGCTGCGGTTGAGCGACGACCTGCACGTAGGCGGGACGCGTCTACACGAGAACGCTCCCCTCTCGTTCGAAACCGACGCGTACGACTTCGACGGCACCGTCGCTCGCGTAGGGGCAACCGAACAGCGCGGCGAGTCCGCTACTCGGACCGTCCGGCTCGAGATGGAAAACGTGGATCCGGCCCTTGCCGACAGCCTCGACGCGGGTATGACGGAGCGCGTGCGCGGGGAGACCGTCGCCGAACTGACACGCGTCAACGTCGAGCCGGCGGCGGTCGTCGTTACCGGCGAAGACGGCCAGATCTACCAACGTGAACACCCAGTCGAGAAGGACGTCTCGATGACTGCCCGACTAGCGGTCCAAGAGAGTTCTACCGGTATCACGTTCAAGGGTGAGCGCCTCCGGCAGGGCGAGGAGACCGTCCTCGACCTCGGGACCGTAACCGTCCGCGTGACTGTCGTCCAGGTCGAGTGACGAGGTGACTGAGATGACCGAATCTACCGAATCCGAGTCGAACTCCTCGTTCGGCACGGCGCTGTCGGGATCCCGCATCGTCCGCGCCGCCCGAAGCGCGGCGGACCGACTCGGTGTAATCGCCGACCGCGCTCGACCCCTCGTGATGAACTCCTATCTCTACCGCTGGCTCACCGCCGAACCCGATCCAGAGGTAATCGTCATCGACCTTCGGGAGACGTACACCGTCGGGCCGTTCGTTCGATTGCTCGACCGACTCGCCCCTCCTATCCGGCGCGCGTTCGAGTACTCCGCCGTCGGCAGGCTTGCAGTCGCGGTGAGTAGTCGTCTCGTTACCGGGGGTGAGCGCGTCGCCGAGACGCGTCTCGGCAAACTGGTCGTCGCGGCTTTGGAACCACCAAAACACCCCCGAGAGCGAGTACCACGAACGCAGACGGCTAATGAGAACGATGTAGAGACGAGCCAGTCCGATATAACGCGCTCATCGGAGCACACATCGCAACGAGAGTAGAGTGAACACGAAACGTACGCGAACCGTTCGCGAACTGCGTCACGGAACCGACCCGACCGAGGTGGTACTATCGTTCGAAATCCGACCTCCAAACCGAACTCAGCCGTGACCCACCAGCCTCAGTAATTTTACCCAGAGGTAGATTTATTGCGACTAGGCCGCTACAGGAGGACATGTCTCACTCCGACCCCGGCGTCGACGCCTGGAAGGAGCACACGAGCGCCTTCGACAGAGTCCGGTCCGTCGCACAGACGGTCTCGGAACCCCGACCGGCGTCGTGGATCGCCGACGAAGCCGCGGTTTCGGAGAACACTGCTCGCGGACACCTGCGACGGCTCGTCGAGATGAACGTCCTCCTCGCGTTCGATCGTGACGGCGGCACCACGTACGCTCCCGACCCCCTCCACACCCGACATCAGACGCTTCGCGAACTCCTCGACGAGTACGACCACGAGGGTCTGATCGCTCTGAAGGAGTCTCTCCAGACCCATATCGAAACGTGGCGCGACGAATACGGTGTCGCCTCACCCGAAGAACTCCGCACGCTGGCCGCCGACACCGAAACCGCCGAGGAGACAGCGACTGTTCGTCGGACGGCCAACGACTGGGCACTCACCGAATACCGACTCGATATCGTCGAGGAGGCGATCAACAATTACGCGACGTACAGCCGTCGCGGGACGGCCTCCGCGTAGTTCATGGACGAGGGAGGCCCAACAGATCCGACGTACAATCCCGCAGCGGCGTCTCACCGAGCGCTCCGTGAGATTAGACGTGAACTCGAACGCCATCCGGCCGTCGCGCACGCTCAGGGCTTCCCTCCGGACTCGCACGCTCGGGTCGAAGCTCGGCTCGATCCGGCTCTGTTCGGCGTCGACATCGACTCTGCCACGCTCACCGTGCGTTGGTTCGCCGGCGAAACGTCCGACGACCCTCCCGAGTTCTCCATCCACTACAGCGACGAGAGAGGAGTCGACTTCGGGTGGCACCACGAGCCGAACCCCCATGTCGAGGGGTGGGGTCACTACCAAGAGCGGACCGATTCGACGGCGGAGTACGTCTACGAACCCCATCTCTTCTCGACGTTCGTTCCGTCGCGGGTCATCTGGGAGACGCTGTCCCTCCTCGAAGATGTCGTCTCTACCGTGGATCGCTGAGAGAGCGATCGCCTGTTGTTGCCGGGGTTCACTGACTCTCTTTCGACAACCGAGCGTCAGCCGTTGAACGAAAAGTCTGCGACCATTTCTCTCGACGACGTGCTTCCGCAGCCCGAGACACCCGAGCGCGTCTGACCCCTACACCGACCGACCACCAGCGACCGACTGGCCGAGACTGGACAGTTACGACGACTGCACGAGCGGCTCGTACCACTCTCGATTCGCGTCGTACCACTCGATGAACTCCTCGACACCCTCCTCGATCGACCGCGACGGTGCGTAGCCGAGTAACTCTCGCGCCTTCTCGACGGACGCATGAGTGTGCTCCGCGTCGGCCTGGCGAGCGTCCTCGTAGACGATGTCCAGTTCGGGTGCGAGTCGATTTCGAACGGTCTCCGCCAACTCCCGAATCGAGATATTGTCACTGCTACCGACGTTCAACACGTCACCGTCCGCGGCGTCGGTCGTCAAGAGCAACCGATTCGCGTCCACGATATCTTCGACGTAGGTGAAGTCTCGCGTCTGGGTTCCGTCGCCGTAGATAACCGGTGGCTCCCCGTTGTAGCAGCGGGAGACGAAGTTAGAGATGGCCATGTTCGGCCGCATCCGCGGTCCGTAGACCGTGAAATAGCGGAGACACACTGTCGGCAAATCGTGTAGCTCGTCGTAGACGCGAGCGTAGTGCTCGCCCGCCAGCTTCGATACTCCATAGGGGCTCACCGGTTCTGTCGGATGTTCTTCGGTGTAGGGAAGCGACTGCGGTTTCCCGTAGACCGACGACGAACTCGCCAGGATGACGCGGCGTGTTTCGCTTTGCGCAGCCGACTCCAGCACGTTTACCAATCCCCCGAGATTGATGTCGGTCACCTTACGCGGTTCGTCGACGCTGGTCCGGACCCCGGCTTGCGCCGCCTGGTGGACGACGACCTCGGCGTCGGCGACGAGATCCGAGACGAGTTCGGCATCGCGTACGTCACCCTCGACCAATTCGTAGGTTCCCTCGCAATCGGCGACGGCCGTTCGGCACCGCTCGACCGTTTGCCGCTTAATCCCGAGATCGTAAAACGGCTCGAAGTTGTCGAGAGTAGTGACGTTGTGGCCGTCCTCGACAAAGGCTTCCGCCAAATGGCCACCGATAAACCCAGCGCCACCAGTGACGAGTATTCGCATCGCTCGGGGCGAATACCTCAATTGCTATAAGGACTCCGAGACACAAACGAATGGATTAGCTCGTGAAGCGTTCGTACATTTGAGTAACCACTTCCGACGTGATCGCTCGCTGCTGAATCTCAGCCTGATCAAGACGGCCCTTGAACTGTCGAACGCCGTTCGATGAGGATCCGATTGCGACTCGGTTCGGCGGTGTAACTTGCCCTGTGAACTCTCTCTGCTGGACAATGTCGGCGTCAACGTGCAATCGTACTTCTTCCCCATTCCAGACAACCACGATATGATGCCATTTGGCGTCGTCAATAGTCGGTCCCGCAACTGTAGTGACGTCCGATCCATTACCGAGCGCCGCAACGACCTTTCCTCGTCCAAGCGCTAGTTGGTAACCCTCAGTGTCATTGTACGCGCTATTGTTTGCGTTCGCAACAAGTCGCGGGAACTCCAACTTCTCTCGATAGTCAACTTCCTCATCCGTCCGAACCCACACTGACACAGTAAGCCCATTTTCACCATTCAACGCCTCTGCATTCGGAATCGTCACCGACCCACTGCCGTCGAACTCCAGCGCGTACCCGTCGACACCCTCGGTCCACGATACACCGTCAGCGTACCCGTGATGGCCACCCTCCGAATCGAACACGTACTGCCCACGTCCTTCTTCGAACGACCACACCGCACGCGGACCCTTCTCCGACGAGAATCCACCAGACTGCACCACTTCCTCCGAAACCTGGTACCGCTCCCCAGCCAGTGAATACTCACCAGCATGCGGCACTCGAACCGCACACCACCCGTTCTCCGTCGGCTGTACCGACCGCTCGTACGTGACCGACTCACTTCCGACGTCCACCTCCGTCGTCACGGTCTGACTGTCTCCGTCGCCACGTCCGACGAGTATCGCACCGGGAACGAGACCGAACACCTTCTTCGAACCATCGGCACTCGAATACAGGGCCTTGTAGTGGCCGATACCGGGCACTGACCCATCGCCGCCTCCGTACCGACCGTGCAACCGCGACTGCAGCGTCGCGCCGCCGCCATCACCGTCGCCACTGCCAGCGACACTAACTCCGTCCTCGGTCACGACGAACCCCACTCGATCTCGCAACCGCTCGTACCACTCCTCGCCATCGCTCGATCCGAGGAACTCGCGATAATTACTAAACGCGAAGCCGTACGAATCCGAGTTCCCATTCACCAGATAGTTGTACGCCCGATTCCAGCTCCACTCGCTGAACACGTAATTCTCGGGATACTCCCACCCTTGCTCTTCCGAATACTCACGCATCCACATCGCTGCGTCGTACAATCCATCAGAAACAAGCAACTGCCCCGTCTTCACCGGAATCTGGACGAAACTGAAGCTCCCGGCAAACAGCCCGAGTCCCAGAAGCGACATCGCCTCGCGACGCTCCGGACGCTCTAACCTCACCGTTTCGTTCGCCTTTTCACGCCCGTGCCGCCCTGACTCCACCTCGGCGAACGGCTTCGGCATCCGAACCGCGTCGATCTTCGCCGCCAGATGGATGAATCCCAAGCCAGCAAAGATCGCGACGAACACCGACAGCTCGCCGGCAAAGCGTAGCTGAATCAGCGCCAGCGCGAGGAAGTACCACGCGTACGTCGCCATTGCAAGCCACTCTGGTTCGTACTCCCGAGCGGCCCGCAGCACCGCCCACCCGGCGTACGGCAGTCCCAGGAGAACCAACAGCCCGAACGACAACAGCGGCCCGACGAGCGAACCCTGGTCGGCACTGACGAGCGACTGCGTCTCGACGATTCCCTCCGTCTCGAAGAGGAACTGAATCCCGCTCTGCAGTTCGGCTCCCAACTGCGGCACCACAAATGGCAACACTCCGAAAACGACGACGCCCGCGACGACCTCTCCGCCGAGGAGCCTCTGTGCGGACCACTCCTGGCGCAGTGCCAGTTCGGCGACGCCCACCACAGCGACAGCGCCGACGAACAACCCCGCGGGCGCGAACGCGACGGTCTCTCCGTGCCACCCCAGTGCGAAGTGTGCACCGGCGGTCAGCACGGCGGCGAGCGCCAACCCGCCGACCACACCGCTCAGCTCACGAACCGGCGACACCCCCGCTCGAACCGCCGTGGTCGCCCAGCCGACGACAATCAACCCAAGCGGCAGAATCAGCAACGGCCCGGCCTCCCACGCGAGCGTCTGTCCGGCGACGGCGACGCCGAACATCGCACTCCAAAACGCCATCCCCGCATCACGGCCGCGACTCGACCGCACGGCCAACGACACCAGCGCTGCCGCGGTCAGCGCCAGCCAGAAGTAGTCGAACGCGTGGTGGTCGGCGAATCCGAGACTCGTCCGGTAGGCGTGCGCAGGCACCAGCGCCAGCGCCAACACCGCGGCAAGTCCGACTCGTCTGTCGTCGGTCAGCCGAAGCGTCGTCAGATACACCAGCGCGCCGGTCAGCACCGCGAAGACGACGGGATACACGGCGAGAACGACGCCCGAAGCACTCGCATCGCCGCCGAGCAACTCGGTCCAGAACCAGAGCGTAACGACCAACAGTGGCTCACCAGCGGTCACGCGCTGGGGCAACGACGCCAACGCGCCGAAGTCGAACGGCCCGCTCGTCTCCGCGGCCACCGTCTCGACGATGTACCGGTAGAAGTACGGGTCGTTCGCCGAGAGGACGATAGCCCCCTCGCGGAACACCGCCGAAATCGAGATGAGTCGAAGCAGCGCGAGAAAGGCGAGCGCCCCCGCGAGCGCGAGCGCAGCGGTCCGGTCGACGCGCACGTTCGAGAGCGAAGGCATCGACGGCGTCGAAATCGACCGTGAAGACGCCGTCTCCGTCGCCCCCTCGTCACCGTCGAGCGCCGCACGAACCGCTGTGGGGTCGCTGACCCGGTAGCCACCGTCTCGCTTCTCGACGATCTCCGCGGCGACGATCTCGCCGAACAGTCCCGAGTCGACGTCTACGTCGTCGAACGTCCACGTGCCGCGTTCGTCGGCGGCGAGGATGGAGCGAAGCGCCGACTCGGCGTTCGGCCGCTCCGCGAGGAGGGCGTTCGTCGCCTCGCGCGTTTCAGTCATTGCTGGCTACACGGTGAAAGAACGGTTAAAATCCTCCGAAGGGCGGTGACGACGGCTTCCAACTACACCGTCTCGACGACTCCTTCCTGCAACCGCCGTTCTGCTTCCTCTCTATCCTCGGGATAGCCGACGTCGACGCGCCAACCATCCAAACGAATCGCGTCGATGGTGCGCCCGCTCTGCAGTAGCAGGTTGATGGCGTCGGTAATCTCGTACTCGTCGCGGTCCGACGGCTGGACCAGATGGCAGGCGTGGAAGATGGCCGGCGAGAACGTGTAGAAGCCGGTCATCACGAGGTTCGACGGCGGTTCGTCGGGTTTCTCGACGACTTCGATTATCTCGCCGTAGTCGTTGGTGTCGCAGACGCCGTAGCGAC